>NZ_JBODRQ010000161.1:0-6512 GCF_050633025.1 Aeromonas sp.
TCGGCCACCCGGTCGAACCGCTCGGGGTGGCGCGGCACCAGAATGAGCAGCGCGTCGGGATGGCGTTTGAGCAGCAGATCGAAGGCGGCCAGCACCTGCTCGTCCTCACCCTGATGGGTGCTGGCGGCGATCCAGACCGGCCGATCCGCCCCCAGCTGCTGACGCAGAGCACGCCCTTTGGCCTGCACCTCGTCACCAAACTGGATATCGAACTTGATGGAGCCGGTCACCGCCAGCCGCGAACGATCGATGCCGAGGCGGGCGAAGCGGTCGGCATCATCCTGATGCTGACAGAGCAGATGGGTCAGCGGCCGGCTCAGGGCGTCGAAGGCGCCGTGGAAGCGGGCATAACGCTGGCAGGAACGCTCGGAAAGGCGGGCATTGATAATGGTCACCGGCAAGCGGCGCGCCTCGCAGGCGGTCAGCCAGTTCGGCCACAGCTCGGTCTCCATCACCCAGAGCGCGCGCGGCTTGAAGGTGTCTAGAAAAGCGGCAATGGCCCAGGGGTAGTCGAGCGGCGCGTAGCGATGGATCACCAGATCCCCCAGCTTGGCAGCCTGATCGGCGCCGGTGCGGGTGGTGGTGGTGAGCAGGATCGGCAGGTCGGGCCGCTCCGCCTTGAGGGCGCGAATGAGCGGCGTGATGGCCAGCGTCTCCCCCACGCTCACCGCATGGATCCACAGTGGCGCCTCCTGTCCGGTGGCAGGCAGCCGCCCGAGATGCTCGGCCCAGCGCTTGCCAAAGCCTGGCTTGCCTTTCTTCGGCTGGTAGAGGGCCAGCAGCGCCAGCGGCAATCCCAGATGGATCAGCAGGTTGTAGAGCAGACGGTAGGGCATCTTATTGGCTCTGCTCCAGCTTCTTGCAGGCATCAACCACCAGCTCCGGCGCTAGGTCGATCAGGCACTTGAGATGGCCGAATTTGCAGGTGCGCTTGAAGCAGGGGCGGCACTCGATGTCGGTGTGGACGATCTCGACCCGATCCGCCAGCGGCGGGGTATAGAGCGGCGAAGTGGAGCCATAGACGCCCACCAGTGGCCGGTTGAGGGCGGCGGCGATGTGCATCAGGCCGGAGTCGTTGGAGATGACCCGGCTGGCCAGCGCCATCAGATCGATCGCCTCGTGCAGGCTGGTCTTGCCCGCCAGCACGTGGCAATTGGGGCGAGTCAGCAGGTTGACCCGATCCCGGATGGTGTTGGCCACCGGTACATCCTTGTTGGAGCCGAAGATCCACACCTGCCACCCCTCGTCCAGATGCTGCTGGGCCACCACGGCGTAGTGCCCCTCAGGCCAGCGCTTGGCCGGGCCAAACTCGGCACCGGGGCAGAGCACCAGCACCGGGCGGGCACGATCCAGCCCCAGCCGCTCCAGCGCCTTGCTCTGGTTGACCAGATCAACGTGCAGAGAGGGGTGAGGAATGGTCGGGATATCGGCCCGGCTCTTCATCTGCACCTTGGGATAGGCGAGCGCCAGATAGCCCTCCACCATCAGCGGGAAGGCGGACTTGTTGCTGCGCAGATCGTTGAGCAGACCGTAGCGGCTCTCCCCCTTCCAGCCGGTACGCACCGGAATGCGGGCAAACCAGGGGATCAGCGCCGACTTCATGGAGTTGGGCTGGACGATGGCCTGATCATACTTCTCGGCCGCCAGCTGCTTGCCGAGGCGGCGGCGCGCCACCAGCTTGAAGTCACCGTGGCCAAGGGGCATGGTGATCGCCTTGTCCACCTCCGGCATCCGCTCCAGCAGTGCGCAGCACCAGGCAAGGGCCATCACGTGCAGCTCGCTCTCGGGATGGTTGGCCTTGATCGCCTTGTAGAGACTCTGGGACATCACCATGTCGCCGACCCAGGAGGGGCCGATCACCAATATTTTCATTACGCGTCTTCTCTCGGGTCTGGCCCGGCGGTTAATCATCACTGGGCGAGATTATGCCCCAAGAATGACTGGATAAATAACAGAAGATCCTTGGCAGACGCTGCCGTCACCCCATTTTTCCAGCGGCGCCCTTCTTCTCCCCAGCCGGGCGAGACGAGAGAGGCAAGCAGCCGACAGAAACGGGCAATGGCGGCTCTCTCTTTGACCCGTTTTTCCGTTAGAATGGCCCATCAATACACATCCGCCCCGCCAGACGGGCAACAACCGAGAGCCCCATTTCGTGAAAAAACCGACTCTGGCTGCCGTTCTGATCGTCAAGAATGAAGCCGACAACCTGCGCAAGTGCCTCGCCTCCCTCAACGGACTGGTGGACGAGATCGTCATTCTGGACTCAGGCAGTCAGGACGAAACCCCGGCCATCGCCGCCGAATTTGGTGCCCGTTTCTTCGTCAACGCCAAGTGGCCCGGCTTTGGCAAGCAGCGCCGGCTGGCCCAGTCCCACGTGCAATCTGAGTGGGTGCTGTGGCTGGATGCCGACGAGCGGCTCACCCCCGAGCTGAAAACCGCCATCGCCAACGTGATGGCCAATCCGGCCAGCGACACCATCTACTCGCTGCCGCGCCTCTCCTGGGTGTTTGGCCGCTTTATCCGCCACAGCGGCTGGTATCCAGACCGGGTGCTGCGCCTCTATCCCAAGGCACTCACCAGCTACAACGAGGCGCTGGTGCACGAAAAGGTGGAGGTGCGCGCCAACATGAAGATCGTCAACCTCTACGGCGACCTGCACCACTTCACCTATCGGGATCTGGAGCACTATCTAGTCAAATCGGCCGGTTATGCCCGCGCCTGGGCCGATCAGCGAACCGCTCGCGGCAAGAAGGGCTCCCTCAGTCAGGGGCTGATCCACGCTGTCGGCTGCTTCCTCAAGATGTACCTGCTCAAAGCGGGCTTCCTCGATGGCAAGCAGGGGCTGCTGCTGGCGCTCCTCTCCACCCACTCCACCTTCGTCAAATACGCCGACCTCTGGGTACGCCAACAACCACAGCAGCCGGAATAACCGTCATACGAAACAGGGCCCCGCGGGGCCCTGTCTGCACTGCAGCATACGTTATTTGCGCCAGAAAGGAGCTGCCCAGCGGGCCATCACCGGCACCATAGTCTTGGGATCGAGCTGGCTCATATCCTCAGGATGGTCGCTATCCTCCGGCGGGCTGAAGGCCAGGTGGCGCCCTTCGCTGTTGAGGGGCTTCCAGCGCAGCGGAGTGGCGGAGCGGCGCATCGGGAAGAAGCCGATGGTCGGCACATCGAGCGCGCCGGCAATATGGAGCGGGCCGGTACTGCCGGCTATAAACAGGGCTGCGTTGGCGAGCACCTGACAGAACATCGGCAGACCGTCGCTGGAGCGGTAGATCCAGCCGTTGCCGCCGTGGGCCAGCAGCTCGGCCGCCAACTGTTCGGCCATCTTCTCCTCGCCCGGGCCTGCGGTCAGCACGCACTGCAGCTCGGGGCAGGCCTGATTGAGCTTGATGATGATGCGAGCATACTGCTCGATGGAGAGGTTGTTGGCCGAGCCACCGCTGCCGGCGTGTACCATCAGCCAGGGGCGGCTGGCATCGAGCTTGAGCTTGGCCGCCAGCTGTTCGCGCACCTGCTGCAGGCTCGCCTCATCGAAACTGAGGAAGGGAGTCTTGGGCTCCACCACGGCCACCTGCTGATCGGCCAGGAAACGGCGGATCAGCTCCAGATTGTACTCGGACTCCGGCTTCTGGGAGCGTGAGCGGCGTTGCACCAGCCGCTGGTTGTAGAGCACCTGCGCCAGCTTGGTCGCCGGGGCCAGCCGGTAAGGGATGTGCGCCTTCCACACCAGCATGGCGTTGCGGGAGTTGGAGAAGAGGCAGATGGACGCGTCGAACGCCGCCGCCTTGATCCGCGCCAACAGCGCTCGCTGTTGCTCCTTGTCCGCCCGCACGCCCGGATCGATGATCACCTCGTCAATCCAGGGGCAGAGCCGGGCCAGCGGCGCCGTGTAGGCCGGAACCAGGGCAGTCACATGACACTCCATGGAGCCTTTGAGCATGGCGAAGCTAGGCCACGCCAGCATGAAGTCACCAATCTTGTCATTGCGAACGACCAGAATACGTTTCATAAAAAATCCCTTTGCTCCCTGTCATCAATGCAAGGAGGCTTGATGCGCGATGGCGTATTCTTGCCTGATGCACTGCTATTCTCAAGCGACGACCTTATAATGCGACCAAATTTCCAGGTTGCAGGACCGCAAAGATGACTACCAGGGTAATTTATCCCGGGACGTTTGATCCCGTTACCAATGGCCACGCCGATCTGATCGGCCGCGCCGCCAAGCTGTTTGACGAGGTGGTGGTCGGGGTCGCCAACAGCCCGAGCAAGCGCCCGCTGTTCGATCTGGCAGAACGTGTCCAGCTTGTCCAGCAAGTGACCAGTACGCTTCCCAACGTCAAGGTGGTTGGCTTCTCTGGGCTACTGGTCGATTTCGCCAAAGAGCATCAGGCCAATGTGCTGATCCGCGGTTTGCGCGCCGTCTCCGACTTCGAGTACGAGTTCCAGCTGGCCAACATGAACCGCCGCCTTATGCCCACGCTTGAGAGCGTCTTCCTCACCCCGGCCGAGGAGAACTCCTTTATCTCCTCCACCCTGGTGAAAGAGGTGGCGCTGCACGGTGGCGACATCCGCCAGTTTGTCGACCCGGTAGTGGCCCAAGCCATCGCAGCCAAACAGCAACAGCGCTAATCCCTCTTCTGATGACAGAAACGACAAGGGCTACCCGCGGGTAGCCCTTGTTGTATCTCTCTCGCATGGAGAGGTCAGCCTGCTTGCCGGTTACTGACGGGCAAACCGCTCATTCATCTCCTGCACCAGCTGATCGAGCCACTCGTAGCGGCGCCGATACATGGCCCGCTTCTTGGAGGCGATCTCCTCCAGCGGCTTGCGCGACTGCAGCTGCAGGGCGACAAAGTTGGCATCCACATCCCGGGCGTCGAACTCCTGCCACAGCTCGTCATAATCGGCCTGCAGGTTGGCTTTCTGCTTGCTGCTGTAGCGCCTGGCCTGAAACACGTGGGCCCGCTTGCGCACCGCCAGCACCTCCGCCGCCCCCATGGCCTGCGCCAGTTGCAGCACCAGCTGCACCAGCAGGGATTTGGGTCGCAGGCCGTGTCCCTCTTTGGTCAGCTCACGCACCCGATCCTGGGCATTGTCGACCGCAGGCTCCGGCCCCTGCATGGAGCCGATCATCAGAATCAAACGATCCACGCTGCCCGCCAGCGAGAAGGCACAGCTGTAGAGGCGCTGCCCCTCGCCGTTGACGATAGAGAGCGCCAGCTCGGCCTCACGGCGGAAGGTGCCATCATGGCGCAGCAGAATGCGGCAGCCGCTCTGGGGATAGTGCCCCAACGCGATCCCCTCGCCCAGATAGAGGGGGTCGATCAGCTGCGGGTAGCACTCCAGCAGCAACCGATAGTGATTTTCCAGCATCTCGGCCCGCTCACGGGCGCTGGCACTGGCGAAGCGATAGGGGCGCATCGGCTTGTCGAGCAACTCGGGATAGACAGCTGGCAGTGCCTTGAGCGAGTCGCACTGAAACAGGCTGAAGACCCGGCTCAGCGACTTGCGATAGAGCAGGCTGCGCAGCACAAACTTGCCGCGATTGAAAGTTTTCCGGTCACATCCCTCGGGGTAGAGGAAGCGGGCCATGGATTTTGCGCAATAGCGCTCCAGCCGGGATAAATACTCCCAGTCTATTGATTTAATTGTCATTTTTATTTCTCAAACCGCCTGAACGGCCGAGATACTAAAGACAACTGTGCAAATATTCAACAGCCGAGAAATATGCGGTTACAACTTCCCCCGGATCGGGGCAAACAGTGCACTCAGCGCTGGCAATGAGTGCAAAAAACCGTGGTGCGCTGCCCCATTCTTGTCTCGGTCAGCAGGGTGTGACAGTGGAAACAGGGCTGACCGCCACGGCCATAGACCTGCAACTGCTGCACGAAATAGCCCGGCTTGCCATCGGCACTGGTGAAATCCTTGAGGGTAGTGCCGCCCTGGCGAATCGCCTCGGCCAACACGCGCTTGATCTCGGCCACCAGGGTTCCCAGCCGCTCGGCGCTGATATTGCCCGCCGCCCGTTTGGGGTGAATGCCGGCGGCATAGAGCGCCTCGTTGGCGTAGATGTTGCCCACCCCGACCACCACCTGATTGTCCATCAGGAACTGCTTGATGGCAGTGCTGCGCCCCTTGGCACGCCCCTGCAGGTAATCAGCACTGAAGGTATCGGTGAGCGGCTCGGGCCCCAGCTTGGCGAGCAGCACGTGGGCTTCGGCCGGTTCACGGGTCCAGAGCAGGGCGCCGAAGCGGCGCGGATCGTTGAGCCGCAGCAGCTTGCCATTCTCCAGCTCGATATCCACGTGATCGTGCTTCTCGACCGGGGTACCGATATCCAGCACCCGCAGGCTGCCGGACATCCCCAGATGGAGGATAGCGGTGCCGAAATCGGTCTCCAGCAGCAGGTATTTGGCACGGCGACGCACCCGATGGATGGTGAGATCCACCAGCTCCTGAATTTCACCGGGGATCGGCCAGCGCAGGCGGCCATCCCGCACCAC
>NZ_JBODRQ010000162.1:0-6376 GCF_050633025.1 Aeromonas sp.
AGAGCAGAGCAGAGCAGAGCAGAGCAGAGCAGAGCAGAGCAGAGCAGAGCAGAGCAGAGCTTCAACCATTGTAGGATAGGGGGGCAGAGTTCAGCGTAGATGGTTGGTGTCAGGCGAGGTCACACCAATGAGTCTGCTCCGCGTCTTGGGAGAATATCAGACAGCAAGAAGGGAGCCTGAGGCTCCCTTCTTTGTTAGCGGTAATGTGATGGTACTGGCTAGAACCAGAAGCCGATGATAAAGGAGCCCGCCAGCGTCAGCATCACGTTGGCCACCGCATAGGTACCTGCGTAGCCAAGCGCCGGAATGGAACTATTGGCTGCCTCGTTGACCACATCCATGGCGGGGGCACAGGTACGGGCACCTGTGATGGCACCGAGCAGCAGCGCCGGGTTCATCTTCAATACCCAGACCCCGAACAGGTAACCCACCAGTACCGGCAAGGTGGTGACCAGTATACCGGAGAAGAGTACCACGGCACCCACTTCGCTCAAGTGATCCAGAATGCCGCCACCCGCCTTGAGGCCGGTGCTCACCATAAAGACCGCAAGACCGAGATCCTTGGCCAATCTGAGCGCACCGGGCGGCACATAGCCGACCGTCGGGTGGTTGGCCCGCAGGTAACCCATCAGAATGCCCGCCAACAGCAGGCCGACGGCGTTGCCAAGGCCAAACTCGATCTGACCGAACACCAGCGAAACGGAGCCAATCAGCAGGCCGAGTACGAAGAAGGTGGTGAAAGCCACCAGATCCGTGGTCTGGCTGTGGATGCTGATAAAGCCGATCTTGTTGGCCAGCAGTTTGACCCGCTGCTTCTCGCCGCTGATCTGCAACACGTCGCCTTTTTGCAGCATGATGTTGCGATCGAACGGCATCTCGATCTGGGAGCGCACCACTCGGTTGAGGAAGCACCCTTTCTCGGTGAGGTTGAGCTCCACCAGATGGCGACCTACCACGGAGTCATTCTTTACCACTATCTCTTCGGTGACGATCTGCAGGTCGAGCAGGTTGCGATCAAACACCTCTTTACCGTTGCGGTAGTTGACGTCCAGCTTCTCGTGGCTCTCGGGATAGCCCACCAGGGCGATCTCATCCCCTTCCTGAATAACGGCATCGCCGTCGGGACTGGCCAGAATGCCGTTGCGGCGGATCCGCTCCACATAGCAGCCGGTATGGGGATAGATGCCGGTCTCTCGCAGGGTACGACCACCAATCCAGGCCGCCAGCTCGGGGCCAACCCGATAGGCGCGGATGATGGGCAGATAGGTCTTGCGACTCTCGCTGTCGGAGAGACCCCGCTCGCGGGCGATTTTTTGCGCTTCGGTGTTGAGGTCGAGCCGTGCCAGCGACGGGAGGTAGCGCACCACCAGCATCAGGCCCACAAGACCCACCAGATAGGTCAGGGCGTAGCCGATGCCCATGTTGTCGAGCACCGCCTGCATATCGGTCTGATGGGGCAGGTTGAGCAGGCCGCTGCGCAAGGCATCCTGGGCACCCACCAGCGCGGGGGTCGAGGTGAGGGAACCTGCCAGGATCCCCGCCGCCATCCCCGGCCCCAGATTGAAGAACTTGGCCAGCCCCACCGTCAGCAGCAGGGCGGTCAGCAAGATCACCAGGGTCAGGGTGATGTAGTGGATGCCGTCGCGCAGGAAGACGCTGAAGAAGTGAGGGCCCGCCTCGATCCCCACACAGAAGATGAACAGCATAAAGCCGACGTTTTCTGTGGTGGTTGTGAACTCGAAGCCCATCTGGCCAAACAGCAGGGCAGTGAACAATACGCCGATGGTGTTGCCAATCTGAAAGTTGCCAAGCCGAACTTTGCCCAGCAGCAGGCCGAAGGCCAGTACCACGAATAGCAGCAGGGAGTCGCTTTGATGTAGCAGTGTCACGAAATCTATGGTCATGCCCGGAAAAACCGAGGAAAAAAGTGGGGCCGATATTGTGCCGGATCTATCCCCAATAAAGAAGCGCAAGGGGCCGATTAATCGAAAGGGATCTCGCACTATTTCGAGGCGATAGGGGGGCAAGGGGGAAAAATAGGGAGCTTCTTGCTGTGTCCCCCAGTGTCAATTAGTGAAAAATGCTAGTGGTCTTGCTTGGGGGATGGCAGAGGTAAAAACTTTAGATTCTGCTGCTGCAACGCTTAAGTGAGATCAGTTTCAGAAGATTCAACCAGCGGGATCAGAGGGTGGGCACGAGGTGAAACAGGGGATGATTTGCCCGTTCGCCCAGCCTGACTGGCCTGGCAAAAAGATATCTCAAAAAAGGTTCAAAAGCCCCCTTTTGTGCCACTGACCAGAGATGCGTAAAAACAGCATAAAATCAGGTTCCGCAGCAAAACCGCTCTTGAAAAGCCGGGATTGCCAGCTATCCCGCGTCCCGACAGGGATTGCGGCAGTTACCCACAGAATCTGTGGATAACCCTGTTTATGAATCTTGTTCATCGGCCGGTAAGCCGCGTCACGACTGGGCTGCAAGTGCTGTTCAAAAAATACCGCAGAAAAAAACTTGCTATAAAAATCAAATAGTTAGATATGGCAGAAGAAAACTCTGTCGAGCTGGAACCGGTAACAAAAGGAATCGTAAGCAGCAAGAAGGATCTTGTGCATTAAAAAAAGCTGGGGAGGGCACTAAAGTGGATAACTTGCACCGAGATGGTGAGGAATTGGCTCCCCCGACTGGACTTGAACCAGTGACATACGGATTAACAGTCCGCCGTTCTACCGACTGAACTACGGGGGAACATCAGGCAAGGAGGAGCATCATACAGAAGGTGTCCGGGGTGGTCAAGCCATTCGCGGGATGATGGCACGGGTGTACCGCTGACAAACCCTCGGTTACACTGCTCCTCTGCTGTTCTGTGTCGGGAGTGTTCATGAGCAAATTGTTCAAGTTAGCCAGCCAGTTTCAACCCGCCGGGGATCAGCCCACGGCGATTGCCCAACTGCTGGAGGGCATCGAGTCGGGGCTGGCCCACCAGACCCTGCTCGGGGTGACCGGTTCGGGCAAGACCTTCACCATGGCCAACGTCATCGCCACCCTGAACCGCCCGACCATGATCCTGGCTCCCAACAAGACCCTGGCCGCCCAGCTCTATGGCGAGATGAAGGAGTTCTTCCCCGACAACGCGGTGGAGTATTTCGTCTCCTACTACGACTATTACCAGCCCGAAGCCTATGTGCCGACCACCGACACCTTCATTGAGAAGGATGCCTCGATTAACGATCACATCGAGCAGATGCGATTGTCGGCCACCAAGGCGCTGCTGGAACGGCGCGACGTGGTGATCGTTGCTTCGGTGTCGGCCATCTATGGTCTGGGGGATCCCCAGGCTTATCTGAGCATGATGTTGCACTTGAAAGTGGGGGATGTGATCAACCAGCGGGATATCCTGCGTCGCCTCGCCGAGCTGCAGTACACCCGCAACGACATGGCGTTTCAACGCGGTACCTTCCGGGTGCGTGGTGAAGTGATCGACATCTACCCTGCCGAATCGGACAAGCTGGCCCTACGGGTGGAGCTGTTTGACGAGGAGGTGGAGCGGCTCTCCCAGTTCGATCCTCTGACCGGCGCCATAGAGCAGACGGTAGTGCGCTACACCATCTACCCCAAGACCCACTACGCCACCCCGCGCGAAACCATTTTGGGGGCCATCGAACATATCAAGGAGGAGCTGCGCAGCCGCCGCGAGCAACTGTTGTCCCTCAACAAGCTGGTGGAAGAGCAGCGCATCAGCCAGCGCACCCAGTTCGACATGGAGATGATGCAGGAGCTGGGTTACTGCTCCGGCATAGAGAACTACAGCCGCTACCTCTCCGGCCGTGCGCCGGGGGAGCCGCCGCCCACCCTGTTTGACTACCTGCCGGGGGATGGCCTGCTCATCATCGATGAGTCCCACGTCACGGTGCCGCAGATCGGCGCCATGTTCAAAGGGGACCGCTCCCGCAAGGAGACCCTGGTGGAGTACGGTTTCCGGCTCCCCTCTGCGCTGGACAACCGGCCACTCAAGTTTGACGAATTTGAAGCGCTGATGCCGCAGACGGTGTTTGTCTCGGCGACTCCCGGCCCCTACGAGCTGGAGAAGTCCGGCGGCGATGTGGTGCAGCAGGTGGTGCGCCCAACTGGCTTGCTCGATCCGGAGATCGAGGTGCGTCCGGTGACCACTCAGGTGGACGATCTGCTCTCCGAGATCCGCAAGCGGGTCGCCGTCGAGGAGCGGGTGCTGGTCACGACTCTGACCAAGCGGATGGCGGAAGACTTGACCGAGTATCTGGCGGAGCACGACGTCAAGGTGCGCTACCTCCACTCCGATATCGACACGGTAGAGCGGGTGGAGATCATCCGCGATCTGCGCCTCGGCAAGTTCGATGTACTGGTCGGCATCAACCTGCTGCGGGAAGGTCTCGACATGCCGGAGGTGTCGCTGGTGGCGATTCTGGATGCGGATAAAGAGGGTTTCCTGCGCTCGACCCGCTCGCTGATCCAGACCATCGGCCGGGCGGCGCGTAACCTCAACGGCAAGGTCATTCTCTACGGCGATACCATCACCAACTCGATGAAGGTAGCCATTGAGGAGACCGAGCGGCGTCGCGCCTTGCAGCATGCCCATAACCTCAAGCATGGCATCACCCCCAAAGGGCTCAACAAATCCATTGGCGATGTGATGGACATGGGCGGCAGCCGCACTGCAGGCAAACCAGGCAAGGGAATGCGCAAGGCAGCCGAGCCGCAAGGGGAGTACCATGTCCGCTCTGCCAGCGAGATTGCCAAAGAGATCAAACGGATGGAGGAGCTGATGTTCCAGCATGCCCGGGATCTGGAGTTCGAACAGGCGGCGGCACTGCGGGATCAGATCCAGCGGCTGCGCAGCGAGTTGATCGAGTCATGAGCCGCAAACGCTGGCTGATCTGGCAACGGCTTCGTCGTCTCTATCAGGGCTTTCGCCATCCCGGTACCCCCTGGTGGGCGAGGGGGCTGGTGATCCTTATCCTGCTCTATGGCATCAGTCCGGTGGATCTTATCCCCGACGTGGTGCCCTTGCTGGGGTGGTTCGATGATGTGACCCTGCTGCTGGTGTTGCTATGGGGCTGGGAGCGTTGTTTGCCCCCTGCAGTGCGCAGCGATCTGGAACAGGTCTCGTAGAGTCAGTCGCTTGTACAAAACGCAGCAGTATTGAGGCTGCCTGACTTTCCCATCTGTCTTTAGCTTGCAAGACTGGATATGAAAGCTACCAGTTAAACGGCTGAGCTTGCTATGGGACACGGTGGGTAATTTGCCAGGGGAGACGTCTCAATCAGCTGGTCAGATGTCGCGTGTTACTACACTGACAGCTCGCGGGCTGTCTTGAATGGTGATCACACATATCCCCCTGACAGCGAAAGTGTTAAACGTAAACCCAAGAGCCGGCAAAATTGCCGGCTCTTTGTTCATCTCAAAGAGAGGCGGCCGCAAGGGCCGGAGGATTGCAGTCTGCGCCGAGCCAGCAGATGAATGGAGACTCGCAGTGAGATATGGGCGTGCTCATCTCAGGCCAAGGCCTTGGCCAGCAGGTGGATGGGATGTTCGCAGCGAAAGCTGGTGCTCATCTCGATCTGCCATTTGCAGGTCTCGCAATCGGTGATCACCAGATCGGGGGAGAGGCGGTTGATCTGATCAAACAGCCCCTCACCGATGGTCTGGCTGGTCTGGTAGTTCTCCGACTTGAAGCCGTAGGTGCCGGCGATGCCGCAGCACTGGGACTCCAGTACCGTCACCTTGACCCCGGGAATGGCGCGCAGCAATTCGAGGGTGTAGATGACGCCCCCCATCTTCTCCATGTGGCAGGGGGTGTGGTAGGCGATGTGCAGATTGAGCGGTTTCATCGCCGGTTTGTTGCCCTTGTAGAACTCATTCCACAGGAAGCGGGTCACCAGCGAGATGCGATCCCGCACCTTGTGGTTGTCCTGCTCCAGCAGGTGGGGGTATTCATCGCGCAGGGTAAAGCCGCAGGTGGAGGAGGTGGCCAGCAGCGGCATCTCGTTACCGAGCAGGGAGTTCTCCATCTGCTTGATGTTGAAGGCCGCCTGCTGCTTGGCCTTGTCCATGAAGCCGTTGGCAATCAGCGGTACGCCGCAGCACTTCTCCCGCTCCAGCAGCTGGACACCGATGTTCATGGCGTTGAGCACCTGCACCAGCTCTTTGCCGAGTTGCGGGTGGTTGTAGTTGACATAGCAGCCGTGGAAGTAGGCGATCTGGCGCTTATAACTGGCCTGGGTCGCCTTCTGCTTTTTGTACCAGCCGCGGAAAGTGCCCTGGGAGTATTTGGGCAGGTCGCGGTGGGAGGAGACCCCCAGCGCCTTGTCCAGCACCAGCTTCATCGGCTTGAGGCCGGTGGTGA
>NZ_JBODRQ010000163.1:0-6280 GCF_050633025.1 Aeromonas sp.
CACGAAGCGCCATCCGGGTCGCTGCACTATGATCCTGCCACTCTCGCCACGCCAATCCCTCGGCGGCAGCCCCTCCTTTCACTGGAAGGAAGAAAATCGCCAGCAGTCCGGTATTGTCAGGCCAGCAGTGACCAGGCAGTGTCTGAACCAGCAGCAGGGCGGCGCCCAGCAAGAGTAGAGCCCATCCGGTATCATGGCTGTTTTTCATCCCGATCTCCTTCACCCGTGCGCCAATGAACTAACATTTTTGCGCAAGCCGGTGACAAGACGATGACAGGGGGAGGGTGGTCATTTTACAACATCTGACCCTCAACCCGGCCAAACAACCACAGATGGCAACATTTGTATCCCTTCAGCCCGAACCTGTGGCCGTATGCTCTAAAATGTGACTCACAGGAAAACGTTATCCCTGAAAAGAAAACGTTATCCGGTCAAAACGTTGTTTCTGGATCATAAAAAGATTCCAAAAACTGGTGTATATTGCTCGGCGGAAATTCCTTAACCATGAAGATTGACATGAAAAAGACCAAAATTGTCTGCACCATCGGTCCGAAGACCGAATCCAAAGAAATGCTGGCCAAAATGCTGGACGCCGGCATGAACGTCATGCGCCTGAACTTCTCCCACGGTGACTACGCCGAGCACGGCAGCCGCATCAGCAACCTGCGCGCTGTGATGGCCGAGACCGGCAAGCACGCAGCGATCCTGCTGGACACCAAGGGTCCGGAAATCCGTACCATGAAGCTGGAAGGCGGCAACGACGTCGCGCTGGTCGCTGGCCAGACTTTCACCTTCACCACCGACCAGACCGTGGTTGGCAACAAAGACAAAGTGGCCGTGACCTATGCAGGTTTCGCCAACGATCTGCGCGTCGGCAACCGCATCCTGGTTGATGACGGCCTGATCGGTCTGGACGTTATCGAAATCACCGAACGCGAAGTTATCTGTAAAGTGCTGAACAACGGTGATCTGGGCGAGAACAAAGGCGTTAACCTGCCGGGCGTCTCCATCAAGCTGCCGGCCCTGGCCGAGAAAGACAAGCGCGACCTGATCTTCGGTTGCGAGCAAGGCGTTGATTTCGTTGCTGCTTCTTTCATCCGTAAGAAAGAAGACGTTCTGGAAATCCGTGAGCACCTGAAAGCCCACGGCGGCGAGAACATCCAGATCATCTCCAAGATCGAAAACCAGGAAGGTCTGGACAACTTCGACGAGATCCTGGCTGTTTCCGACGGCATCATGGTTGCTCGTGGCGACATGGGTGTAGAGATCCCGGTTGAAGAAGTTATCTTCGCCCAGAAGATGATCATCGCCAAGTGCAACAAAGCCCGCAAAGTGGTTATCACTGCCACCCAGATGCTGGACTCCATGATCAAGAACCCGCGTCCGACCCGTGCCGAAGCTGGTGACGTGGCCAACGCCATCCTGGACGGTACCGACGCAGTGATGCTGTCCGGTGAGTCCGCCAAGGGTAAGTATCCGCTGGAAGCCGTGACCATCATGGCCACCATCTGCGAGCGTACCGATGGCGTGATGCCGTCCAACCTGTCTGCTGCCAACGACAGCAACAAGCTGCGCATCACCGAAGCCGTATGTAAAGGCGCCGTAGAGACCTCCGAGAAGCTGGACGCCCCGCTGATCGTGGTGGCTACCGAAGGCGGCAAATCTGCCAAGGCCATTCGCAAGTACTTCCCGAAAGCCTGGATCCTGGCTATCACCACCAACAAGAAAACTGCTGCTCAGCTGGTGCTGACCAAGGGTGTGGTTGCTCACGTGGTTGACAGCATCGCCTCTACCGACGATTTCTATCGCATCGGTAAAGAAGCCGCGCTGGAAATCGGCATGGGTCTGAAAGGTGACGTAGTTGTGATGGTCTCCGGTGCTCTGGTACCGAGCGGCACCACCAACACCGCTTCTGTTCACGTTCTGTAAGTAGAGCTGGAACAGTGTGAAGACGGCGCCTTCGGGCGCCGTTTTTTTTTAAGTACAATTTATGTGAGATGGGGGGGGACCCGGATGCTGATGCCGTGACCGCAAGAGGGGTGGCATGGTGAAGAGGGGGGCGGGTCTTGGCGCGGGGAAGAGGTTGCCATCAAGGCTCTCCCAGATTGCTGACAAAGCCAAAATCGTCATCGTAACATATTGATTTTGTTTGATGAGAAAGCCCTGCTTCTCTGAAATCAGGGGGGGAATAGTCTGAGGGAGCCATTAAGGCTCCCTCACTGTTGTTGGCGAGGAGCCCTTACTGGGCATCCAGCTCTTCATACTGACGGAACGGGATACGGAATACAGCGAGACGCAGGAACAGATAGGTCACGCCGAGGCCAGCCCAGATCAGGCCCAGCTCCAGCGAGCTCTGCTCCAGATTGATCCAGAGGGCACCTATGGTGGCGGCGCCGAGCAGCGGCATCAACAGGTAGATGACATGATCCTTGAGGGTCTTGTTGCGCTTCTCGCGCACCCAGAACTGACCGATCACCGACAGGTTGACGAAGCTGAATGCCACCAGCGCACCAAAGTTGACCAGCGCCAGCGCGGTATCCAGATCAAACGACACGGCAGAGAGGGCCAGCGCCCCAACCATCAGCACGTTGATAGCCGGAGTGCGATATTTCGGGTGGATATAGCCAAACACCCGCTCCGGGATCATGCGATCACGCCCCATCACGTAGAGGATGCGTGACACACCGGCGTGAGCCGCCATGCCGGAGGCGAGTACTGCGACCGTGGTGCAGACCAGTACTACCGACTGGAAGAAGGTGCCGCCCACGTAGAGCGCGATCTCCGGCAGCACCGCATCTGGTTCTTTGAAGCGGGCCAGATCCGGGAAGTAGAGTTGCAGGCAGTAGGAGACCACCACGAAGATGATGCCGCCGATAAGGGCCGTCAACACGATCGCCTTGGGGATCACCTTGCCGGCGTTCGGCGTCTCTTCGGAGAGGGAGCTCAGACCGTCAAAGCCCAGGAACGAGAAGCAGAGGATGGTCGCACCGGTAAAGAGCGGCACCATCTGGGCTGAGTCGAAGTGGAACGGGCGGCTGCTCATCAGGGTGCCGGTGCCTTCGCCATGATCGATGCCCCACGCCATCAGGCCGATAAAGAGGGTGATGATAGCCAGCTGGATCACCACAATCAGACCGTTGAAGTTGGCCACCAGGTTGATGCCGCGCAGGTTGAGGAAGGTCATCACGGTCACCAGACCGAAGATGAACACCCAGGGCTCGACACCCGGGAACATGGCGGTCAGGTAGATCTTGGCCAAGAGGATATTGATCATCGGCATGAACATGTAGTCGAGCAGGGATGACCAGCCGACCATGAAACCGACATAGGGGTTGAACACCTTCTGGGCATAGGTATAGGCAGAGCCCGCAGAGGGGAACTTGCGTACCAGATGGCCGTAGCTGAAGGCGGTCAGCAGTATGCCACCCAGAGCCAGCAGATAGGCAGTGGCGACCCGGCCTTCGGTGATGTCACCGACGATGGCGAAGGTATCGAAGACAGCCATGGGGGTCAGGTAGGCTAAACCCATGACGATCACTTGGGTCAGGGTCAGGGTTTTGAGCAGCTTGGCGCCTTGAGATGCCATTACGCTTTCTCCTCAATCAGTGCCGCAGCACGTGCTTGCAACGAGCGCAGGGATACGATGGATTCGCAAGCCTGCAGATCAAAGGCGCCGGGGAGGCGCAAACCGGTATTAGCCGGCAGGAAAGCATTGAAACGCCCCATGTTTTTCCTCTCAACGTCGGGAGATTGTTGGCAATCTCGAGTATCACTTCCGGAACGTTTCCGGCCTCTTGTGGTGGGTTTGCCCTGCTCTTCAAAAGACAAAAACCGATGTCGCAGTGAACATCGGTTCTTTATTGGCGGCGTATTGTGCATTCGTGATGCCCCCTTGACAAGCAAAAAAGGGTTGATTAACGCATTTTCTTGCATACGCACAGGGCCGGTAAGTGGTCACTCGCCTTCTGCAGCCGTCCCCGAGGCGCCCCCCTTTTTCGGGAGGGAAGAGAACCCAGTTGTGGCGTATGAAAAATCGACAAATCGGGGCTGCAGGGGGCATAGCGCCTCAACATTGATCCTGATCATATTTGCCGGCGTTCCCCCGGGCTCGAGTCCAGAGATCTGATCGGCTGGCGGGGATGGGAGGGAGGGAAGTGGATAAAGAGTGATTGCATATCCATTCACAGTAATGACTGAGAATAGGGGGAGGCACGGCTTGGGCCATGGTACGGCGGGCGGCCCGGCTGGGTAGTTATTTGAAATCAGTCACACTTTCTGCAGAAATTGCGTTTCTGGCAACCAGAGCACCACAAAAACAAAAGGAGCCAGAAGGCTCCTTGTTCTCTATCGAAGGGAGGGGTGCCAGCGGTTACTGGGCGATCTCCACCTTGTCTGCGGTTTGCAGCGGGATGCGGAATACGGTGAGGCGCAGGAACAGGTAGATGGCACCCAGTCCGGCCCAGATCAGCCCCAGCTCGAAGGAGGCGGGCTCGAGGTTGAGCCACAGCACTCCGATGCAGGCGGCGCCACAGAGTGGCAGCAGCAGATAGATCAGGTGATCCTTGAGACATTTGTTGCGGCCCAGCTTCACATAGAAGTGGGCAATCACCGCCAGATTGACGAAGGTGAAGGCCACCAGGGCGCCAAAGTTGATCAGCGCCAGCGCCATCTCGAGATCGAACGATACCGCGGAGAGGGCCAGCACACCCACCAGTAGCACGTTGCATGCCGGGGTCTGCCACTTCGGATGGATGTAACCGAAGAAGCGGGCGGGCAGGGCGCGATCACGACCCATTACATAAAGCAGGCGCGATACACCAGCGTGGGAGGCGAGCCCGGAGGCCAGGACCGCCACCGTGGTGCAGACCAGCACCACAGCCTGGAACAGCTTGCCGCCGACATAGAGGGCGATCTCTGGCAGTACCGCATCCGGATGCTGGAAGCGGGAGATATCCGGGAAGAAGAGCTGCAGGAAGTAGGAGGTGGTGACAAACAGCACACCGCCGATGAGAGCCGTCAGCACGATGGCGCGCGGGATCACCCGATCGGCGTCCGGGGTCTCTTCCGACAGTGTGCTGATAGCATCAAAGCCGAGAAACGACAGGCAGAGGATCGAGGCCCCCATCAGCAGCGGCGAGATGTTGATCTGCTCGGAGAAGAAGGGGCGGCTGCTGGCCACGGTACCCAGCCCCTCGCCATTGTGCACGCCCCAGGCGATCAGGCCGATAAAGACGGCGATGATGCTGAACTGCATGACGACGATGAGGCTGTTGAAGTTGGCTACCAGCTTGATGCCACGCAGGTTGAGCACAGTCATCACGGTCGCCAGACCCAGGATGTAGGTCCAGGGCTCCACATCGGGGAAGAGCGCTTCCAGATAGATCTTGGCCAGCAGCATGTTGATCATCGGCATGAACATGTAATCGAGCAGGGAGGTCCAGCCCACCATAAAACCGACATAAGGGTGAAACACCTTCTGGGCATAGGTATAGGCGGAGCCTGCCGACGGGAACTTGCGCACCAAGTGGCCGTAGCTCAGAGCGGTGAACAGCATGCCGATGAGGGCAAAGAGGTAGGCGGTCGGTACATGGCCTTCGGTGATCTCGGTGACGATGCCGAAGGTGTCGAATACCGCCATGGGAGTGAGGTAGGCAAGACCCATGACCACGACTTGCCACAGTTTCAGGGTCTTTTTCAGACCTGCTGCTTGGGTGTTCATCATGCCTGTTCCTTACGCGGTGCCAGTGTAGCACTGTCCATCAACGAAACCGGGAGAGAGGCCCGGGAATCAAGGGCGCCGGGGTGGCGCACACCGGCCAGAGCCGGTCGGAAAGCATTGAGATGCCCCATGTTGTTCCTCACTGAATGTGGTGTCGGGAGATTGCTGCCAATCTCGCTATCTTTTCCGGGGGTGATCCGGCCTCGTTTATGGGTTTGTTCACTGCACAAAAAAGGACCGGAGAGATGTGGTAATACCGGTCCTTGCAGTGGCGGCGCATTGTGCATTTGCAGGGCCCCCTTGACAAGAAAAAAAGGGGGCAAAACTGCATTTTTTTGCACAGGTTAGCGGTTACTTTCCTGCTGGTCAGGCCAGCGCGGCCTCCAGTGATTTTTCAAGGATTTTCATCCCTTCGTCAATCACTGTCGCCGGGGCGGTCAGGGGGGCGAGAAAACGGATGACATTTGCGCGCACCCCGCATGAGAGCAGGACCAGACCCCGTTTGCCCGCCTCGGCCACCAGACGTTTGGTAAGGTCGGGATCGGGCTGGTTGGCATCACG
>NZ_JBODRQ010000164.1:0-6267 GCF_050633025.1 Aeromonas sp.
CCATACCCCATCAGGGAGCCGACCCCCCCCACGCTCAACAACGCCAACACCACACCGCCGAGGATCACCGGCAGATAGCGCATGGCGGCATTTTTCAGCAGGGCACTACTCATACCAAACACTGAACCGGTCACCAGACTGGCGATAAAGAAGTTGAGAAAGCCTCCTTCCTTCATGAAGTTGGTGACGACCTGCCCCGCCTGTACCGGCAGCAGTTGATATTCAAACAGGGCGGCGCCGCCGAAGATGGCGAGTATGGTGCCGCCCCCCAGATATTCACGGATCGGCATGATCCGCTCACCCAGCTCGGTCAGCAGGGTGCCCAGCACGAACATCAGCGCCAGCGCACCGACCATGCCGAGCGGCAACGAGCCATTCCAGCCGGAAAAGAGAACGCAGGTCGCCAACCCCAGAAATATAAAGAGCGGCATACCGGCAATTTGTTGGCCGCCCATAAAGGCGGCCTTTTCTTGTGTGGTTTGTAGGGGGGAGAGGTTTTTCATTGTTATGTACTCTACATGTGGTTGTGGCGCTACTTTATTGAACCCCCTCACTCCTGTCGGTTAACCAGACTGCAAAGCCATATAAAAACATTAATAACTTAAACATCATGGTGCCGCCAACGCGTGCTGCACCATAGAACACCAGACATCCGATACCCGACCAAGTCAGAAAATCAGTCGATAAAACAAGCAAGCCCAATGGCCGATATTTGGGTGATCAGCAGTAATAACGATGCGATGATCTCTCCCCCTTCGGGGAAATAACAGAGCCAGATGACAAGCTCTGCGACCATTTATCTCCACAGATCCTGTGAGTGATAATCAGCAGGTAGCGTCATCCCATGGCACGAGTGCCACAGCATGCCACATCAGGGTTTAAGTCAGCGAGCAGGAAGCACGCACGATGAAAAATGGTGAGGATAAAGATGCAAAAAGGGGAGATTAAAATAGTGATGAGTCAAGCCAGCGAATACCAGAGCACTGGCTTGAGCTCACAAGGATCACACACGGTCAGGTCTATTCTGCCAACAGCAATGGAATATTGGCGAGGTCAAAATCATGACTGATATCGGTACTTCTGATAGCGCCTTCCCGATTCACGCCATGGTGTGATTCTGCACCATATTCCCCATCACTCAACAGCATTTCAATTGCCAGATACACACATCCACTGTCATATCCATCCACAACCCACTTCCCCCTTGTATTATAACCCCATCAATATTAGCTGATAAAAAAGAGCTGCTCGCTAATGCTGAAAATTTCATGAAAATAATTGCTAGAAATCCTCCAGTAACGGCCCCAAACCCGACGTGCGATAAGAGCTCGGGAAGATCGGTATAACAATAGGATCGGGGGCTCGAATGCTGGTGCGCGGCCGGGTCGACTACATCCTGATGCACGGTATACCGGGCTAGCTCAAGATCCAGCGGAAGCAGCTGACCGGCAAGGTGATCAAGGTTGGCAAACTCTCCGCCAATGGCTTCTGGCTCGCCTTCTCCCGCCACCACCCGCAAGGGGAAGCGCTGGCCAAACAGGTCGAGCAGGGACTGCAGAAGATCAAGAACAACGGCATCTATGAGACGCTGATCCGCCAGTTTGAAACCAGACTTGGCCTCTACTGATTGACGATGCCTTCCTGATAGCGCCCCCTCATACTCGCGCGATATGCCGAACAGCCAGCGACGCACCGCATGGCCCCGATGATTGCACAATAACGGTAACCTGTTAGGCTCACGCCCGTATGACACCAATGGAGCTGTAATCATGAACCGAGTGCATATGATGACCGCAGGTGTGCTGGCCCTCGGCCTGCTCGCTGGCTGCAATCAGGGCAATATCCTCTCCGTCACCGGTGGCGAACCTGTCGGTTACCAGTGCGGGCAGGGCAAGAAGGTGCAGGTGCGCTACTTCTCCCTCTCCGACGAGAGCCTCAACTTTATCAAGCTGTCACTGCCGGACGGCAAGGATTACACCCTGCCCCAAGCCGTCTCGGCCTCCGGTGCCCGCTATACGGACGAGCACGAGGCCGTCTGGTGGAACAAGGGGGATGAGGGCTTTGTCGAGCTTCGGGATCAGGATGGCGAGTGGCAGACCGCCTACAACGACTGCAAACAGCAATAAACGTGACCCCGGCCTGGCCGGGGTCTCTCTTTCTCTGGCATCAGAGTGGTGGGGGATCAGTTGATCTCGATCTCGAAGCGGTTGGTCACCTCGACCGGAATGGCATCCGGGTTGCCCTCTGCCGGGCTGTAGCGGATCCGCGAGAGGGTCGCCAGCGCGCTCTGTTCCAGCTCGCCGGGGGGCTCGGCCGCCACCACCTCCGGTTTGACCGGCGTGCCGCTGGCGTCAATTTGATAGCGAACTTCCACATACCCCTTGACCGGTTTGGCCGGCAGGGCGGGCTCGTCATTGCCAAGCCATGACCACTGCTTCTCCTGAACCCAGTAGCTGGACAACTGCTCGAGAGGGATGGCGATCGGAGCGCGCTCGTGCGCTACCTCCTGACGGGATGAGCACCCCAGCAACAGTGTCACTGCCAGACCTGACCATACTGCGACTTTCCACTTCATGTAACGCTCCTTGTTCTTTGCCGGTGCTTGTTGCCGGACTGCGGGCCGCTCAACACGCGCCCTTTTGGTCAGTCACCCATCCTAACGAAAAAGTATTCGTATGAACATGAACAAAAGGGCCAACCCCGAGAGGTTGGCCCTTTTATCGTCAATAAGCTCACTAACCAGCCTCTGGCATCAGCCGCGCTTGTCGCTCACCACCAGCCAGAGCGCATGGACCATGCCCGGCAGACCGCCCATCAGGGTCAGCACTATGTTGATTAAAAAGTGCAGGCTAAAGCCCACCTGGATAAACGCGCACACCGGGGGCAAGAAAATGGCCAGCAGGATCTTGAGCAGATTGTTCATCTCGGCTCTCCTTTTCAAAAAAGTCGTCAGGATTGGAATGGGCTAACCATAAACATCCCGGACTTCAACTGCAAACCAGACAGGGAATTCGCTCACCGGCATCACGCCAGGCGTTGAGGTCGTGGATCTGCTGATTGCTGCTGCCACGCCAGAGCAGACCCGGATCGGCCAACGCCTTTTCAAACTTGCCATCAACCAGCACATCCAGTAAGGCCACCAGCTCGCGCTGGGCAGCAGAGAGCTCGCCGAGCAGGTAACCGGTCCAGCACCAGATATCCTTGCCCGGACACTCGGCACGTACCCGTTTCACCAGCGCCAGCACGTGGGGCACGTTGGCCGGGTGGAGCGGATCGCCGCCGGAGAGCGACAGACCTCGCCGTTTGATGCGCGTGTCGTTAAGATCCCGGATGATGCGATCGCTCATCGCCTCATCGAACGGCTTGCCGCCATCGAGCCGCCAGGTGCTCTGGTTATAGCAGCCCGGGCACTGATGCTCGCAACCGGAGACAAACAGAGTGGCACGGGTGCCGGGGCCGTTGATCACATCGACCGGGTAGTATTGGTGGTAGTGCATCGCTTGTTTCCTGCCTCGCTCACGGGAATACGGCATGACTGCCGCCCCCCCAATGAAAATGGCCCCTTGAGTCAGGGGCCAGCTCTTCATCGCCTGTGCGCTTACATATGTTTGACGCG
Source organism: Aeromonas sp. (assembly GCF_050633025.1). Taxonomy (GTDB): domain Bacteria; phylum Pseudomonadota; class Gammaproteobacteria; order Enterobacterales; family Aeromonadaceae; genus Aeromonas. The sequence goes on from NZ_JBODRQ010000164.1 coordinate 3,617, forward strand.
GCGCTTCACCTCTTCCTGCTTGCCCGCATTGAAGGGGCGCGCATCCGGGCTGCCGAGATAGCCGCAGACACGGCGGGTCACCGACACCTTGGCGGGGTCGTGGTTGCCGCAGCGCGGGCAGGTAAAGCCCTTGGAGGTGCACTCAAATTCGCCGGTAAAGCCGCAGTCGTAGCACTCGTCGATGGGAGTGTTGGTACCGTAGTAAGGCACCTTGTCATAGCTGTAATCCCAGACGTTTTCGAGCGCTTCCAGGTTGTGCTGGATGTTGGGGTACTCGCCGTAGCAGATGAAACCGCCGCTGGCGATGGGCGGATAAGGCGCCTCGAAGTCCAGCTTGTCGTACGGATTGACCTGCTTCTCCACATCGAGGTGGAAGCTGTTGGTGTAGTAACCCTTGTCGGTCACGCCGGATACCACGCCAAACTCCTTGGCGTCGATGCGGCAGAAGCGGGTGCAGAGGTTCTCGCTCGGGGTGGAGTAGAGGCTGAAACCGTAGCCGGTCTCCTCTTTCCACTCGTCGATGGCCGCCCTAAGACGGGCGATGATGGCGATGGCCTTCTGTTGCAGCTCGGCGCTGTCAAACAGGTGCACCTTGTCACCAAACAGGGCGTTGATGGTCTCGTGAACGCCGATATAACCGAGGGAAATGGAGGCGCGACCGTTCTTGAAGATCTCGCTGACGTTGTCGTCCGCCTTCAGCCGCACGCCGCAAGCCCCTTCCATATAGAGGATCGGCGCAACCCGTGCTTTCACCCCGTCCAGACGGGTGATGCGGTACATCAGTGCCTTCTTGGCGACCCGCAGGGAGGCATCGAGACGATCCCAGAAGTCCGCTTCGTCACGGGATTTCAGGGCTATGCGCGGCAGGTTGAGGCTCACCACCCCCAGGTTGTTGCGACCTTCGTGGATCAGCTCACCATTCTCCTCGTAGGCACCGAGGAAGGAGCGGCAACCCATGGGGGTCTTGAAGGAGCCGGTCACTTTCACGACCTGGTCGTAGTTGAGGATGTCCGGATACATCCGCTTGGAGGCACACTCCAGCGCCAGCTGCTTGATGTCGTAGTTGGGATCGCCCTGCTTGTGGTTGAGGCCATCCTTGATGGCGAACACCAGTTTCGGGAACACGGCGGTCTTCTTGTTCTTGCCAAGGCCAGCGATACGGTTGTTGAGGATGGCGCGCTGGATCATCCGCGACTCCCAGCTGTCCCCCAGACCAAAGCCGAAGGTAACGAACGGCGTCTGCCCGTTGGCAGTGTGCAGAGTGTTGACTTCGTACTCCAGCGACTGGAAGGCGTCGTAACACTCTTTCTCGGTGCGGGCCATGGCGTAGGCCTCCACATCGGCAATGCCCCACTCCTTGGCCACTGCACGGTGCTTCTGCCAGCTGATGGTCACATAGGGGGCCAGCACTTCGTCGATGCGGTTGATGGTGGTGCCGCCATAGATGTGGCTCGCCACCTGGGCGATAATCTGGGCAGTGACCGCGGTGGCGGTGCTGATGGATTTCGGGGTATCGATCTCCGCATTGCCCATCTTGAAGCCGTGGGTCAGCATACCCTTCAGGTCGATCAACATGCAGTTGAACATCGGGAAGAAAGGTGAGTAATCGAGATCGTGGAAGTGCAGATCACCGCTCTCGTGGGCCTGAACCACATCACGGGGCAGCATGTGGCTGGTGGCATAGTGCTTGGCGACAATACCGGCCAGCAGGTCGCGCTGGGTCGGGATCACCTTGGAATCCTTGTTGGCGTTCTCGTTGAGCAGGGCGGCATTGGTCTGCTCGACCAGACCCCGGATCTCCTGCGCCAGACGACCGCGCGCCTCGCGGGCCTGATCCCTGTCGTGGCGATATTCGATATAGGCGCGGGCAATGGCCTTGTCGTCGGAGGCCATCAGGTGGTTTTCGACCCGGTTCTGGATCTCGTGGATATCGACTTCACCACGCCCCTCCAGCTCCTGACTCACCGCGCTTGAGATACGCTGTGCCAGTGCCGGGTTGGCCTGATTGACCGCTTCCGCCGCACGGCTGACCGCATCAGCAATCAACTGGGCATTGAATGGTGCGCGACAACCGTCACGTTTGATCACAACCGGTTTCATGAATTTTCCCCGTTAAAAAGGCCTGGCATTTGCCTCAGGCTCACCCTTGTTGGGCCCCCCTCCCGGCATCTCGTCCTGGACGCAAACAAATTCAGCCGAGGCTTGACAAGCCTGGGCTGAAGATAGGAAGGGAACAGCTTATACACAGCTTAATAACACAACATATAGGCATAAAAAACGAATGCATCCCTATATGTGGTGTCTATTAGGCACCAAAGCGCCGCCTCATTTCTTGATCCAGAACAGGTTTTTCAGCGAGCGGGACAGTTCACGACCAACCAGAAAAAGCTCCAATCAAATCCAGCCCCAAGCGTGGTGCGGGCTGGCGTCCGATCCGTCCAACCGAAAAAAATCGCTCCTCCGCCACACCCGTTTCGAGATGACAGCGCCAACCAAAACCGCCCATACTGAACAAGAACTCTCTCCCCCTCGACAAGGGACAACCCATGCGCACCTCCCTGCTGTTGCTACTGTTATCCACCCTCTCTCTGCCGCTCTGGGCCGCCAACATTCTGGTGATCAGCAGCTACCATCCCGAATACCTGTGGGAC
>NZ_JBODRQ010000165.1:0-6262 GCF_050633025.1 Aeromonas sp.
GCCTGCTTGAGGGTGTCCTCCACCAGCGCCACCAGCTTGCTCGGGGCAAAGTAGGTGCCGCACAGGGTGCAGGGGGCCAGCGCGAAGCGGGCCTCCTCATAGAGGTCCGCCTTGTTGGTCACCGCCAGCTCGAACTCGGGTGAGAGCGCGATGGCGCGGGTCGGGCAGACCTCCTCGCAGCGGCCGCAGAAGATGCAGCGCGCCATGGAGATCTCCCAGCGTCGTTCGCCGGTCTCCATGTCCACTTCCATAACCAGCGCATTGGCCGGGCAGGCCTTGGTGCAGGCAGCGCAGGCGATGCACTGATCCGCCTGATATTTCGGTTTGCCGCGAAAATCCCGGTTCACCTCGTAAGGGGCGAAGGGGTACTTGGCGGTCGGGGTGCCAGCCTTGAGGATGGTCTTGAACAGCTTGATCATGATGACCCCTTATTTCAGCGGAGAGTTTTTGCGATCGATACCGTAGCGCTCGATCTCCTTGTAGGAGACCACGGTGGATTTGCCCTTCTTGGGGTCGACCAGGGTGACCCGGTCGGTACAGGAGTAGCAGGGATCCAGACTGCCGATGATGAGCGGCGCATCCGCCACGGTATTGCCGCGCAACATGTAGCGCAGAGCAGGCCAGTTGGCGTAGGTGGCGGCGCGGCAGCGCCAGCGGAACAGCTTCTGGTTGTCGCCGGTCATGCTCCAGTGGACGTTCTCGCCGCGGGGCGCTTCGGTAAAGCCCAGCGCAAACTTGCCCGGCTGGTAGGTGAAGCCTTCGGTGAGCAGTGGCCCTTCCGGCAGGTGCTCGAGACCAAACTCAATCATGTCGAGGGAGTCGTAGAGCTCGTGGATGCGTACCAGTACCCGGGATTGCACGTCGCAACCCGCCTTGGTCTGGATCTCCATCGGCAGCTCGCGGTAGCCGGCAAAGTCGTGGACCCGGCGCACGTCGCGCTTGAAGCCGCTCGCCCGCACCATGGGGCCGACGCAGCTGAAATCGCGGGCAATTTGCGGGTCGAGCTTGCCGATACCGATAAGGCGGGAAGAGATGTTGGCGGTATCCAGCAGCATGGCCACCAGGGGTTTGAGCTCATCACGCAGTTCGCGCACCAGCTGGGCACCCTTGATGCGATCTTCCTTGAAGATGTCGCGGCGTACCCCGCCAATCAGGTTGAGGCCGTAGGTCTTGCGCGCGCCGGTCAGCAGCTCGGCCAGGGTCATGGATTTCTCCCGCACCCGGAAGAACTGCATGAAGCCGGTGTCGAAACCGGTAAAGTGGCTCGACAGGCCGATGTTGAGGATATGGCTGTGCAGACGCTCCACTTCCAGCAGCACGGCGCGGATCATCTTGGCCCGCTCCGGCACCGGAATGCCCATGGCGTTCTCCACCGAGGTGGTGTAGGCGACGCTGTGAGTAAAACCGCAGATGCCGCAGACCCGGTCGGTCAGAAACGCCACTTCGTTATAGCCCATGCGGGTTTCCGCCAGCTTCTCCATGCCGCGATGGACATAGAAGAGGCGGTAGTCGGCATCGATGATGTCTTCGCCATCGACGAACAGACGAAAGTGTCCCGGTTCATCCGAGGTGATGTGCAGCGGGCCGACCGGCACGATGCGGTTGGCATCACTGCCGAGCTCGTTGACGAAGGGGTAGGTCTCGGTGTCGGTGGTGGGCATCGGGCGCTGGCGATAATCCATGGCGTCCTTGCGTAGCGGGTGGATATCCTCCGGCCAGTCGTCCGGCAGCACCAGACGGCGTTCATCCGGCAGACCGATGGCGCGCAGGCCGTACATGTCGCGGATCTCCCGCTCGCCCCACACCGCCGCCGGAATGGTCGGGGTGATGGAGGGGTACTCCTGGGTATCGGCATCCACCAGCACCTTGACGGTGATCCAGCATTTGGTATCGCCCTCCATGGAGAAGACGTGGTAGACGGCGAAGTGGCCGTTGAGGCTGCGCTCGTCATTGGCAAAGGAGAGCGGAAGCCAGCCCCCCAGCTGGTGGAAGATCAGGCTGGCCGTCTCGACCAGACTGGTGGGCTTGACGGTAATGGTGGCCTGATCGGCGGTTTGCCACTCCTCGTCGACGATGGCGTGGGGCAGTTGTGCTCGCACCTGCTGGATGTAGTCGCAGCCGATGCGATCCGAAATGGCGATGGTCATGCAGTTCTCACTTTAATGTTCGGGAATGAGCATTCGAAAATGATGAAATCGGAAAAAGTTGCTGTGCTGGCGGGCATGGCTCAGACCCCGACCAGATAGGCGAGCAGCGCCAGCAGGGCCAGCCCCAAGCCGTAGCGGGTGAGCTTGTGGGTGCGCACGAACTGGGTGCGGGCCATGGCGTTTTCGATGATGCCGGCCAGCAAAAAGGCCACCAGCAGCTTGCAGGCGAGGATCAGCGCCGCGCCGATGAGCGCGGGCAGACTCCAGTTGGCCGCCTTGCCGAAGGGCAGGAAAATGACCAAAAAGAGCTGCACCACCACCAGTTGCTTGAGGCCAATGGAGAGCTTGAGCAGGGCCAGGCCCGCACCGGAATACTCGGTGAGCGGCCCCTCCTGCAGCTCCTGCTCGGCTTCGGCGCAGTCAAAGGGCAGCTTGCCCATCTCGACAAACACCGCAAAGGCGCAGGCGGCGCCCGCCAGCAGGGTAGCGATCGGCGCGGCCAGCGGCTGGGTCGCCACATAACTGCTGATATTGCCCAGATCCGAGCTGCCCACCATCATCGCCATGATGAAGCAGGCGAGCACCAGAATGGGCTCCACCAGAATGCCGAGGGTCAGTTCACGGCGGGCGCCGATCCCTGCAAACATGCTGCCGCTGTCGAGCCCCGCCAGCGAAAAGAAGAAGCGGAAGATGGCGAACAGATAGATGTCGGTGATGAGATCCCCGGCGATGGGGAAGGGGGACTCGTGAGTCAGGGTCGGCAGCGCCATCCCTACCAGCAAGAGGGCGGCGATCAGCAACGCAGGCATCAGGTTGAAGATGATGCCGGCAGGCTCGGGGGTCACCTCCTGGCGGCGCAGGAGCTTGGCGATATCCCGGTAATCCTGCAGCAGGCCCGGTCCCTGACGGGAGTGCATCTTGGCCCGCAGCACCCGGTTGAAACCGGTGGCGAGCGGTGCCAGCGCCAGCATGGCGATGGCCTGGGTCAGGGCGAGGGCAACCATGCCCCAGCTCGGCATTTCAAGAACAGGCATATCAGACTCCTACAGCCATCAGGATAAAGAGCGCCAGCACAACGCCATGCAGCAGCCAGCCGGTCATTCCGCTGGTATCGCTCACCCTGCGCAGGGCGGTGGCCAGATCGAGCTGCGGCTGCTTGCGATAGAGCGGCGTGCAGAGTTGGCGCAAGGTGTGGGTGACACCGCCGGAGGTGAGGCTCATGCGCTCCTCATAGGCGTAACCACAAGCCCACGGGGTGCCGGCGTGACGACGACCCAGCTTGGGCCCCTTGAAGATGGCCAGTACCAGCAGCGGGATGAGGAACAGACCCAGCAAGGTGATGGCGATAACGGGCGGGGAGAGGATCGCCTGGCTGCTATCCAGCGGCAGCAGGGTGGCGCCAGTGGCGACACTCATCTGGCTGGCAACCAAGGCTTGGCCATAGCTGGCGATATGGGGGGCAATCCAGGGGGCGCCCAGACCCAGCACCAGACAGACCGCAGCCAGCAGCAGGGTGCCTGCCACCATAGCCCCCGGCACTTCGCGCGCGTGGCTCGCTTTCTCGCTGCGCGGGGCGCCGCAGAAGCAGATGCCATACACCTTGACGAAACACATCACCGCCATGGCGCCGGTCACCGCCAGCATCACTACCGCGAGCGGCGCGACGACGGAGGTGCCGAGTTTGGTCATGGAGAGCAGGGACTGATAGATAAACCACTCGCTGACAAAGCCGTTCAGCGGCGGCAGCGCCGAGATGGCCATGGCACCGATCAGGAACGCCAGCGCGGTCCAGGGCATCAGTTTGGCGAGGCCCCCCATCTTGTCCATGTCGCGGGTGTGCAGGCGGAACATCACAGAGCCGGTGCCCATAAAAAGCAGGCTCTTGAAGATGGCGTGGTTGAGCAGGTGATAGAGGGCGCCGAGCAGCCCCAGCACCACCAGCGCCGGTTGCTGTTTGGCGATGCCGATCATGCCGATGCCCATCCCCATCAGGATGATGCCGATGTTCTCTACCGTGTGGTAGGCGAGCAGCCGCTTGAGATCGTGCTCGGCCAGCGCAAACAGCACCCCGAGCACGGCCGAGCAGGCACCGAAGATCAGCACCACATAGCCCCACCAGAGCTGGCTGGCGCCGAGAAAATCGATGCTGACCCGCAAAATGCCAAAGAGACCCAGCTTCACCATCACACCGGACATCAGCGCCGAGATATGGGATGGCGCAACGGGCTCGGCCACCGGCAGCCAGCCGTGCAGCGGCACGAAACCGGCGCGCAGGCCAAAACCGCAGAAGCTGAGCAGGAACACCAGGGAGGCCAAAGCGCCCGCCAGATGGTGCTCGCGCAGCGCGGCGAACTCCAGCGAGCCAGATTCGCGGCAGAGCAGCCAGAAGGCGATCAGCACCAGCGCCATGCCGATATGGTTCATCACCAAGTAAAGCCGGCTCTGTTTGGCGGCTTCCGGGTTGGTCTTGACCAGCCAGTAGGTGGTGAGGGTCACCAGCTCGTAGCAGAGCAAGAAACCGAGCGCGTTGTCGGCCAGCACCATGCCCACCATGGCAAAGAGGAAGAGATTCATCAGCGCGCCGATGGCCACATCCCCCTTGCCCTGATATTCGCGGATATAGGCAAAGGAGTAGAGGGCGACGGCGACGCCGACGGTGCTAATCACCAGCAGCATCAGCGCGGCCAGCATGTCGAGGTGCACCGAGCCCAGCAGCCAGAGCTGGCCGTCGACGGGAGCGCCTTGGGCAAAGATCTGGATGGCGGCGACCAGACCCGCGAGTGACCCCAGCAGGGCAAAGCCGCTATTGAGGCGGTTGGCCAGTGCGGGCAGCTTTTGCAGCAGCAAACCGGCGGCAGCGCCCAGCAAAAAGAGCAGGAGCGTGGCCATTACAAGGGGGGACAACATCAGCGAACTCCCTCTGTGGTAGATAAGTCGGATGCAGGGATCGCTGTGGCAGGCGCCGAGAAGGCAGAGGCCCCTTGCGGGTTGGTATCGGCCGCTTGCTGGCGACGGATACGGGCGGCGCGTTCGGTGTCGCCGTCATTGACCAGCTTCAGTGCCTGGGAGGGGCAGGCTCCGACACAGGCCGGGCCATCGGCGCGAAATTCGCACAGGTCACATTTGACGGCGATGCTGCGCACGCCCGGCTCCCAGCTCAGCAGATCCTCGCCAAAGCAGCGCAGGCCGGCAGAGGTGGATGGGTTGCTGGAACGGATGGAGCAGGGGATATAGGTGTCGTAACTGGTGGCCACGGCCACCGGACGGCTGCCACCGCTCTGGATAGCGCCAAACGGGCAGGCCACGGCGCAGAGATTGCAGCCGATGCAGAGCGACTCATTGAGTTGCACGCAATCGCCGGTCTGGCGAATTGCCTCGACCGGGCACACCTTGATGCAGGGGGCATCGTCACAGTGACGGCACTGAACCGGCATGGTCGCCTGTTCGTGTCGCATAACGGTTAAACGGGGGGCTTGCTGCAAACCTTGCGCCTTGTGTACTTCACTGCAGGCCGCCATACAGGTGCCACAGCCGATACAAAGCTTGGGGTCAGCGATAACGAAGCGGTTCATAGCCTACCTTGTCGTGTCGCGAACGGAGAGAATAGGGGCAAGATGGCAAAATGCGGGCCAGATTGGTCCGGGGCGTAAAATTGATTCCAAGATGCTGTTTTAAATAGGGTTTAAATTTGGCGTCGCGCCGTAATAAGGACGCAGCACTGTGTCGACATCTGACGTTCGTCATTTGTGACGAAGGGAGGGGAGGGCTCGTCACAATAAGGTGCACACCTGAAATATTAATATCTTAATTGTCATTTAATGGGTTAAAACAGAACACTCTCCGCTGTTAGACTCTCAATGAGGAGGTCACGCTTAAGAAGTGGCTAAAAATGAAGTAAATAACTATTAAATCGCTATATAAAAGTTATAAAGTTTGCTTTATTAAACAATGATGAAATATAAATCTGATTTTAAAGTTTTTAATTGTCATTCATAACCAAATGAAACCGCTTTCCTGAGGCCCATTAGAAACTATTTGGTGACATGTGAATCCGTATGGGATATTAATATTATTAATGTTTTTGGGCATCGATTATTTGTATCTGCAATGTTGGT
>NZ_JBODRQ010000166.1:0-6155 GCF_050633025.1 Aeromonas sp.
AAGCGGTCGCCCGCCTCCAGCAGCCTGACGCCCTGTTCCGCTTCGACCCGGCCGCAGGCTGCAAACTGACCCAGCAGGAGCTGCAAGCAGCCAAAGAAGAGCATGATCACGACCATGATCACGACCATGACCATGACCATGACCATGACAAGGCTGCCAGCGACAAACATGAAGACCACCATGATCATGACGAAGCGAGTCACGCCGATATGGGCGCCATGTACACCTACACCTGCGCTACACCAGCCAAACTGACCGGCCTTGAGGCGACCCTGTTCAGCGTCTATCCGAGCCTTGAGAAGCTGAGCGTGCAGGGGATCCTGCCCACCGGTCAGACCGCTGGCGAGCTGACCCCGTCCGCCAACAAGCTGAGCTGGTAACGCCATGAAAAAAGCCGTGGTTGAGATCCGCGATCTGGCCTTTGCCTGGCCAGGTGGCGACGCCGTACTCGATCTGCCCGCCCTCACCATCCGCGAGGGTGAGCGGGTCTTTATCAAGGGGCCGTCGGGCTCCGGCAAATCGACGCTGCTCGGCCTGCTGGCCGGGATCCAGACCGCCAACCACGGCACCCTGGAGGTGCTGGGCCAACCATTGGCCCGGCTCTCTGGCCGTGCCCGTGACCACTTCCGGGCGGCCAATCTGGGTTATATCTTCCAGCAGTTCAATCTGCTGCCCTTTCTCTCGGTGCAGGACAACGTGACCGCAGCCCTCACCTTTTCGCCCGCCAAACGAGCTCGCCTGCAAGGGAGTCCGGAGCAGGAGGCGCGCCGTCTGCTGGCGGAGCTGCAACTGCCGGATGACGCACTGCATCGCCCCGTCCATGCCCTCAGCATCGGCCAGCAGCAGCGGGTTGCCGCCGCACGGGCGCTGATCGGCTCGCCACCGCTGGTGATCGCCGACGAGCCCACCTCGGCCCTCGACACCGACAACCGGGCCGCCTTTATCAAGCTGTTGTTCGAGGAGTGCGACAAGCAGGGCTCGACCCTGATCTTCGTCAGTCACGACCCTTATCTCGAACCCCTGTTCCCGCGGGTCGAAAACCTGCAACAGCTCAACCGGAGGGCATCATGCTGATCACCGTTCAACACTGCGTCACCCTGATGAATGCCATGCGCACCCACGCGGTACGACAACAAAACCGGAGGGTCACGTGCTAAAGCTCGCCCTGCAAAGTCTCTGGGCCCGCCGCCTCACCGCCGGGCTCACCCTGCTGGCCGTCGCCATCAGCGTTACCCTGCTGCTCGGGGTAGAGCGGGTGCGCACCCAGGCCCGTGAAAGCTTCTCCAACACCGTCTCGGGGACCGATCTCATCGTCGGCGCCCGCTCCGGTCAGGTGAACCTGCTGCTCTACTCGGTGTTTCGCATCGGCAACCCCACCAACAATGTGGGGTGGGACTCCTATCAGGCCATCAAGCAGAAACCGGGCGTCGCCTGGACCATCCCGTTTTCCCTTGGTGACTCCCACAAGGGATTTCGGGTGCTCGGCACCAATGGGGACTACTTCACTCACCTTAAGTACGGTCAGCAACAGTCGCTGCAACTGCGGGAAGGGCGGCCATTCGACACGCCGTTTGAAGCGGTGCTCGGCGCCCAGGTGGCCGAGAAGCTCGGCTATCACCTCGACCAATCCATCGTCATCGCCCACGGCGCTGGCAACACCTCGTTCAGCCAGCACGACAATCTGCCGTTCAAGGTGGTGGGTATTCTGGCGCCGACCGGCACGCCCATCGATCGCACCATCCATGTGCCGCTGGCGGGGATCGAGGCGATCCATCTCGGTTGGGATACCGGTCGCCACAGCAAGAACGTGACACCGGAGCAGGCGCTGGCGCAGGATCTCACCCCGAAAACCATCACCGCCTTTATGGTGGGCTTGAGCAACCGGATCCTGGCGTTCCAGCTGCAACGCAGCGTCAACACCTATCCCAAAGAGCCGCTGATGGCGATCCTGCCGGGGGCCGCCCTGCAGGAGCTGTGGAGCCTGATGAGCGTGGCGGAAACCGCTCTCTCGGTCATAGCCGGTTTCGTGGTGGTAGCGGGCCTGATCGGCATGCTGACTACCTTGCTGGCGGGGCTTAACGAGCGACGCCGGGAGCTCGCCATCTTGCGATCCCTCGGAGCGGGCCCTGCCCACCTGTTCCTGCTGCTGGCGCTGGAGGCCATGGCGCTGACCACGGTCGGCATCGCTCTCGGGGTCGCCGTGCTCTATCTGGGGCAGGGGCTTGCCTCGCCCTGGCTGCTCAGCCACTATGGCCTGCAACTGAGTCTGGGGCTGCCGAGCACCTACGAGTGGCAGTTGCTGGGGGTAGTCTGGCTGGCAGGCATGGTGATCGGCCTGCTCCCCGCCGCCCGCGCTTACCGCTACAGCCTGAGCGATGGTATGAGCATTCGCGTCTAGCGAGACGCCCAAAATAGAAACAGAAGGACAGATGATGAAGTGGAAAATTGTGGCGCTGCTCGCCAGCCTGCTGGTGCTGCCCGCCCTGGCCGCCGATTACAAGACCATCGACTGGGATGTGCTCATCCCGGAAGGGGAGAAACTGCTGCCCCCTCCGCAGGTGAGCCACGATGGGGATCTCGCCTCAGTGCCGCAACCGGTGGGTGGGGTGAACAAGAAGCTGGACAACCAGGATCTGCGCATTCCGGGCTTCGTGGTGCCGCTGGAAGGGGATGCCAAGAAGATCACCGCCTTCCTGCTGGTGCCCTACTTCGGCGCCTGCATCCATGTGCCGCCGCCCCCCACCAATCAGGTGATCTATGTGAGCTACCCCAAGGGTGCGCCGGTGGATGATCTGTGGGATGCCATCTGGGTGAAAGGCAAGATGCGCACCGTCAGCTCCAGCCACGAGATGGCCACCGCCTCCTATTCGATGGAAGCGGTCGAGGTGAGTGTCTACGAGGAGTAATACTCCCGTTGCAAAAAAAGCGGCCTCCACGGAGGCCGCTTTGTTATCTTGGCATCCCGGTTGGAGTAACATTCAGCTCCAGAACCTGTGCGAATGGAGTCAGCATGGCAGACCTCCCCCCCCCGAAGAAAGAGAGTTCGATCCTGAGCAGCCAGGAGCAGACCCTGCGTCTGGCCCGCAGTCGCGGCATCGACGGCATGCTCACCCGCAACAGCGACAGTACCTTCGAACAGCGCGCCACCTTTCGCCATCTGGCGGATCAGGCCGCTCGCCAGCGCAATCTGGAAGCCATCATGGTGATGGCCTCCCGCCACTGCGAAGAGACCGCGGCTGGCGGCGAGATGGACAGCGACTGGCTGACCCGCTTCCTGCAACTGGCGGAAGATATCAGCATGGTGCCGATGCAACAGCTGTGGGGGCGGATCTTCGCGCTGGAAGTAGCCACGCCGGGCCGTTTCTCCATCCGGGCGCTCTCCACCCTCAAAGAGATGACTCAGCGCGAGGCCCAGCTGTTCCAGCGTATCTGTTCGCTAACCTGCCACTACACCGGCAGCGACGAGCAGCGACTGCTGCTGGGACTGCACAAGGGGGCCACCCTGCTGAGCCGCGCCAAGGCAACGCGCCTCGGCCTTGGCAAATATCGCCTCCCCTACAACGCCCTGCTGCAACTGTTCGAACTGGGGCTGCTGCATCGCGCGGAGCTGGAGTCCGGCCCGCTGCCCGCCGATGGGGTCGAGCTGGAGTTCGGCAACCAGCGCTGGCGGCTGCAGTGCAAGCAGAACAATATCACCCTGCTCTACTACCGGCTCACCCCGGTGGGCAACGAGCTCGCCCAGCTGCTGCAAGAGTCGCCGCTGGAGGAGTACCTGCAGGATCTGAAAACCGTGCTGGTGCAGGGGATCCAGATCGAGGTACAGCTGACCGCAACTGAGCCAAGCGCCACCGTCGGGGAGCAAACCACCTGATCTCCGGCCAGATGGGCCACAGGCCCATCTTCAGTTTTCCCCTCTTGATAACCCCACCCTGCCCGATATTCCTTTCACGACTGTCCGAATACGCCGGGCGATTCTAACCTGCGAGATGATTGCATAATTTGTTGATCTTGCTCAGGAAACCACCAATCTGCACTTCCCCTTACAGCCCCGCTCGGTAACATATCCCCTTGGCAACCTCTCGCAGGAGTCAGCCATGAGCCAAACAGTGCCAAATCACAAGTAAAAAGCAGCAGACTGAAGGCTGAAATTCAGGGGCGGTAGCGTGGTTTTTGTCGGTTGGCGCAGAACGTAGCGAAGACCAACAGACAAGTATGCTCAGCTCAACCAGAGCGGGATAAACATGTATTAGCCCAAACGGTAAAACAAATGTGCAGATACGTTTCGCGGTAAACGTTGGGCTTTAGTTCGTTCAGTATCAACCTACGATTTTTAGCCCAATATACGAGATGTACATGAATCACTATTAGCTCTGGGTGAGTGAAAATCTTTAGCTGTTGTTCTTTATCAATCAAAAAAATAAAGGGTGGTGTAACAATGAAAATTCGTCTTGAACACCAGAACATCGGTGCAGCCGTAATGCAAATCGCTGAACATCCAAATTTTACCGCAATTAATTCATTGAAAGTTGAAGGGAATCCAATCAATAACGGATTCTTGATTAATGGTGACATTGCGGTCCTATGTAAGTATGCCTCCGAGCCAAATGGTCTAGGAGAGTACATTTTTAGTTTCAAAGATGACCATATAGATGATATTGCTAAGGTTCAGAAGGGAAAACACAGTCTTTTCTTCGCCCTAGTCTGTGTAGAGGACGGCGAAATATGTTGTCTTACAGAAAAAGAATTTGACACCTTGATTGAGAATCGAAAGCAATCTGCCGCAGTCGATGAAGACCAATATCAAATATTGGTAACCGCGAAGAAGGGAGCGAGTCTCCGCGCATACGTAAATGCAGCAGGAAGGAAAGACTGCAGGAAAAATGTTAACCATTCCTCGCAATTCATTTCCTGATTCCCTTTTCAGCTAACAATCCGCTCCAGGGGACAGTCAGCTACGCTCTCTCCCCTTGAACTGCGGCGTGATGCGTCACACACCACCACAAAACCACAATCGCATAGGAGAATTCAATGAGTCGGTTTGAGGAGATTCAAAAACGGTTAGATGAGTTGAGCCCCATTCCCATCAATACAGCCCCTAGGACACCCACCATTTTGAGCAAACCTTGGTATGGCTGGCGGTGGCTGCCGTGATAGCACTATCATTGAGGGCATCGGTTCAGAGGAGAGGAAAGCTTGCGATTTAGGCTTAAAAAGTGGTTTTTCAGCCAGCTCCAGCCATCGCATCAAAGGCGATGCAGGGGAATCAAAGTGGTGTGCCGCTGCTCAAAGTGAAGGTTGGTGACATCGTCGCTGGCCACAATGCGCCGCGTAACGCTGGCACTGCGCCTTGTCACCCACAACCCTGATACCCCGCCGCCGAAACAGTGTCACTTGTCTTAACCATTGAACCTTATCAAGGCCCAACCGTTGAAGAATGGGAGCTAGCTTTTCCGGAATATGGCCACGTTTATCCGTTCTGATAGCCCGACCGGTCCAATCCACCAGCATCAGATAGTCAGTGAAGGTAAACGGCAGCCCCTCGGGCTGACCTGGGCTGGAAAACGGCAACAACAGCGGCGGCAATGATACTGCAGGCACCTCGTCATCAAGACGCTGCTTTATGCTGGTGTAATCACTTTGCTCCGGTTTGTCGACCAACGCCGCGCGGATCGGATTCAGATCAACGTAGGCCATGCAAGCCAGCAGCGCAGACTCTGTCAGCAGGGCCTGACTTTTGAAGCGCCCTTCCCAAAAATGCCCCTTGCAGCCATCTTCCAGATTGGCCTGCCGCGCCATGCTCTCGTTGAGCAATCGTACAAACCAGCTGATTGAGTGCAGTCGCTCACGCCACGTAGCGATAAACGCCCGGACTACTTCAAGCTCGGGATCAACCAGGGATTCATGTTGGTACCAACGCCGCACCAACAGCGGCCACTGAAACAGCGCCGCCCAACGCTCGGCTACTTCTCGCTCACTCCACCTAGCGGCGGTTTCGACATCGACTTTGAGTACCAGGTGATAGTGGTTGCTCATCACCGCATAGGCGCACACCCCGATGGAAAACTGCCGTGACAGCTGACCAAGCCTGTCGACAACCCACTGACGCCGGTGCTCATAGCTATTGCCAGAGTGCGTATCTTGTCCACACAAGAAGG
>NZ_JBODRQ010000167.1:0-6149 GCF_050633025.1 Aeromonas sp.
GCTACTCACCTTCATGCTGCCAGCCTGTGAGATCAGAGTTGATGTTGATGATGGCTCGGAAACATTTTGGCTCAGGCCGGTATTCTGCCCATCAGACCAAGCGCATAGAAATCCAGTCGAGAAGTTCTATAGCACTACGGCGATCAGTAAGATGTGGAGAATGTTGATCAGGAGCTCTGGTGTTCGTTACCGCAGGTTCTATCAACTTCGTCATACCTTCGCCTCCTGGAATCTGACATCACATGGTAACCTTGCATACATCGCATCCCAAATGGGCCACAAGAATCTGGAAATGCTGCAGCGGGTATATGGCAAATGGCTCGATTCAGCGAATAAACCAGAGGCGCAACGGATCTGGGAACAGATGCAGTCAAAAGGTCTTTTTGCCCCAATGACGCCCCAAGCGGATAAAAATAAGCTGTAAGCTATTGAAATAAAATCACATTTTATCACGGCACCGAATCATGCCACAATTCGTTACTGCGCCATATACCAGCAAAGGCTGGCTTAGCCGCCCTATTGCACATAGAATGTGGCCCCTTTTCTTTCTACCATCGGCAAACATCCATGAGCGCTTCCATCTATCTCGTCAAAGGCCGCGAAAAATCCCTGCTGCGTCGCCACCCCTGGATCTTCTCCAAAGGGATTGAGCGGGTTGAAGGCAACCCCGTTGACGGCGACACCGTCGAGATCTATGCCAACGATGGCAAGTGGCTCGCCCGTGGTGCCTGGTCAGGCAGCTCCCAAATCCGTGCCCGGGTCTGGACCTTCGACAAGGATGAGACCGTCGATCTCGACTTCTTCATTCGTCGCCTCAAATATGCCCAGGAGTCTCGCGATCCGCTGATCAAGCGTCAGGGTCTCACCGGCTATCGCCTCTGCGCCGCCGAATCCGACGGCCTGCCGGGTCTGACCATCGACCGTTATGCCAATTTTCTGGTGTGCCAGATCCTCTCTGCCGGTGCCGAGTTCCAGCGCGAGCTGATCACCCAGGCGCTGCGTACCCTCTACCCCGAGTGCAGCATCTATGAGCGCTCCGACGTGGCAGTACGCAAGAAGGAGGGGCTGAAAGAGCGCACCGGCGTCATCTATGGCGATACGCCGAACGAGTCGGTGGTGATCGAAGAGAGCGGCGTGAAGATCCTGGTGGATATCCGTAACGGCCACAAAACCGGCTTCTATCTGGATCAGCGTGACAACCGTCAGGCAGCCGCCAAGTACACCGAAGGCAAGCGGGTGCTCAACTGCTTCAGCTATACCGGTGGTTTTGGCGTCTATGCCCTCAAGGGCGGCGCCAAAGAGTTGGTCAACGTCGATCTCTCCCAAAATGCGCTGGATATCGCCCGCCAGAATGCCGAGCTGAACGGACTGGATACCAGCAACACCCAGTTTATCCGTCACGATGTGTTCAAGCTGCTGCGTGAATATCGCGAGAAGGGCGAGAAGTTCGACGTCATCGTGCTGGATCCGCCCAAGTTTGCCGAGAGCAAGGCCCAACTGCTGGGTGCCTGCCGTGGCTACAAGGACATCAATATGCTGGCGTTTCAGCTGCTGGCGCCGGGTGGCGTGCTCTTGACCTACTCCTGCTCCGGTCTGATGGAGCAGAGCCTGTTCCAGAAGATCGTTGCCGATGCGGCGCTCGATGCCGGTCGCGATGCCCAGATCCTGGAGCTGCTCTCCCAGGCCTCCGATCACCCCATCGGTACCGCCTATCCGGAAGGTTTCTACCTCAAGGGTCTGGTGGTACGCGCCCGCTGATCGGTATTCACCCTCCCCTTGTGATCAATCAGGCCCCTTGCGGGCCTGATTGTTTTTCATCGAATGGTGCCTAAGTCCGGGGTAGATTGGCTACCAGCTCCCGCTGGTGGTAACCCGCAGTCACTGGATTTATCTTGCCATTGCACCAACAGCGCCATGGTAATGGGGTGGTCAACCAGCAATGAGGTGATCAGCGGGATCTCCTTCTGGTGGCGATGTGATTTCAAGATCAGTTGCTCTCTTTGACATCCTCTTTACCGGGTTCAGTGTAGTCATCAATCGGTGCGCAGCGGATCCAACCCAATGACAGGCAAGTGCGGGCAATTCCCTGCTGTTTATGTGAATTCCTGTTCGAACCCCAAGGGGCAAATGTGGCATAATGCGCCGTCCTGTGGCCCTTGGCGGGGCTGCGCTGGCGCACCTTGTCGCCCTTTTCTTCCCCGTCCGGCCTGGCGGTCATCCATCACTGCCAGTCATCGCTGCCCCTGTTGGCACCGAGGCCACCCATATTTGCGGCTTCTTGTCTTCCAATCTACAAGGCCGCCCATTGACCAAGACGGCTCCACAGAGCCTCTGCTCTGTTTGCAAATAAAAGGGGTAAGTATGTCTTCCATTCGTCTGACCCAATACAGCCACGGCGCTGGCTGTGGCTGCAAAATCTCTCCCAAGGTGCTCGACACCATTCTCAAGAGCCAGATCCCGGGCTTCAACGACCCGACCCTGATCGTTGGCAACAGCAGCAAGGATGACGCGGCCGTGGTCGATATCGGCAACGGTCAGGGCATTGTCTCCACTACCGATTTCTTCATGCCCATCGTCGATGACCCCTTCACCTTTGGCCGCATCGCCGCCACCAATGCCATCAGCGATATCTACGCCATGGGTGGCAAGCCCATCGTTGCCATCGCCATCCTCGGCTGGCCTATCAATACCCTGGCGCCGGAAGTAGCCCAGCAGGTGATCGATGGCGGCCGTCAGGTGTGCCATGAAGCGGGGATTTCGCTGGCCGGTGGTCACAGTATCGATGCCCCCGAGCCCATCTTCGGCCTCGCGGTCACCGGTATCGTGCCCCTTGACGCCATCAAGCAGAACGACACCGCCAAGGTGGGTGACACCCTCTATCTGACCAAGCCCCTCGGTATCGGCATCCTCACCACCGCCCAGAAGAAGGGCAAGCTGAAGCCTGAACACGAACAACTGGCCCCCAATGCCATGTGCACCCTCAACAAGATCGGCCAGCGCTTTGCCGAGCTGCCGGGTGTCCACGCCATGACCGACGTCACCGGTTTTGGTCTGGCGGGCCATCTGCTGGAGATGTGCGAAGGATCCAATGTCAGCGCCCGCCTCGACTTCAAGGCGCTGCCGCTGCTGGACGAGGTAGATTACTACCTCGCCGAGGGCTGCGTACCGGGCGGTACCCTGCGCAACCACGACTCCTACGGCCACAAGCTGGATGCCATGGACGATCGCACCCGCAACATCATGTGCGACCCACAAACCAGCGGCGGCCTGCTGGTTGCCGTGGGTAAAGAGAGCGAAGCCGAGCTGCTCGCCATCGCGCAAGACGCTGGGCTAAAACTCTCGCCCATCGGCCAGATCAAGCCCCTTGAGGGCTCCCGCTTTATCGAGATTGTCCAATGAGTGAATTGCCACTGGCCACGGACTACGCCCAGATTTTTTTAGGCGATGTGCCGTTGATTGATGTGCGCGCCCCCATCGAGTTCAAGGAGGGGGCCTTCCCCTGCTCGACCAGCCTGCCCTTGATGACAGACGATGAGCGCGCCCAGGTGGGGACCTGCTTCAAGAAGCAGGGTCAGGCCGCCGCCATTGAGCTTGGACACAAGCTGGTGGGGGGAGCAGTACGTGCCGAGCGACTCGAAGGCTGGCTGGCGCAGTTGCGCCAGCAGCCCGATGCCCTGCTCTACTGCTTTCGCGGCGGCCTGCGCTCGCAAACCGTACAACAGTGGCTGGCTGATGCCGGGGTGACTCGCCCCCGCGTCGCCGGTGGCTACAAGGAGCTGCGCCGTTTCCTGATCGACACCCAGGACAAGGCTTCTGCCGAGTGTCACTGGAGCGTGCTGACCGGTATGACCGGCTCCGGCAAGACCCATATGCTGGACCACGTGGCCCAGGCGCTCGATCTGGAAGGACACGCCCATCACAGGGGCTCCTCTTTTGGTCAGCTGCCCGGCGGCCAGCCCAGCAACATCAATTTTGAAAACAACCTCTCCATCGAGCTGTTAAAGCGCCGCCATCAGGGCGAACACGCCTTCGTGGTCGAGGATGAGAGTCGCCTGATCGGCCGCTGCTGCCTGCCCCTCTCCCTCCATGAGGCCATGAGTCAGGCACCGCTGGTGGTGGTGGATGTACCGCAAATCGATCGGGCCGAGCAGATCCGTGAAGATTACGTGCACGATCTCTGGCTGCGCTATCAAGCCATGTATGGCCAGGAAGCCGGTTGGCCGCTGTTTGCCGCCTACCTCACCGATGCGCTGGCCCGCCTCAAGCGCCGCCTCGGCGATCAGGCCCACCGCGAGCTGGATGCCCTGATGAAGACCGCTCTCACCGAGCAGGAAAAGAGCGGCGATACCGCGCTGCATCTGGCCTGGATCACTTTGCTGCTGACCCGCTACTACGACCCCATGTATCTCTATCAGCTTGGCAACAAGCAGGAGCGCATCGTGTTTCGCGGTGACAAGCAGGCCTGCCTCGACTATTTCGCCGAGCAGCATGCCAGCGCGCTGCGCGGCTGACCCATCCCAAGCGAGGAACTCTATGTTGAAATTCGAGGTGATCCCGGTCACCCAGTTCGCCCAGAACTGCTCCCTCATCTGGTGTGACGAGACCCATCAGGCCGCCCTGATCGATCCGGGCGGCGAAGCGGACAAACTGCTGGCGGCCATAGCCAAGCGCGGCCTGACCCTGACCCACATCCTGCTGACCCACGGTCATCTGGATCATGTGGGTGCCGCCGCCAAGCTGCGGGAAAAGACCGGCGTCGCCATTACCGGTCCCCACAAGGAGGACGCCTTCTGGCTCGACATGCTGCCCCAGCAGAGTCAGATGTTCGGCTTCGCCCATACCCCCGCCTTCACGCCGGATCGCTGGCTTGAGCAGGGTGACAAGGTGCAGCTTGGCCAGTGCGCGCTGGACGTCTACTTCTGCCCCGGCCACACCCCGGGGCATATCGTGCTGCTCTCCCAGGCTGAAAAACTCGCCTGGGTTGGCGATGTGCTGTTTGCTGGCAGCATTGGCCGCACCGACTTCCCCCGTGGCGATCACGGGACGTTGATCAAGTCGATCACCGAGACCCTGCTGCCGCTGGGGGACGAGATCGTCTTTATCCCGGGCCATGGCCCCAGCTCCACCTTCGGTCGCGAGAAGGCGAGCAACCCCTACCTGACCCAGCCTATCTGGTGATCAAAAAAGGCAGCGGTGTTAGCCGCTGCCTCTCAGACTATTGAAAAAAACCTGATTTCAGAAAAGCAGGGCTTTCTCATCAAACAAAATCAATACGTTACGATGACGATTTTGGCTTTGTCAGCAATCTGGGATCGGGATGTTTTCCCTCGAGAAGCACGTCCCCCAAGACCACCTCCTGCGCAGAGTCGATAAATTCATCTCCTTTGACTCGATCCGCGACAAGGTTCGCCACTGCTATGGCCCCGATGCCATATCGGCTCTTGAAGCTGGCTGAGGATCATGGGTAATCCAAAAGACTTTTCAAATAGATGGACTCATATCAAATATTTCTACCCGATGGCAGATCTGGCGCAGCAGCGCCTGCTGGTGGCTGAAGATCACCATGCCAAGCCCACGCTGCTCGCACTCAATCATCAGCTCCCGCCAGAGCTGGCGCTGAATTTGCGGATCCAGCTGGGCGGTCACCTCGTCGGCAATCAGCAACCGGGTGCGGGGATCGAGGGCGCGCAGCAGCGCGATGCGGGCCAGCTCGCCACCGGAGAGCTGGCCGGGTTTACGACTAAGCCACGCAGGTTTGACCATAAAGCGAGCCAGCATGGCGTCATCGGGGCGCCATACATCCCACAGCGCCTGCCCGGTGGTGCGATAGGGATTGAAGGTGAGCTCCGGGTGCTGGGGCACCAGCTGGATGGGGTTATAGCCTTTTACCTGTTCAGGCACTGGCTGCCCATCCAGCAGGATCTGCCCGCCGGCCCCAACCGGTTGCCAACTCGCCAATACCCGCCCCAGCGTGGTCTTGCCATAACCGCTCGGGGCGGAGATGCCGAGCCGCTCCCCCGCTTTCACCGTCAGCGACAATCCCTGCCAGAGGGGACGTTCCCCCTGGGCGATGGTGAGATTTCGTACTTCAAACATCAGGAAACCTCCGGCACAGAGAAGAGCGCGTTGAACTCCGGCAGCGCCTGCCA
>NZ_JBODRQ010000168.1:0-6124 GCF_050633025.1 Aeromonas sp.
GGCAGCAGCTCGCCGCCACCAGTCAGACCCTGGTCATCTACATGGGGCTGATGCGATCCGAGCACATCCAGCAGCAGTTGGTGGATCACGGCCGAAGCCAAGCCACCCCCATCGCCATTATCGAGCGCGGCACCACATCCCGTCAGCGGGTGCTGACCGGCACGCTGGCGGAGCTGGCCGAGCTGGCCAAACAGGCGGTGAGCCCCTCGCTTATCGTCATCGGCGAAGTGGTAGCCCTGCGTGAGCGGCTCGCCTGGTTTGGAGAAAAAAGCGGGGAAAAGAGCTGCGACCAACAGCGCGCCAACCCGGATCTCGATGGCTGTGACCTCAAGCTGGTACAGCTCGCCTGAACAAGAACAAAACAGTGTGATGCGGTTGCCCAAGCGACCGCGAACAGAACCCCAGCGACCCCAACCGGCGCAACAGCAATGACCGAGGATAAACATGGACCGTGAAAAAGTGACCCACTTGCAGCAACCGAACGCGCAGAGCAGCCACGGCGGTATCTCTCGTGAAAGATTGACGCACCTGCAGCAGCTGGAGGCCGAGAGCATCCATATCATCCGCGAGGTGGCTGCCGAATTTGAAAACCCGGTGATGATGTACTCCATCGGCAAGGACTCCTCCGTCATGCTGCATCTGGCCCGCAAGGCCTTCTATCCGGGCAAGATCCCCTTCCCCTTGCTGCATGTCGATACCAACTGGAAGTTCAAGGAGATGATCAAGTTCCGTGACGAGACCGCCAAAAAGTACGGGCTGGATCTGATTGTCCACAAGAACCCGGAGGGGCTCGCCATGGGCATCAACCCCTTCGACCACGGCAGCGGCAAGCACACTGACATCATGAAGACCGAGGCGCTCAAGCAGGCGCTCAACAAGTTCGGTTTCGATGCCGCTTTCGGCGGTGCAAGGCGCGACGAGGAGAAGTCTCGCGCCAAGGAGCGGGTCTACTCCTTCCGTGACAAGTCTCACCGCTGGGATCCGAAGAACCAGCGTCCGGAGCTGTGGCGGGTCTACAACAGCCAGGTCAACAAGGGGGAGAGCATCCGGGTGTTCCCGCTCTCCAACTGGACCGAGCTGGATATCTGGCAATACATCTATCTCGAGAACATCGACATAGTGCCGCTCTACTTTGCAGCCTATCGCCCGGTGGTGGAGCGGGGCGGCATCAAGATCATGGTGGATGACGAGCGTATGCCCATCGGCCCGGAAGACGAAGTGAAGCAGGAGCTGGTGCGCTTCCGTACCCTCGGTTGCTACCCGTTGACCGGGGCCATTGAATCTGGCGCCACCACGTTGCCGGAGATTATCGAAGAGATGCTGCTCACCACCTCGAGCGAGCGGCAAGGGCGGCTGATTGACCACGATCAGGCTGGCTCCATGGAGCAGAAGAAGCGTCAGGGCTATTTCTAAAAAATGTTCTAAGGAATCGCAACATGAACAACTACATTCAGACCGCCATCAGCGAACAGGGCATTGAAGCCTACCTGCACGCCCAACAGCACAAGAGCCTGCTGCGTTTTCTCACCTGCGGCAGCGTGGATGACGGCAAGAGCACCCTTATCGGTCGCCTGCTGCACGACTCCCAGCAGATTTATGAAGATCAGCTCAAAGCGCTGGAGTCCGACAGCCAGAAGCTTGGCACCACCGGTGAGAAGCTGGACTTGGCGCTCTTGGTAGACGGTCTGCAAGCCGAGCGCGAACAGGGCATCACCATCGACGTGGCCTACCGCTATTTCTCTACCGCCAAGCGCAAATTTATCATCTCGGATACCCCGGGCCACGAGCAGTACACCCGCAACATGGCGACCGGCGCCTCCACCTGCGATCTGGCCATCATTCTGATCGATGCCCGCAAAGGCGTGCTGGATCAGACCCGTCGCCACAGCTTTATTGCGAGCCTGCTCGGCATCAAGCAGTTCGTGTTGGCGGTCAACAAGATGGATCTGGTGGAGTTCAGTCAGGAGGTGTTCGAGCGCATCAGTGCCGATTACCGCGAGTTCGCCAAAAAGCTTAAGGTCGACACCATCCATATCGTGCCGGTCTCGGCGCTGGACGGTGACAACGTAGTCAACCAGAGCGACAAGCTGGCTTGGTATCGGGGGGAAACCCTGCTTGCTCTGCTGGAGAGTGCCGAAGTAGAGCGTGAGCTGGAGCGCCATCCGGTGCGCCTGCCGGTGCAGTACGTCAACCGCCCCAACCTCGATTTTCGCGGCTTTGCGGGGACCTTGGCCTCCGGCATCCTGCGGGTGGGCGACAAGCTGGCGGTACTGCCGTCCGGCAAGGAGAGCACAGTGAGCCGCATCGTCACCTTCGACGGCGATCTGGAGTACGCCCTGCCGGGTCAGGCCATCACCGTCACCTTCGCGGATGAAATCGACATCAGCCGTGGCGACCTGCTGGTGGATGCAGCCAACCGTCCGCAAGTGACTCAGAACCTGCTGGCCCATATCGTCTGGATGGGGGAGGAGTCCCTGCAACCGGGCCGGGTGTATGACGTCAAGCTGGCCACCAAGAAGAGTCGCGGTCAGGTGGAGGCTATCCGCCACCGCATCGAGATCAACAAGCTCGACGAGTTGCCCGCCAGCGAGCTCAAGCTCAACGAGATCGGCCTGTGCGAGCTGAGCCTCACCGATCCGGTGGCGTTCGACCCGTATCAGGAGATCCGCGATACCGGCAGCTTTATCCTGATCGACCGGCTGAGCAATGTCACCGTCGGCGCCGGCATGATAGTGGAAGGCTTGGCCGCCAAGGTAGCCAAAGGGCACTACAGCGAGTTTGAAATCGAGCTCAACGCGCTGGTGCGCAAGCACTTCCCCCACTGGCAGGCGCTGACCATCAGCAACGAGTCAAACAAGGAGTAAGCTCATGACCTGGCAACAATCCCTGGTGCTGGGTCTGCTGGCTGCTCTCGTGGCCCTGCTGATCCAGGGCAAACTCCGCCCGGCGCTGCTCTTCTCGGGCGCCGTGCTCATCACCTACCTGAGCGGGCTGGCGGACATCAATGCAGTGGTGGCGGGCTACACCAACAGTGCCCTGCTGACGCTGGTACTCTTGCTGCTGGTGTCGCTGGCGGTGGAGAAGACCCGCATCATGAGCTGGTTCGCCAATCTGGTGGGCACGGGTTCATTCAACAAGGTGCTGGTGAAGGTGTGGTTCTCCACCGCCTTCCTCTCGGCCTTCGTCAACAACACCGCCGTGGTGGCCTCCATGCTGGGGGCGGTCAAGCGCAACCCCAACCATGCGCCGTCGCGGCTGTTGCTGCCCATGTGCTTCGCGGCCACCTTTGGCGGGGTGCTGACCCTGATCGGCACCTCCACCAACCTTATCGTCAACAGCTTCCTCATCAAGATGGGGGCCAAGCCGCTCGGCATGTTCGACTTCTTTATGGTGGGGGCGGGTACTCTGCTGACCGGTCTGGTGGCCGTGCTGCTGTTTGCCCGTCACCTGCCGGAGCAGGAGAGCGAGATGAGCCGCGAATCGGGCTACTTTCTCGAAGCCAAGGTGGACGTCGGTTCGCCGCTGGCGGGGCGCAGCGTCAAGGAGAACGGCCTGCGCAGCCTGAAAAGCCTCTATCTGGCGGAAGTCATTCGTGGCGATCAGGTGATCTGCCCGGTACAGCCCGAGCAAGAGCTGCACGAGGGGGATGTGCTGCTGTTTTGCGGCGACGTGGAGAGCGTCGGCGTGTTGCAAGAGATGAAGGGGCTGGCGCTCTATGGCCAGCATCGCCTCAATGGCCAGCACCTGGTGGAGGTGATCGTCAGCCACAGCTCGCGGCTGGTGGGACAGAGCATCAAGGATGCCGAGTTTCGCACCCACTTCGATGCGGTGGTGCTGGCGGTGCGTCGCGGCGAAACCCAGCTCACCGGCGGCCTCGGCCAGATTGAGCTGCACGCCGGGGATACCCTGCTGCTGGCGCCGGGCCCCAAGTTTGCCAGCCACAAGTCACTCTCCCGCGAGTTTGTGGTGGTGAGCGGACTGGAGGCTTCCACTCGCCTCGATAGTCAGCGCAGCGCCGCCGTGGTGCTGGGCTTTCTCGGGGTGTTGACGCTCTCGGTGCTGGATCTGGTGCCCCTGTTCAAGGGCCTGCTGGTGATGCTGGTGGTGCTGCTCTTCTCCCGCATCCTGACCCTGGACGAGATCCGCCGCCGCTTTCCGCTCGATATCTGGCTGGTGGTGGGCGGGGCGCTCGCCATCGCCGACCAGCTGGAAAAGAGCGGGCTGGCGCGGCTCATTGCCGACTGGCTGATGGGGGAGTTCAACGGTGCCAGCCCCATCATCGCCTTTATCGGTATCTATCTGTTTACCCTGGTGCTGACAGAACTGATGAGCAACAACGCAGCGGCCGCGCTGGCCTTCCCCATGGGTTACCAGCTGGCGCTCAGCATGGATGTCTCGACCATGCCGTTTATTCTGGCAGTGCTGTTCGGGGCGAGCTCCAGCTTTATCCTGCCCTACGGCTACCAGACCAATCTGATGGTCTACTCGGCGGGCAACTACAAGATGCCGGACTACCTCAAGCTGGCCCTGCCGGTCTCGCTGGCCTATAGCCTCGGGGTGATTGTGATGGTGCCCCTGCTGTTTCCGTTTTAAGGCGTAAGTGCCAATCAAGGGGGGTTGGGTGAGCAATACCATGGCACCAGCACGTTGTCGGCGGATAGTCCGAGGCGGCTCCCCGTGGTGCCGGACAGTTTAAGTTTTGAGGCGTGAGCGCCAATCAAGGAGTGTTGGGGTGAGTAATGTCATGGCATCAGTACGTTGTCGGCTGATAGTCCGAGGCGGCTCCCCGTGGTGCCGGACAGTTTCCGTTTTAAGGCGTGAGCGCCAAGCAAGGAGTGTGGGATGAGCAATATCGTGTGGCACAAGCATGCCGTCGACAAACAGAGCCGGGCCGAGCTTAAAGGACAAAAACCGCTGGTGATCTGGTTTACCGGGCTGTCGGGGGCGGGCAAATCGACTCTGGCGGGGGCGCTTGAGCAGGCGCTGGCGGCACAAGGCAAGCACACCTATCTGCTGGATGGGGACAATGTGCGCCACGGCCTCTGTGGCGATCTCGGTTTCGATGATGCCGCGCGGCAGGAGAATATCCGCCGGGTTGGCGAGGTGGCAAAGCTGATGGTGGATGCGGGCCTGATCGTGCTCACCGCCTTTATCTCGCCGTTTCGAGCCGAGCGGGAGCTGGTACGCAATCTCTTGGGCGAAGGGGAGTTTGTCGAGGTCTTTGTCGATGCGCCGCTCGCCATCTGTGAAGAGCGCGACCCCAAGGGGCTCTATAAAAAGGCTCGGGCGGGGGAAATTCGCAACTTTACCGGTATCGATTCCGCCTACGAGGCGCCGGAGCAGCCGGAGATCCATCTGCTTAACGCCGGTAAATCGGTAGAGGTGCTGGTGGAGGAGTTGATTACTGCTTTAAGGCTGCGGGGGTTGATCGATTAAGGTCGGTTGTTGGTATCGAGCGTAAATAAACAAGGGGGCGTTTGCTCCCTTGTTTATTTCCTGTCAATGACTCCCCTTGTTGTCAGTGGTTAACGGCTTTATGGGGCTTGTTATGTGATTCCTACCCAACTTTACTAGAACTGTCCCTAGAAATTATATTTTCAGGGTGTTTTTTTTGTACTTTTGAAATAGCATCTTCAAGATTCTTAGCATCAACAATCTCGGAAAAACCGACTAATTCAGGATGTAACTCTTCACCGGAGTCGTTTGTTTTTAAACCTTTATTCCAGAAGTCATAATAATCATTTTCACGTCCTTTATTAATGACCGTAACATCATAAGTGCCCATATAATACGCTTATCCTCTATGTTAATAATCCCACATAACCCTCAAAGCAGGTGCGCCGATTTTTGGCGTCGCACTCACAGCCTTTGACTGTTATTAAAAAAATCTGGGAAAAAAAATCTGGGACACCCACTAAAAAAATCTGGGACACCCACCAATTTGACTGCAGCGTAGCATGCTGCTTCGCTTGATGGGTAGCCAGTCGAGGAGTGTGCCATGACCATCGCTCGTTCACGCCAGATCAGCTTGCAAGATACACCCTATTACCATGTGGTCAGTCGTTGTGTGCGGCGGGCCTTCTTGTGTGGACAAGATACGCACTCTGGCAATAGCTATGAGCAC
>NZ_JBODRQ010000169.1:0-6086 GCF_050633025.1 Aeromonas sp.
GCCACTCATGGGTAACGACGTACCGGCCCATGACAGCTCAACATTGTCGCTAACTGATCGGTTGCCAACTGATGTCATACCATTTGGCGACCTTGGCTGACTGTGTGGCCACTCATGGGTAACGACGTACCGGCCCATGACAGCTCAACATTGTCGCTAACTAATTGGCTGCCAACTGATCATTGCCAATCTGTGACAGCAAACGGATGATAACGGCGGGCCCTGCGCCCGCCGCTTTCCCTTAATGCAAAGAGGATTTTCTATGGGCACCATCTTCACCCGCTGGATGGCCATCGTGCTGGCTGGTCTGCTGCTGCAAGGCTGCGGCTTTCACATGCGCGGCAACGGCATTCCGAGCGAGCTGATGACCATGAAGGTCGTGGGCGACAACAAGAGCGACTTCTACCGGATGGTTACCACCCGCCTGAAGGCCTCTGGCGTGACCCTGGCCGACAAGGAGGGCATTCCGGTGCTCACTCTGGGTGGCGTAGGCAGCACCAGTCAGGTCGCCTCGGTCAACGCCCTCGGGGTCGACACCGAGTATGTGCTGGGCTTTGGTTCCCAGTTCACCATCTCGGTGCCGGGCAAGCCGACTCAAGTCTTCCCCATCAACTTCAACCGCAGCTTCCTCAACAAGCCGGATGCAGCGCTCGCCTCCTCCCGTGAGCAGGAGCAGCTCAACCGCGAAATGCAGGAGCAGGCGGCCAATCAGGTGATCCGGCAGTTGAGTCAGGTCAGCTTCTGATGCGAGTATTTTGATGAGAGTCTACCCTGAACAATTTGGTGACCACCTCAAAGCAGGGCTTCGGCCCTGCTATCTCGTTTTTGGCGACGAGCCCCTGCTGCGACTGGAGGCCATCGATGCCATACGTCAGGTCGCCCGTAAGCAGGGTTTCGATGAGCGCCACACCTTCGTCGTGGAACAGGGGCTGGACTGGAATCAGGTCTACGATGCCTGTCAGGCGATGAGCCTCTTCTCCGCCCGCCAGATCATCGAGCTGGAGCTGCCCGCCAAGGTGGACAAGGATCTCGCTGCCCGCATCAGCGAAATTGGCAAGCAGCTTCATCCCGACCTGCTGCTGGTGCTGAGTGGCGGTCGCCTCAACCAGACCCAGATGAAGGCAGCCTGGTTCGACAAGCTCTACCAGATTGGCACCTATGTGCCGGTCAACCATCCGGAGCCCAAGTTTTTCCCGCGCTGGATGAGCGCCCGCTTTGCGCGTTTCGGCCTCAAGGCGCTGCCGGATGCCATCAACTTCATGTGCCACTCCTACGAGGGCAACCTGCTGGCCGCCAGTCAGGAGATCGAGAAGCTGACCCTGCTCTCGCCGCCCCAGCCCATCAGCGTCACCTATCTGCAAGAGACCATTATCCGCCACGCCCACTTCACCCCGTTTCAGCTGGTCGATACCCTGCTGGAGGGCAAGGTGAACCGGGCCCAGCGCATTCTGGCCGCCCTGCGGGCCGAAGGCACCGAGCCAGGGATGCTGGCCTGGAGCCTCTGCCGCGAGCTGGAGCAGCTGACCGAGCTGTCGTTGGCGATGCGGGGCGGCCAGCCGCTGGGTGAGCACTTCAGCCGCCTGCGCATCTGGCAGAGCCGCCAGCAGCTCATTCAGCAAGCGCTGACCCGACTGCCGTTTGCCAAGTTGCAGCAACTGTGGCAACTGATGGTGCAACTGGATGACGCCCAGCGCCGCTTCGATACCGAGCAGACCTGGCTGATGCTGCAAACCATTGCCCTCGGCTTTCGTGATGGCACCCCGCTGCCGCTGGTGATGGAGAGCAGCCCGTGCTGAAGTCGCCCATTGGCCTGCTGGGAGGCACGTTCGATCCCATCCATATCGGCCATCTGCGCCCGGCCATCGAGGCCCGTGATGCCATTGGTCTAGCCGAAGTGCGGCTGATCCCGAATCATATTCCGCCCCACCGCGCCAACCCGTTCTGCTCAAGCGAACAGCGCCTCACCATGGTCAAGCTGGCGGCGGCAGAGAACCACCACTTTGTTGTGGATGAGCGGGAGCTTTTGCGTGACAAGCCCTCCTACACCATCGATACCCTTATCGAGCTGCGTCAGGAGCTGCCCGATACGCCGCTCTGTTTTCTGATGGGGATGGATTCCCTGCTGAGCTTGCCAAGCTGGCACCGCTGGCAGGAGCTGCTCGACTACGCCCACCTGGTGGTGAGCAGCCGTCCCGGCTGGCAACCGGATTATCCGGCCGAACTGACTGAACTTCTGGCCCGTCATCAGGTCACAGAGGTCGAGGCACTGCACCGGCAACAGGCAGGCTACATCTGGCTGGCGGACAACCAGCCCATCGAACTGTCAGCCACCCGACTGCGGGCCTTGCTGGATGCGGGACAAGACACCCGCTACCTCTTGCCCGAGCCGGTTGCGCACTATATTGATCAACAGGGGCTCTACCGCGCCATCTGCCGGTAAGACTTCCCAACTGTCCCGTTCCGGTAGGAAACGGGAGTGACCATGATATAATCCGCCGCCCTCACGCTGTCAGGCGCCGGAACAGAGGAGAGACTCATTGCAAGGCCAAGAACTTCACGCCTTTATCATCGACAATATTGATGACATGAAAGGCCGCGATATCATCACCCTCGATGTGCGCGGCAAATCCAGCATCACTGACACCATGATCATCTGCTCCGGCAACTCCAACCGTCACGTCTGCGCCATTGCCCACCATCTGGCCAGTGAAGCTCGCCATGCCGGGCTCGACCTGTTGAGCGTGGAAGGCGAGCTGAGCGGAGAGTGGGTACTAGTAGATATGGGCTCGGTGATCGTGCATGTGATGCAGGATGAACATCGTGACTTCTACCAACTGGAAAAACTGTGGGGCGGTGCCGCTCAAGTGAACACGCAATAACGAAAACAGCAAAGTACCGACATGAAGATTCAGTTGATTGCGGTGGGCACCAAGATGCCCGCCTGGGTAGAGCATGGCTTCGAAGAGTATCGTCGCCGCTTCCCCAAAGACATGCCGTTTGAACTCGTCGAGATCGGCGCAGGCAAGCGGGGCAAGAATGCCGACATCCCCCGCATCCTGCAGAAGGAAGGGGAAGCCATGCTGGCCGCCGCAGGACGCTCGCGCATCGTCACCCTCGACATTCCGGGCAAGCCCTGGACCACGGAGCAACTCGCCGTGCAGCTGGAAGCGTGGAAGCTGGATGGCCGCGATGTGGCCCTGCTGGTCGGCGGGCCGGAAGGCTTGTCACCGGAATGCAAGGCTGCCGCCGAGCAGAGCTGGTCACTGTCACCGCTCACCCTGCCCCATCCGCTGGTGCGGGTACTGGTGGCCGAGAGCCTCTATCGGGCCTGGAGCATCACCACCAATCATCCGTATCATAGAGAGTGAGCCATGCGTCTCTGGAGTCTCACCGCTCATATTCACCCCTATCACAGAGAGTGAACAATGCAGTTCCTGCTCTTATTGCCCCCAAGGGTCTTGAGGTAAAGGCATGCTGAAACAACGCATCGAAATGCGCGATCACAGTGCCGAGGGCAATCTGTTCTTCCGGCGCACCCTGGTAGCCTACATCGGCATCGTCGTGCTGATGCTGGTGCTGCTGGGCAATCTCTATTATCTGCAGGTCGAGTCCTACGACACCTACCAGACTCGCTCCAACTCCAACCGAATCCGCGTGGTGCCGGTGGCGCCGCCACGGGGCCTCATCTATGACGCTAACGGCGTGCTGCTGGCGGAAAACCGCCCGGTCTACAGTCTGGAAATCGTGCCGGAAGAGACCACCGATCTCGAAAAAACCGCCGACCAGCTGATCACCCTGCTGGGTCTGCCGGAGGGCACCAAGGAGAAGTTCCTCGCCGAAGTGAAGCGCCAGCGCCGCTTCAAGCCGGTCCCCCTCTACGAGAAGCTGACCGAATATCAGGTGGCTCTCTTCTCGGTCAACCAGCATAACTACCCGGGCGCCAGCATCGAGGCCTACCTCAAGCGCTACTACCCGTTTGGTGACACCCTCACCCACGCTTTGGGCTATGTGGCCAAGATCAACACCCGTGACGTGGAGCGCCTCGAGAAGGAAGAAAAACTCGCCAACTACGCGGCCACCAAGGATATCGGCAAGCAAGGGGTGGAGAAGTATTACGAGGATGAGCTGCACGGCGTGGCGGGCTATCAGGAGGTCGAGGTAAACAACCGCGGCCGGATTGTTCGCACTCTCAAGTTCCAGCCGCCTATTCCCGGCAAGGATATCTACCTCAACATCGACGTCCGGATGCAGCTCAAGGCCCAGCAACTGCTGGCCGGCCAGCGCGGCGCCATCGTCATGATGGACCCGAGAACCGGTGCCATCATCGCCATGGAGTCCAGTCCGAGCTATGACCCCAACCTGTTCGTGACCGGCATCTCCAGCGCCAACTACTCGGCGCTGCTCAACGATCCGGCGCGGCCGCTGGTGAACCGCACCACTCAGGGCATCTATGCTCCCGCCTCCACCGTCAAACCCATGATGTCGGTGATGGGGCTCAACGAGGGGGCCATCACCCCCAACTACCGCTACTTTGGCGGCCCGAGCTTTTCCATTCCCGGCACGACCAAAAAGTTTCGTGACTGGCGCCGCTGGGGCCACGGCTGGCTCGATGTCTATCGTGCTATAGAGGTATCGGCAGATACCTACTTCTACGACCTCGCCTATCGGGTCGGCATCGACAAGATCCACAGCTACATGACCAAGTTTGGCTTCGGCCAGTACAGTGGCGTCGACCTCTATGAAGAGACCAAGGGCGTCATGCCATCCCGTGACTGGAAAATGGCCCGCTGGCGTCAGCCCTGGTATCAGGGGGACACCATCTCTATCGGTATCGGTCAGGGTTACTGGAGCGCCACGCCAATCCAGCTGGCCAAGGCGATCAGCATCCTGACCCAGAACGGTCACGACGTCACCCCACACCTGCTCAAGAGCACCGCCTCCCAAGCGGGAGTGGTCGATGCACCGATCAACCCGAACATGGCACTCAAGACCAGGAGTGACAGCTACTGGCAGGTGGCGCGTGAGGGGATGTGGCGCGTGATAAACGGCCATGAGGGGACCGGCCGTCGCGCCTTTGCCAACACGCCCTATGTGGCGGCAGGCAAATCAGGCACCGCCCAGGTGGTCAACATGAAAGAGAATCAGGTCTATAACGCCAAGAGTATGAAGGTAGAGCATCGCGATAACGCCCTGTTTGTCGCCTTTGCCCCCTATGAAGCCCCCAATGCGGTGGTGGCACTGGTGCTGGAAAATGCCGGTGGTGGCAGCGCCAATGCAGCCCCAGTCGCCCGTGCCATGCTGGATGCCTACTTGTTGCCTCCCGACCCGCAGTTGCCACCAGCACCGGAAAAGCCGTCCAAACCGAGTGAGGTTGCTACCAATGAGTAATTCAGCCCGTCAGCAGAGTATCTG
This sequence comes from Aeromonas sp., assembly GCF_050633025.1. GTDB lineage: Bacteria > Pseudomonadota > Gammaproteobacteria > Enterobacterales > Aeromonadaceae > Aeromonas. The sequence continues at coordinate 5,413 of NZ_JBODRQ010000169.1, forward strand.
GTACAAGCTGCATATCGACTTGCCCCTGCTGCTCGGTCTGCTGGCCGTGATGACCCTCTCCATGGTGGTGCTCTACTCCGCCTCCGGTCAGGATATGGACTCCATCGTGCGCCAGCTGGTGCGCGGTGGTCTCGCCTTTGCCCTGATGATCGGCCTGGCCCAGCTGCCCCCCTCCCTCTACGCCCGCTGGTCGGTGCCGCTGTTCGCAGTGGTGGTATTGCTGCTCATCGCGGTGGATGTGTTCGGTCACATCGGCAAGGGGGCCCAACGCTGGCTCGATCTCGGCTTTATGAAGTTCCAGCCCTCCGAGGTGATGAAGCTCTCCATGCCGATCATGGTGGCCGCCTGGCTCAGCCGTCACTCGCTGCCCCCCAAACTCAGCCATGTGGTGATCGCGCTGGTGATGGTACTGTTGCCCACCCTGCTGATCGCCGCCCAGCCCGACCTTGGCACCTCCATTCTGGTGGCCGCCTCCGGTTTCTTCGTCATCTTCCTGGCGGGGCTCAGCTGGTGGCTGATCGGACTGGCGGTACTGCTGATCGCGGCCTTTATGCCGGTGCTCTGGTTCTTCCTGATGCATGACTATCAACGCCAGCGGGTCATGATGCTGATCGACCCGGAGAAAGATCCGCTCGGGCGCGGCTATCACATCATCCAGTCCAAGATTGCCATCG
>NZ_JBODRQ010000170.1:0-6055 GCF_050633025.1 Aeromonas sp.
CAATCTGGCAAAATCGGTGACCGTTGAGTAAGTCACTCTCTCAAATGAAAAGAGCCGCAATTGCGGCTCTTTTTGTTTCGGCTGAGGGTTACGACAGCCGCAGGTTGGTGATGGTGACCTCGTCAAGGGAGGGCACTATGATGCCGCTGGTGATCCCCTTGGCGATGGCCTGACTGCGGTTCTTCGAGTCGGTCTTGTTGGTCACCTGGGTCAGGTGAAAGTTGACCGTCCGCTCACTGATGCCGAGGATGGTGGCGATCTCCCAGGAGGTCTTGCCCTCGCTGGCCCAGAACAGGCACTCCTTCTCCCGATCCGACAGTTCGGTCAGGTATTTCATCATATCCGGTCTGCTTTTGATCAGTTGCAGCGCGGAGTTGAAGATGTAGCTGGCGCAGAACGACAGCAGCGGGACATTTTCAAACATCAGATCGGAGTTGGACTTGTCCTTGGTGATGAATGAGAGGATGCCGTGCTCTCCTTGCGGGGTGTGCAGCGGAAAGGAGACTCCATTGCGCACCCCGAAATCGGCGGCCAGGTTCATCACGTCCCGGCTGGCGCTGGGCAGCCATGGCGAGTCGCAGTCGAGCTTGTTCCAGAAGATCGGCTGGGTCTGCTTCAGCCCCAGATAGACCACCGGATCCTGGGTCAGATACTGGTTTTCGCTGTAGGCATCGAACCATGTGGTCGGACAGTTGTTGAACAGTGCCACATGGGATTTTTGCATGCTGATGGGAAAAATAATCAGCAGCCGGAAGTAATCAAAGCCCATTTGATGACTGAAGCGTTCCAGCAGTTGCTGGATATCGCTGGTTTTTGTTGCCTTGGTGAACTTGTCGATATGTTCCCAGATCGCATCGTTGAGCATGACCGTCTCCTTTCTTGATCTCTATCACACTGAACGAAAAGATTTTTTCTCGTTATTCACATTTGTGAAGTGGCTATTGGCGCCACTGATACCGTGCATGCTTAAAAATTATCCTGTTTTTGTGCATAAAGGCCAAGAAAATCCTCTCGTTGCCAGGCTTCACTCTATTTGAGATGATGATAATAGTTATCATTAATAAGATGTAATGCCATGAACAAGTTATGGAGTATGGCCCTGCTGCCACTGCCACTCCACTTTGCTGCCATCGGGAATGAGCTGGTTGCTCCCGCCCTCAAGAACAGCATAGCTGCCGGGAAAGCCTCCCAGTTGCGGGTGGAAAAAGCCGCCGATGCAGCCGTTGCCGCACGACTGGAGCTGCAAAATGCCCAGCTGCAACTGCGCGACCTCGAAGCTTACAACCGCTACATGCAATCTCTGGTGGCCGATCAGCAAAATGAGCTGAGTAAATTGAGCCAGCAGCTGGAAGCGGTGCAAGAGACCCGTCAGGGCTTGATCCCGCTGATGCTGCAGATGCAGGCAGATCTGGAACAGCTGGCGCAAAACGACATTCCGCTGCGCAAGGAAGATCGTCTGGCGCGGGTTGAACAGTTGAAAGCGACCCTGGCCCGTGCGGATGTGAGCGAGGCAGAGAAATTCCGTCAGCTGCTGCAGGCCTATCAGATTGAAGCTGAATATGGCAGCCGGATGGACAGCTATTCCGCCGAGCTGGAGCTGGATGGTGCCCCGCGTCGGGTCGATGTGCTGGCGCTGGGTCGGGTCTCCCTGCTGGCAATGACGGCCGATCGCAGTCAGGCATGGCGCTGGTCTGCCGAGTCTAAGCAGTGGCAAGCCCTCGACAGTCAGTGGCTCTCCCCTATCGCCGAGGCGATGGATGTGGCCGCCGACAAGAAAGTTCCCCAGTTGCTCAATGTCCCCCTTTCTATCAGCCGTAGTCAGGAGGCCCAATCATGAGAGCCACCATGAAGTGGTTCCCCCTCCTTATTGCCCTCTCTTGCGGTACCAACGCCGCTGTTGCCGATGAGTGGCAGCAGCAGGAACAGGCTCGCGAACAGCAGGCTCAGCAAGATTTGGCGACCGTTGCCAAGGAGCTCGGCACTGCCCGCGCCAGACTGGCCGAGGCCCAGCGCCTGAGCAAGGAGCTGGCCGGCAAGTTCGCCAGCAACGAAAAGCAGCTAGTCGAGCTCAACGCCCAGTGGGAACAAGCCTCCGGCGACATGAACGAGATCTTCGCGGTCACCCGTCAGGGCGCCAGCGATACAGTCAAGCTGCTGAGCGAATCCGCCGTAGAGGGCCAGTACCCGGAGCGTCTCGCCCCGCTGAAAACCATGGCACAGGATAAACAGGTGCCGGATCGTGCAGCTCTCGCCCTGCTTCCCGCCACGCTGCTACAGGAGATCCGCGAATCTGGCCGGATTGCCCAGTTCAACGGCAAGGTGCTCGATGCCCAGGGGGCTGCCAGCGAGCAGTCGCTGACCCGGGTTGGCAGTTTTGCCCTGCTGGGGAGCGAAGGCTTCCTGCAGCCGACCGCCGAAGGCTTGAGCCCGGTACTGGGTCTGCCCGGTAGCGTGCTCTCTGCCGTTGCGGCTTATCAGGGTCAGGAAGGGGAAGCGCTGCCGCTGGATCCTTCTCATGGCACTCTGCTGGCGATGCTGGCACAGGCACCTACCTTCTGGCAGCAGGTACAGCAAGGTGGTCAGGTCGGCGCCATTATCGTGCTGCTGGCCGCTATCGGTCTGGGAATTGCAGCAGTACGGCTGTGGAGCCTTTCCCGTGAGCTGGGTCGGGTTCGTCGCCAGCTCAAGAGCGGCGAGTACCATGCCGACAACGCCCTCGGTCGAGTGCTGACGGTGGCAGACAAACACCCCGAGCTGAGCATGGAGACCCTCGAGCTGCGTCTTGATGAGGCGATCCTGCAGGAGACTCCTCGCATGGAGCGCGGCATCGGCATGGTCAAGGTAATCGCGGCCATCGCCCCCATGCTGGGTCTGCTCGGTACCGTAACCGGGATGATCGGCACCTTCCAGGCCATCACCCAGTTTGGCACCGGCGATCCCAAGATCATGGCGGGCGGCATCTCCATGGCGCTGGTCACCACGGTACAGGGTCTGGTGGCGGCCATTCCGCTGATCCTGGCCCACAGCCTGCTGCAATCGCGCTTTACCGAGCTCTCCAATGTACTGGAGCAGCAGGTAGCCGGCATTCTGGCCGAGCGCGCCGAGAGCAATAACGGCGGGATGGAGTGAGCAGCATGATGCTCGACATCTGGCAACAGTTGCAGAGCTTTATGGGCCGTGGCGGCCCGGTGCTCTGGGTCATCCTGGCCCTGCTGGTGCTGATGTGGATTTTGATGATCGAGCGGCTGCTCTACCTCAATCTGGGTTTCGGCCCGTTGCAGCAACAGTTGCTTGGCCGCTGGCAGGCTCGCAGCGAGCGCCACAGCTGGCACGCCCGGGCAATCCGCAGCCGCTGGCTGGCACAGGCGGAGCTGGAACTGAACCGTCATCTGATCTTCATCCGCACCCTGGTGGTGCTCTGTCCCATGCTGGGGTTGCTGGGCACTGTGACCGGCATGATCGGCGTATTCGATGCGTTGGCTGCGGCCAACCGCTTTAACCCGGAGAGCATGGCGGGCGGGATCTCCCGCGCCACCATCCCCACCATGGCAGGCATGGTGGTGGCGCTCTCCGGCGTGTTGTTACTCAGTCGGCTCGAGAGTCAGGCCAAGCGTGCGCTGGCCAAGACCCGGGACGGCCTGCGAGAAGAGAAGGTAATGCAATGAGACGGCAATCCAAACGCCAGCGTGACGAAGTGCAGATCGACATGACCCCCATGCTGGATATCGTGTTCATCATGCTGATCTTCTTTATTGTCACCACCTCTTTCGTGCGCGAAGCCGGGCTCGAGGTACACAGACCCCAGGCCAGTCAGGCGAAGGCGCAGAAATCCTCCAGCATCATGCTGGCGATCGGGGCTCAGGGTCAGATCTTCCTCGACCGCAAGCAGATCGATGTGGAGCGGGTTCAGGCCACCATCGCCCGTCTGCTGGCGGAGCAACCCGATGCCAGTCTGGTGATCCAGGCCGACGAGCGGGTGCCCCACGGCAAGGTAGTGCGGGTGATGGATGAGGCCAAGGCGGCGGGTATCGCCAATATCGCCGTGGCGGTGGCGCCGAAATGAAATACAAGCTGATGAGCCTGGGGCTGGGGATTGCCCTCAGTCTGGGCATCCTGCTGTTTATGGCCACGCTGGTTGAACCGCCTAGAGGCGAGAAGGTGGCGAGCGAGCAAAAATCCATCGTCATCAATATGCAAAATGAGGTGACCGAGGTGCAGGTGCGCGAGCGTCCGGTACCGCAGGAGCCTGAACCTCTGCCAGAGCCTCCCGCGGCATTAGCCTCGACACCGCTGCCGATGCCTGCCGTGGCCCCCTTGGCGGCCGTTGAGCCGAGTCTGGATCTGGTTTCCAGCCTCAGCGCTGTACAGGTCTACGCCCCCGGCGTGGCAACCAGCACGACACCGGTGTTGAGCGGAAACTATCACGGCCAGCAACAGGGTTCAGGTATAGGTGTCGGCGACATGTTGATGCCACTGCAACGGATCGAGCCGGTCTACCCCTATCGTGCCAAGCAGGCAGGTATCGAGGGGTTTGTCACCCTGCGCTTTAGTGTCAATGCCGAAGGGCGTGTGCAGGATGTGGAAGTGGTGGAGGCCAAACCAAAGCGCCAATTCGAGCGGGCGGCCATGCAGGCAATCAACAAGTGGCGCTATCAGCCAAGACCGGGTGCTACAGATGCGTTGCCACAGGTCATCACCCTCAAATTCAAACTCAAACTGGAGTCATAACTATGTTGCGGATCTGGATCTGTCTGCTGGCCCTGGTCGGCCAAGCCTGTCTGGCGATGGAGGTCAGCCCCCACTTCTCCCGTCAGCTTGAACCCGTGATGAAGCTCTATCAGTCTGGTCAGTGGCAACAAGCCCAGAGCAAGGCATCCGGCCTCAAGCCAAATAGCGATGCCGAGCGTGCCTGGCTGGCGCAGTTGCAAGCCTCGCTGGCGGCCAATCTGCAACAGACCGCCCAGGCGAGCCGTTATGTCGAACAGGCCCTTGCCTATAAAGAGTGGCCCGAGCAACAACAGCTCCAGCTGCTGCGACTGCGCGGCGATATTCAGGCCCAGCAATCCAACTGGTCTGGTGCCATCGCCAGCTACAAGGCGGCACTGGCACTCAAGCAAGACGATGCACTGCGCCTGCGTCTGGCTGGCCTCTATTACCACAACAAGCAGTACGGTGACGCCGCCAGCCAGAGCGAACAGTTGTTGAAGAAGGGCTGGCAGAAGCAGGCCGCCATCATTCGTCTCTCCGCCCTCACCGCGCAGCAACGTTATGCCGTGGCGGCCGATCAGGCGGCCGAGTTGATCAGCCACGAACCCAAAGAGAGCAAATGGTGGCAGCAGGCGGTCTCGCTCAACCTCTCCGCCAAACGTGGCGATCAGGCGTTGGCATTGCTGCAGACCGCCATCGACAAAAAACTGATGGATGACGCGTCTGCCCGCAATCAGCTGATCCGCCTCTATGCCTGGCAAGGGCTGCCTTATCGTGGTGCCCGTCTGCTGGAAGCGGCCATGGCCAAGGGACAAATGAAGCAAAGTACTGAAAACCGTCAACTGCTGGCCCAATTGTGGGAAGGTGCCCGGGAGTGGTCACAAGCGGTCGATAGCTGGCAACAGCTGGCCAACCAGCACGGTCAGCCCAAAGCCGCCATGCGCGCCGCCGAACTGATGTTGCAACAGGGCAAGACAGATGCTGCCATGACCCAGCTCGCCGCCATCAAGTCGGTAAAAGGCGAGCAAGGCAATCGTGCCAAAGCGTTGTTGGTGCAGGCACACCTTAATAAGGAGCAGTATGCCCAGGCGCTGGAACTGGCCCGCGAGCTGCAGCAGCAGGATAACTGGCAACAGAAGGCAACCAGTTGGGTCAATTATATCCGGGCACAAAGCGAAGAGTTGAGCAAAAAAGCGGCGTAAAAGAGGTGCCAAGGGGCTGTTTTGGGGCGTTCAGTTCGCTTTTTCAGCAAACGAACGCGTTTTTGCAAAAAGCCCTTGTCATCGCGGCGCCGCTCCCTATAATGCGCCCCTACCAGCACGGCGGAACACGCCGAACTGATGAGCCA
>NZ_JBODRQ010000171.1:0-6012 GCF_050633025.1 Aeromonas sp.
GCTCTTTTCATTTGAGAGAGTGACTTACTCAACGGTCACCGATTTTGCCAGATTGCGCGGCTGGTCCACATCGGTGCCCTTGATCAGGGCGACGTGGTAGGAGAGCAGCTGCAGCGGCACGGTATAGACGATAGGAGCGATCACCTCTTCCACATGGTTGAGGTTCATAACGCGCATGGTTTCATCGTTCTTGAAGCCAGTATCGGCATCGGCGAACACGTAAAGGATACCGCCACGGGCGCGTACCTCTTCCACGTTGGACTTGAGCTTCTCCAGCAGATCGTTGTTCGGCGCCACCACAATGATGGGCATCTCGGCATCGATCAGCGCCAGCGGGCCGTGCTTCAGCTCACCAGCGGCATAGGCTTCGGCATGGATATAGGAGATCTCTTTGAGCTTGAGCGCCCCTTCCATGGCGATGGGGTACTGGCTGCCACGGCCGAGGAACAGGCTGTGCTGCTTGTCGGCAAACTCTTCGGCCAGCGTCTCGATCTGCTTGGCCAGCGCCAGGCTCTCTTTAATGCGCTGGGGCAGGACGTGGAGCGCCTTGACCAGCTCGGCTTCGGCAGCCGCACTCAGGTTGCCGCGGCAGTGACCGACAGATGCCACCAGCATCAGCAGGCCAGCCAGCTGGGTAGTGAATGCCTTGGTGGAGGCAACGCCGATCTCGGCACCGGCACGGGTCATAAAGGCCAGTGCCGATTCACGCACCAGCGAGGAGCCCGGTACGTTGCAGATAGCCAACGAGCTCATGTAACCGGACTCCTTGGCCAGACGCAGGGCGGCCAGGGTATCGGCGGTCTCACCGCTCTGGGAGAGGGTGATCAGCAGGCTGTTGGGGCGCACCACCGATTTGCGGTAGCGGAATTCGGAGGCGATCTCCACATCGCAGGAGACCCCGGCGAGCTCTTCAAACCAGTAACGGGCGACCATGCCGGAGTGGTAGGAGGTACCGCAGGCGACGATCTGTACGTGCTCCACGTTTTCGAAGATGGCGCGCGCGCCGTTGCCGAACGATTCGACCACTACGTGATCGCTGCCCAGACGCCCTTCCAGAGTGTTGGTGATCGCTTTGGGCTGCTCGTGGATCTCCTTGAGCATGTAGTGGCGATATTCGCCCTTGTCACCGGCATCGTGGGAGATATCGGACTCTTTCTCCTCACGCTCAACCGGATTGCCGCTTACGTCGAAAATGTGCACGTCGCGGCGAGTCACTTCGGCCACATCACCCTCTTCCAGGAAGATGAAGCGACGGGTTACCGGCAGCAGGGCCAGCTGGTCGGAAGCGATAAAGTTCTCGCCGATACCGCGGCCAATCACCAGCGGTGAGCCGGAGCGGGCAACCACCACGCGGCTGTCGTCGCGGCTGTCCATCACCACGGTACCATAGGCACCGCGCAGCTGCTTCACCGCCTTTTGCATGGCAACCAGCAGAGAGTCGGCTGACTTCAGTTCATGGTGTACCAGATGGGCTATCACCTCGGTATCGGTGTCGGAGCTGAACACATAGCCCAGCGCCTTCAACTCTTCCCGCAGCTCTTCGTGGTTCTCGATGATGCCGTTGTGCACCACCACGATATGCTCGGAGACGTGGGGGTGGGCGTTGCGCTCGGAGGGCTCGCCGTGGGTGGCCCAGCGGGTGTGGGCGATGCCGGTACCACCGTGGACGGACTGCTCGTCGAGCGCCTTGGCCAGCTCGGCCACCTTGCCCAGACGGCGAACCCGCTGCAACGGCTGGTTGGAGCTGAACACGGCCACCCCGGCCGAGTCGTAACCGCGATACTCGAGGCGACGCAGCCCCTCTACCAGAATTTCAGCCACATCACGTTGGGCGACGGCCCCGACGATGCCACACATACACTTCTCCTTGAGATGCAAATCGTAAAGTCAGTTGGATGATTCAGAGCTCGATATCAGCAAGTGACCGGGGCGCAGATAAGCGTCACCCCCTGAGCTTGAATCTGTTCTCTGGCCTCGCTGGCCAGCCCCTCATCGGTCACCAGGGTATGGATGCTCGACCAGGGAAGTTCGAGATTGGGGATCTTGCGGCCAATCTTCTCCGATTCGACCATCACAATGACCTCCCGCGATACTTCGGCCATGACCCGCGACAGGCCCACCAGCTCGTTGAAGGTGGTGGTACCCCGCTCCGGGTCGATGCCGTCAGCACCGATAAAGAGCTGGTCGAAGTCGTAGGATCGCAGCACCTGCTCCGCCACCCGCCCCTGGAAGGACTCGGAGTGAGGGTCCCAAGTGCCACCGGTCATTAACAGAGTAGGCTCATTTTCCAGCTCGCGCAGGGCACCCGCCACATTGAGGGAGTTGGTCATCACGATGAGGCCGCGCTTGTTGCCAAGCATGGGGATCATGGCGCTGGTGGTGCTGCCGCTGTCGATGATGACGCGGTTGTGATCACGCAGCCGTTCGGCCGCCACACGGGCAATGGCTAACTTTCGATTCGAAACTTGCTCAGGATTGGCCTCGACCACCATCTCGCTCGGCAAGGGGACTGCACCACCGTAACGACGCAGCAGCAGACCGCCGGTCTCCAGTACCGCCAGATCTTTACGGATGGTCACTTCGGAGGTAGAAAAGTGTTTGGCGAGGGCGTCGACGCTCACTTCACCCTGCTCTTGTACCAGGGTCACTATGGTGTGGCGGCGTTGTTGAGTATTACGTTTGGTCATTTTCAAATTTCGATTCGAAAGAACATCGAAATATTAGTCCCTTTTTCGGAAAAATAAAACAGCAAATAGGATCCGATTTGGTTCGATGCCAGAATGGGGAGCCAATTTGCGACGAGGATGCCATGCAAAAGAGAGTCATCTGGCTGGTGGAGGATGAGGCCAGCATCGCCGACACCCTGATTTACACCCTGCAGACCGACGGGTTCGAAGTGGAGTGGTTCATGCTGGGCCAGCAGTTGCTGATACGACTGCAACAGAGCCGACCCGACTTCCTGATCCTCGATGTGGGGCTACCCGATATCAGCGGCTTCGAACTCTGCAAGCAGGTGAGGGCGCTGACCGATATTCCCTTGATGTTCCTCACCGCCCGCAGCGAGGAGATAGACCGGCTGATCGGGCTGGAGATCGGTGCCGACGACTATGTGGCCAAACCCTTCTCGCCCCGGGAGGTGTGCGCCCGGGTGCGGGTCATCCTGCGCCGCAGCCAACCCGTCGCTCCCCAACCCAGCGCCCTGCTGGTACTGGATGAGGAGCGAGCCCGTATTCACTTTCGCGGTCAACCGCTGGCCCTCACCCGTTACGAATATCTGCTGCTCAAGACCCTGATGCAGGCGCCGGCGCGGGTCTACTCCCGCCAGCAGCTGATGGATCTGGTGTGGCAGGATGCGGAGGATAGTCTGGATCGCACCGTCGATACCCATATCAAGACCATCCGCGCCAAGCTGCGGGAACAGGATCCCGAGGCCAACCTGATCCTCACCCATCGCGGGCTGGGCTACAGCCTGGAGCTGGCATGAGACTCGGGTTGCAACTGCTGTGCGGCCTGCTGCTGATCTTCGCGCTGGCCGCCTGGTTCGTGCTGGAGATCTTCGTCGAGGAGATCAAACCCGGGGTGCGCAGCGCCACCGAGGATACTCTGGTAGACATGACCCAGCTGCTGGCGCCGCTCGCCCTCGATGATCTGAAAGAGGGCAATATGATGAACGGGCGGTTGGCCAGCGCCTTCGCCCGCCTCAACCAGAATCCCATCAATGCGATGATCGATGGCCACCTCAAGCAGCAGGCGGAGTACCGCATCTATGTCACTGACCAGAAGGGTATGGTGATTTACGACTCCGACGGCACGGATCTGGGCAAGGACTATTCCCGCTGGAACGATGTCTATCGCACCCTGCGTGGCCAATATGGTGCCCGCAGCACCCGCACCGACCCCGACGATGCCACCAGCTCGACCATGTATGTGGCGGCCCCCTTGCGGGAAGGAACCGAGATCATCGGCTCCCTTACCGTCGCCAAGCCCAACCGCACCCTGATGCCCGCCATCGAGCGGGGAGAACGGGAGTTGCTGCAGGCCGCAGGCCAGATGCTGCTCATCTCGCTGCTGATCGGCAGTCTGCTGGTTTGGTGGCTAAACCGCGCCATCGGCAAACTGGTGCACTACGCCGACTCGGTCAGCAAGGGGGAGGCGGCACCGCTGCCACGGCTGCACACCGTCGAGCTGGATCGGCTCGGCCGCTCGCTGGAGACCATGCGCCACCAGCTCGATGGCAAAAGCTACATAGAAGCCTATGTGCACAGCCTGACCCACGAGCTGAAGAGCCCGCTGGCCGCCATTCGCGGGGCAGGGGAGATTTTGGCCGAAACGCCGCCCCCCGAAGTTGCCAAACGGTTTATCGGCAACATCAATCTGGAAACCGCCCGCATGCAGCAGCTGATTGAGCGAATGCTGCAACTGGCGCGGCTGGAGTCGGGGCAGGGGCTGGATCGCCAGTCGGTGGAACCGGCAAAACTGGGCAAGCGCACCCTCGACGCCCGCCATATCATCACCCAGCGCCGTCAGGTGGCGCTGGTAGCCGAGCTGGCCAGCGCGCCGAAACAGAAGTGGGATCCGCTGCTGGTGGAGCAGGCCATCGGCAACCTGCTGGATAACGCTATCGACTTCTCTCCCGCCAACGGGCAGGTCACCCTGAGCGGCAGCCAGCAGGAGGAGGGCTACTGTTTTCGGGTCACCGATAGCGGCCCCGGCATTCCCGACTACGCCCTGCCGCGGATCTTCGAGCGCTTCTACTCCCTGCCGCGCCCGGACAAGGGCAAGAGCAGCGGTCTGGGGCTCAGCTTCGCCCATGAGGTGGCCCACCAGCATGGCGGCCGTCTGACCCTGAACAACCGGCCGGAAGGAGGCACGCTGGCGGAACTCTGGCTGCCTTTCACCTAGTCCCCCCCGCAACTTCACATTCCCCACACAAAGCGGCATTAGACTGCCGCTTTCTCTCATCCATTTGCTCAAGGAAATGCTATGTCCCGCCTGCTTCTCTCCAGCCTGCTGGCTGCCGGTCTGCTCGCAGCCCTGCCTGCCTCCGCCGCCAGCGGCTGCTTTCTCTATGCCGACGGCAACGGCCAGACCCTCTCCAGCGAAGGGGACTGCTCCAGCCAGCTGCCGCCCGCGTCCACCTTCAAGATCCCGCTGGCGCTGATGGGTTACGACAGTGGCTATCTGGTGGATGAAGAGCATCCGGCACTGCCTTACAAACCGAGCTATGACGGCTGGCTGCCCGCCTGGCGCGAAACCACTACCCCGCGCCGCTGGGAAACCTACTCGGTCGTCTGGTTCTCCCAGCAGCTCACCGAATGGCTGGGAATGGAGCGCTTCCAGCAATATGTCGACCGCTTCGACTACGGCAACCGGGATCTCTCCGGCAATCCGGGCAAACATGACGGCCTGACCCAGGCCTGGCTCAGCTCCAGCCTCGCCATCAGTCCGGAGGAGCAGGCTCGCTTCCTCGGCAAGATGCTGAGCGGCAAGCTGCCGGTCTCGGCGCAGACCCTGCAGTACACCGCCAATATCCTCAAGGTGAGCGAGATCGACGGCTGGCAGATCCACGGCAAAACCGGCATGGGCTACCCGAAGAAGCTGGATGGCAGCCTCAACCGCGATCAGCAGATCGGCTGGTTCGTCGGCTGGGCCAGCAAACCGGGCAAGCAGCTGATCTTCGTCCATACCGTGGTGCAAAAGCCCGGCAAGCAGTTCGCCTCCCTCAAGGCGAAAGAAGAGGTGCTGGCCGCATTGCCCGGGAAGCTGAAGACCCTGTAACTCCTCCAGAAACCGGCGCAATGCCGGTTTTTTTATCCCCCTTCACCACCACTTCACACAAGCCCATCAACACTTCACGCCAGACTGACAGACTCACTCCATCAAACAAGGAGACGTGTCATGGTCAAACAGATATTCACCCACAAGATCTTTCTGCTGCTGTTGCTCAGCCTGCTGCTGATGGTACCGGTGCAATCCATCATGGAGCTCAACCGGGAGCGTCAGGCTTACCGC
>NZ_JBODRQ010000172.1:0-5929 GCF_050633025.1 Aeromonas sp.
CCGCCTTTGATCAACCCAATCCGGGCTGGTTTCAGGAGAGTGGCTGGGAGGGGCTAACCCGCAGCGAAGGGCGCCACACTCGCCAACAGCAGGTGGCCCTGCAAAGCTGGGATCACAAGGCTGCCGAGCTGAATAACTGGTTGAAAGGGCTGGCCGGATGAGCAGAGGGCTCTGGCTGGTTATTCTGCTCTGCTGCAATGCAGCGATGGGCGCTACCCGGCTGGAGGGGCAGACCCCGCTGCCCCTGACGGGTAACCAGACGCCCCAGCGGCTCGATCTGAGCACCCACAGCTGGGCGGTGGGCAGCGATGATGAACTGGTGATCGAGGGCCATAACCCCAGCGCCCGCCCGCAAACCCTGATCCTGCGTATCGACGACGAGGCCTCGGTCAACTACCGCAGCCGAGTCAATCTGGAGCGGATTGTCGCCCCCGGCCCCTTCACCCAGCGCTTTGCCTTGAGTGAGTGGCGAACCAGCCAGCCCAGAGCGCTGGCGTTGGACAAACTCACCAAGCTCTATCTCTTTATGGCCGATAACGCCCCCTCAATAACCATTCACCGCTGGTACTGGCAGCCCGGTCTGACTCTGCCAGCGGGCACCATTGCGCTGGATCTGGGGGCGGCGGCTTCGCCCCGCTTTACCGGCTTTGAGCCCCTGAGCCCGGGGGATCCCCGGCTGATTGGCCACCCTGCCCCCATCTTGCGCCCCTCCGGCGATGCCCTTGTGCGCGATGGGCTGCGCAATCTCGACGGGGTACGACTGAATCTAGCCAAAGGACGCTACCAGCTCACCCTCTGGCTGGATGACCCCGGCGAGTGGGAGTATCTGCCCCACCCCTTCGAACGCAGCGTGCTGGTCAATGGCGAGCCCATCTGGGCCGAACAGTGGCAACCACAGGAGTGGCTAATGCAGCGCTATCTGAAAGGACAATCCCGCGAGGCGCTGCCAAATCCGGATCCCTGGCAGTTGTTCGGGGCACGACAGGGCGGCCCGGTCCATGTCACCCTGAACCACCCCGGCGGCCCGCTCATTATCACACTGGTGGGCCACTCGCCGGATGCCAAATACCTGGCGGGGCTGCTGCTTGCCCCCTATCCGGCCCCCACCAGCAAAGAGGCTCTCCCGAATAGTGGAAAAGATCTCGCCGTATTGGCTGACGCTACCGCAAGCGTGCTGACCAAGCAGCGCCAGCTGTTTTTGGAAAAATGGACCCTGGCCCCCTATTCCCCAACCCCAGCCCCTGCTTCGCAGCAACTGAGCCTCACGCCGATTACGGATGCCGCCCCAACCCTGCAGATCGCCCCGCTATCTGCGGCAGATGCGTTGCAGCAGGCTGCACAACCGGTGCTGGCCGCCCGTGGCAGCCAGCTGCTGCTGGAGTTTGCCATCCACGCCACCACCGACGATCCGGCCCCTTTGCTGGTGATCCAGCCCCCCGAGCAGGCAGGATCGCCGCTGGCGCTGACCCCCTATTACGGCAAGTGGCATCTGGTTCGCCCGCAGGCGAGCGGCACCCTGCTGGCTCCCTCGGATCAGGAACTGGTCGAGGGGATCGCCGGGCTCACCCTGCTGGCAGGCGTACCTCGGCGTCTGGTACTGCAGATCACCGTCCCACGCGATGCGCCTGCCGGTCACTATCTGGGCAATATTCAGCTGCTGAGCCAACAGCAACTGGTGCAGCTGCCGCTGACTATCGAGGTGCTGCCGCTGACCCTGCCCGCGGCCAGCAAGCCAGTCGGCATCTATGTCGAAGCGCCCCCCTATCTGAACTGGCTGAGCCCCGACCCCGAGGCGCTAAAAGAGCAGATCGCCGCGGCCAGTCGCTGCGACCTGCAGCGGCTCGCCAAGCTGGGGATCAGCGGCCTCTCGCCCGCCCTGCCACAGGATGAAGCGGGGATGCGGGAGATCATGGGAGAGGCGGCCGGGCTCGGCTTTGTGCCGCCCCTGCTGGCCTATACCCCGCTCAAACGCTGGGGGAGCGACCCTGCCAGCCAGCTTGAACAATGGCAAGCGCGGCAACAGGGGCTGACCGCCAGCGGCTTGCCCCCGCTGGCATGGAGCCTGTTTGATGAGCCGGATCTCGCCACCCTACCCGCCATCACCACTTTGGCGCGGGAGATGAAACGGCGGGATCCGGCGGTGATCCGTGCGGGCCACTTCAATCATCCGGGTCAGGTTGGTCTGCTGGAAGAGGTGGAGATTGCCTTGATCAACGCAGGCTTTGGCGCCGACAAGGCCGATGTGGCCCGGGTGCGCCAGCACAAGGTCACCCCCTGGTTTTACAATCTGGGCACCCCGAGAGCCGCCGGGTTCTATCTGTGGCAAAGCGGCGCCGAGGGCTATCTGCAGTGGCATGGCCGCATGCCCACCGCCCTGCCTTATGACCCCACCGACGGGCGGGAGAGCGACTTTATGCTGCTCGGCCCGCAAGCCTGCGAGGCGCACCGCCTCTCCCACGATCTGTTGCTGTTGCAGCAAGCCATCGAAGATCTGCGCTGGCTCGCCTGGCTGGAGCAGGAGGCCCGCTATCAGGTGGAAGCCGCCCTGCTGCTGGAGCGCCTGCGGGATCAGCTGCCGACCCGCTGGCAGGTGGCAGAGCAACTGCCCTCTGCCGCCTGGATCCAGTGGCGCCGCGAGATTGAACAACTGGCCAAGGGATTGAAAACATTGCAAACTGGTGCCAACTCATCCTCCTGAAGTGACTGCGTATGGCCAACCAGACTCCCCGCTCCACAGCCAAAGACAGCGTCCTGCGCCGCCTGTTGCCCCTGATGCTGCCGTTGCTGATCCTCACCGGTTGCGCCCGTCAGGAGCCGGTCAATGAGACCCTGCCGATCCTCAACCAGTTGCGGGAACAACAGCTGGCCGAACAGCCCCAACTGCAACTGCAGTACCAGCAAGCGGAGACGCAACTGCCAGCGGATCAGGAGCAGCAGTTGCATCAGTTTTTGGGACGCAAGGATCCGGCCCGGATTGCGCTGGTAAGCGGCCCCGGGCTGCAAACCGACATGCTGGAGAGTGCGCGGATGGCGAGCGTGCGACTGACGGCCCTCACCCGCTTGCTGGGAGCTCGCGCCATTGAGCTGGAGCCCCGCTATGACCCCATGCTGGCCCCCAATACCTTGCTGATCCGCATTCTGCCAAACGGTGAATCGGGGTCGGTCACCCCAGCGGCGGCGCAATAAGGCCGAGGCAAGAGGTTGGCAAGGCCACCCGATAGAGGGGATAAGGGGTCAGCCCCCACAATTTGCGCCAACCCTGGGTAAGACGGTACGAGAGCAGCGGCGGACTCTGGTGCAGCTCGCCTAAAAACATCACCCCTTGGCTCATCCCTTCACCCGCCAGCGTCACTGACATCGCCTCGCTATCCGGCGCCACCAGCATGGCCTGCAGCAGGCCGTCACAGCGGGGATGGGCCAGCTGATAGCTGACATAGGTGCCGCCCAATACTGGCGTAGCCACCCGCAAGCGCCATCCCAACTGGACCAGCTCCAGCAGCATGGGCTTGGCCCCCTCATTGATCGCCCGGTTCTGATAACGCCAGCCCATGGCGGCTGCACTGAGCAGTGCCACCAGCAACAGCAGCAGATATCCCCTAGATAGACCCATCACGGCACCCCCTTAGAAACAGGATGGTCATCACCAGCAACATGATTGCCCACTGGTAGAGCTGGGCCAGCGAGCCGGTATGCAGCCAGCCATACCAGCGCAGATCCAGGCTCATCAGCACCAACCGTAGCTGATTGGCCCCGATATAGAGCAGGCAAACCAGCAGCAACATGGGCCACTGCCGGTAAAGGGGGCGCTCCGGCGCCAGCCAGCAGCAGGAGACCAGCCAGGAGAGCACCACCAGATAGAGTTGAGAAAACGAGGAGCACCCCTTGAGCACGATCAGCGCATGGCCCCCCAACCGCTCGATGCGATTGCCATCAAGGCGAGTCTCCCAGCCCAGCAGCTGCAACCACTGGCCCACCCCCCAGGCATCGAGCGCCAGCACAGGGCCGGAGAGCAGGGCAAACACCTGCTGTCCCCACAACACAGCCACGGTAAAGGCGAGCACAATCTGCAACACCGCCCGCTCATCGCCACTCTGATGACGGCGCCACAGCGAGGCCACCAGCAACAGACAGGCCAGCGCCTTGCAACTGGCGCTGGGGATCAGGATCAGCAGGATAAAGAGGGCGAGCGCCAGTGGATGCGGACGCCAGCTCGGTGCAACCCGCGATGCAATTTGCCACCAGATAGCAATCAGCAACACCACCAGCAGGTTGAAGTGGCCCATATTGAGCCACACCATGCCCCACTGATTGGCCAAACCAAGTAGCAGCCAGTTGGGTGCCCACTGCCAGGGACGGATCTCCATCGCAACTCCTGCCGGTTATCAGCGCTTGTGACCGCTGTCGCAAGTTCCATGCCTGCCCAGCCTCACCCGGATCAAGCCAAGTCCGAGGATGCAACAAAGCTGGCACGCTTTATTCATTCCCCCTGCTGGCACTAGCGCTAGGGAGAAGGAGTGAGCAATGAAACTCAAACCGTTGGCAGGGCTGCTGGGGATGTTGTTGGTCACCTCCCCCGCATACGCCTTGACCGAAGTCGATACCGAACTGCAACTGCTGATGGATGTGTCGGGCAGCGTCAGTTCATCGGAATTCAATCTGCAATTACAGGGCTATGTGGACGCCTTTTACAGTCAGGAGGTACAGAGCGCCATCCTCGATACCAGCGGCGGCAAGCTGGGGTCAATTGCGGTACAGATGATCATGTGGAGCAGCGGCAACCAGCAAAGATCGATGACCGACTGGTTTCATCTCTACGACATGACCTCCATCAACAACTTTGCCGCCACCCTGGATGCTCTGGTGCGCCCCTTTGCCGGATGGACGGCGCCGGGATCAGCCATGGCCTTTGGTGGCTTGCAATTCGACACCAACGACTTCACCGCCGCCCGCCAGGTGATGGATGTGTCGGGAGACGGGATCCAGAACGCAGGTCTGGATACCTCTACCGTGCGGGATCAACTGCTCGCCTCCGGCATCGATACCATCAACGGCATCACCATCGGCCAGGACTATGCCGATGGGGTGCTGCAAGATTGGTATCTCAACAACGTGGCGGGCGGTCAGGATGCGTTTGTTATCAATGCCACCACCTTCGCCGACTTTGGCAATGCCTTGCAGCTCAAACTGGCGGCCGAAATTGAGGGGGGCATTATTCCGGAAGGGGCACTGGCCGCCCCCATCGAGGAGATCCCGCTGGCCGCCCAGCTGCTGCTCGGTATGCCGCTACTGCTGGCCTGGCGCTATCAGCGCCGATCTCAGGGCCGTCCGCAGCAAGCCAACTGGCAACAGACCCCCGCCATCGGCTGATTTATCACCCCGTGTGTTGCGATTAGGGAGCTGTGGCTCCCTGATTTTTTGGCGTAACCATGGTTTTCGGCAGGGGCTGCATAACGTCTGGTTTGAATACTGCCCGTCATCAGTCAGTAACTCAGCTCATTTATCGAGACTGATTGACAGTCTGCTGCTTCGCCGTAATGACAATCAGTGTCGTACTACATCATTCAAGTTTTGGCCTCGCCTGTAGCTCATGGCACAATGCATGCCTTGATTTTGGTTTGGGGGAGATATGACTCCGGCACAGGTGAAGCAATATGATAAAGGATTGGGCCTGTAATTGAGCTTCCGTATTCGTTCCTTAGTACCTTGTCCAAGGGTGCATCTGCTATCAGAAATCTATCTCCATATTCTGGTGGCTCAGTTGGTGGCGTATTGAGTGGAGAATTTGATGCTATCAAGTCAAGTTAAAACCATCATTCGATGGGCCTTAATTTTAATCATTGGTCTTGGCTATTATTTCTGGCTCGGTATAGCCTATTTACCGTTTGGTCATATATCAGAGAAAGAGAGTATTTTACTTTCTGGGCCAATT
>NZ_JBODRQ010000173.1:0-5840 GCF_050633025.1 Aeromonas sp.
TCAACCGCCTTCTCGAGTCAAGCCTTATTTTCAAAGGCTTTTCGAGGTTATCGACTTGGCTTTCTGCGTTGCCGCTTGCCCTGTCGATGGAGGCGCATTATAGGGATCTGGATCACGCTTGCAAGGGCCTTTTCGAATTAAATTCGCATTTTTGGTTCAACCGCTCACTAATCACCCAAAAAGCGTATTTATCCTGCAATAACACACCCGTTTGGCGAGCTCGCTATCCTCTATATGGCGTGGCGGTGGTCGCAGATCAAGGTTGTGGCAATTTGGTCTCTCTACATCTATATGCATGGTGATCGAGGTCACGCCTTCGGGTAACATAGCGCCCCTTTGCGATTCACACACTCTTGGGCTTTGGAGAGTTTAATGCCTTTTGCACTTGGCCAGCGTTGGATTAGTGATACAGAGACGGATCTGGGGTTGGGGACTGTCGTTGCTGTTGAAGGACGCATGGTTACCCTGTTGTTTCCGGCTACCGGTGAAAACCGCATGTATGCCAAAGAAGAGGCGCCGGTCACCCGGGTCAGCTTCAATGTGGGCGATCAGATCACCAGTCACGAAGACTGGACCATGACGGTCGAAGAAGTGCAGGAGAAAAACGGCCTGCTTATATATGTAGGTGTGCGCACCGACAATGATGAGCCCGTTGCCCTCAAAGAAGTGTTTCTCAACAACTTTATCAAGTTCAACAAGCCGCAGGATCGCCTGTTCGCCGGTCAGATCGATCGGATGTCACGCTTTACCCTGCGCTACGAGGCGTTGATCAACCAGCACCAGCGTCGTCGCAATCCGACTCGCGGTCTGGCCGGTGGCCGGGTCAGCCTGATCCCGCACCAGCTCTATATCGCCCATGAAGTGGGTCACCGCTACGCCCCGCGCGTACTGCTGGCCGATGAGGTGGGTCTGGGCAAGACCATCGAAGCGGGCATGATCATTCATCAGCAGCTGCTCTCCGGCCGCGCCCATCGGGTACTGATCCTGCTGCCCGAAACGCTCCAGCACCAGTGGCTGGTCGAGATGCTGCGCCGCTTCAACCTGCACTTCTCCCTGTTTGACGAGGAGCGCTGCATCGAGGCATTTGCCGATGCAGAGAACCCCTTCGAGACCGAACAACTGGTGATCTGCAGCCTCGACTTCCTGCGCAAGAAGCGTCGTCGCTTCGAACAGGTGCTGGAAGCCGAGTGGGATCTGCTGGTTGTCGACGAAGCCCACCACCTGGAGTGGAGCGAAGAAGCGCCGAGCCGTGCCTACGAGATGGTGGAAGCGCTGGCCGAACAGGTGCCGGGCGTACTGCTGCTGACCGCAACCCCGGATCAGCTGGGTCACCAGAGCCACTTTGCCCGTCTGCGCCTGCTCGATCCCGAGCGTTTCTACGACTACGAGGCCTTCCTCGCCGAAGAGCAGGCCTATGGTCAGGTCGCCAACGCCGCACAAGAGCTGCTGGATGGCGAGACCCTGAGCGATGAAGCCAGACAGATCCTCGCCAGCCAGCTGGAAGGGTTGGACTTGAGCGATGCCGCCGCCCGTCAGCAGGCGGTTGCCAAGCTGCTGGACCAGCACGGCACCGGACGGGTGCTGTTCCGCAACAGCCGCGCCAATATTCAGGGCTTCCCCGAGCGTCATCTCAACGTCTACCCAATGCCGCTGCCGGAGCAGTACAAGACCGCCATCAAGGTGATGGGCATGATGGGTGGCAACGGCGGCGATCTGCAGACCCGCGCCCTGCGCTACCTCTACCCCGAGAAGATTTTCCAGCAGTTCGAAGGCGACAACGCAACCTGGACCCAGTTCGACCCGCGCGTCGAGTGGTTGCTGGGGCTGCTGCTCTCTGCCCGCCAGCAGAAGGTGCTGGTGATCTGCTCCGAAGCAGCCACCGCCATCGCACTGGAAGAGGCGCTGCGCACCCGTGAGGGGATCCGCGGCACCGTATTCCATGAAGGGATGTCGATCCTCGAGCGGGACAAGGCCTCTGCCTATTTTGCGCAAGAGGATAGTGGCGCCCAGGTGCTGCTCTGTTCCGAGATCGGTTCAGAAGGTCGCAACTTCCAGTTTGCCAGTCATCTGGTACTGTTCGATCTGCCGCTCAACCCTGACCTACTGGAACAGCGCATCGGTCGACTGGATCGTATCGGTCAGCAGAATACCGTCGAGATCCACGTTCCCTATCTGGAAGGCACCTCCCAGCGCGCCCTGCAGCTCTGGTATCACGATGGTCTGGACGCGTTCGAGCAGACCTGCCCGACCGCTCGTCCGGTATTCGAAGCGGTGCGCGATGAACTGTTCGAGCTGCTGGCTGCCAACACCGGCGATCAGGCGACTCTCGACGCCCTGCTGATCAAGACCCGCGAACTGCACGAGCCGCTCAAGGCCCGTCTGGAACAAGGTCGCGATCGCCTGCTGGAGATCCACTCCAGCGGTGGCGCCGCCGCCCAGCAGCTGGTCGACAAGCTGGCCGCCGAAGATGACGACACCGGCATGATCTCCTTCGCCCTCAAGATGTTCGACGAGATCGGCGTCAATCAGGATGACCGTGGCGAGAACGCCTTGGTTCTGACTCCCGGAGATCACATGCTGGTCCCCAGCTTCCCGGGCCTGCCGCAAGACGGCATGACCATCACCTTCGATCGCAACACAGCCCTGTCGCGGGATGACATGGCGCTGCTCTCCTGGGATCACCCCATGATGCGCGGCGGTATCGACCTGATCCTGGGCTCCGAGATCGGTGCCACCTCGGTCGCACTGCTCAAGAACAAGGCACTGCCCATCGGCTCCATCCTGCTTGAGCTGATCTTCGTTGCCGAGTCTGCGGCCCATCCCCAGCTCTACCGCTTCATGCCGCCGACACCGATCCGTCTGCTGATGGACAAGAACGGCCAGAATCTGGGTGAGAAAGTGGCGTTCGATGCCTTCAACCGCCAGCTGACTCCGGTCAATCGCCACCTCGGCAGCAAGCTGGTCACCGCGTCCCAACCGGTGATCCACGGTCTGATTGGCAAGGGCCAGGCCATTGCCGAAGAGCTGAAAGCCGGGATTGTCGACAAGGCCCGCTCCCAGATGGCGCAGACCCTGCAGCAGGATCTGGATCGTCTGGAAGCGCTCAAGGCAGTCAACCCGAACGTGCGCGACAGCGAACTGGATTATCTGCGCAATCTGCAGGCAGAATTGCACCACCTGATCGATCAGACCCAACTCAAGCTGGATGCCATCCGCTTTATCGTGGTCACCCATAACTGACAAGGTACCGACCGACAGCGGCCAGACCCAGCTCAAACTGGATACCCAAGGCCGCTTTGTCGTGGTTACCCATAACTGATGGGGGCTTGCCCCCACCTTCTGATGCGAGACATTTATGTTTGAATACTCACCGCCTCTGGAACCCTGGCTCGATATCCTGTTCAAGGACAAGGACATCATGGTGGTCAACAAGCCCACTGGCCTGCTGAGCGTCCCCGGGCGCGGCCCCGAGAATGAAGACAGCGTCCTGCATCGGGTGAAACAGCAACACCCCAAGGCGGCGGCAGCTCATCGCCTCGACATGTCCACCACGGGCGTCATTGTCATTCCCCTCAATCCCAACTCTCATCGGGAGCTGAGCCGACAATTTCGCGAGCGGGAGACAGAGAAGCACTACCTCGCCTGGGTGTGGGGTGAACCGGAGCTGGATGCGGGCGAAGTGGATCTGCCGCTCTGCGTCGACTGGCCCAACCGGCCGAAACAGAAAGTTGACCACGAGGAGGGGCGTCATGCCCTGACCCTGTGGCAGAAGCTGAAGGTGGAGAATGGCAACAGCCTGATCATGCTGACCCCGATTACCGGTCGCTCCCATCAGCTGCGGGTTCATATGCTGGAGCTGGGTCACCCCATCCTCGGCGATAACCTCTACGCCAACCCGGATGCGCTGGCGGCGGCACCGCACCTTTATCTGCATGCGGCCAGCCTGACCATCAGCCACCCCCGCAGCGGCGAGCGGATGACCTTCGAGGCGCCAGCCCCTTTCCCGGTCTGAGCCTGACAGGTAACTGCCCAATAAAAAGAAAGCCCCCATCGAGAGATGGGGGCTTTTTTATCGCTCAGACGCGGATATCGATATTGCTTCCGAGGGAAGCGCTGGCCGATGTCGGCGCGGCCGGAGCGGATTGCGCTGCGGTTTGCAGCAATTTCAGTGCGGATTCGCCCTCTTGGGTCTGCTGTTTTTTGGCCAGACTGGCCGCCATCAACGCAGAACCGAACGACGTATTTGCAGAGCTGGATATGTCCATAGAGCACCTCCTGCACTAACCATTATCGGCCTATCTGCCACAAGCATGAAGGTTGAACACAAAAAAACCAATTCATCAATTGCATGGCGTGTGCCTGCATGCCCTGTCCATACCCACATTGTTGTGATTAACCCCTGTGAATACAAGCCCATGGCGTTAGAATGCCCTTTTGCCCCGCCTCGGCGGCGCACCTGAAGGACGCCCACCATGGATCTGTTGGCCAGTCTGCTCTTCTCCCTCTCCATTACAGGCCCCATCTGCGTGGTGCTGCTGCTCGGCATCTTGCTCAAGCGGTTGGGGCTGCTGCCGGATCCCTTTACCGAATCCGCCTCCCGCCTGGTGTTTCAGGTCACTCTACCCGCCCTGCTCTTTCTCAGTATTCTGGGTACCAACTTCGCCACCATGCCGAGCCTCTGGTTTATCGGCTATGGCCTGCTCGCCACCGTCACCAGCTATCTGGTGCTGGAGCTGCTGGCTGGCCGCTTTATCGGGGAGCAGCGGCTGCGCGGCATCTTCGTGCAGGGGAGTTTTCGCGGCAACAGCGCCATCATAGGGCTCGCCTACGTGCAAAACGCCTACGGCCACGAAGGGTTGGGGGCGGCGGCCTTCTATGTCGGCGCGGTGACCGTGATCTACAACATTCTCGCGGTAATTACTCTCACCCGCAGTCTGGGTGGCGCCACCGGTATCCGCCCCATCCTGCTCGGCATCATCAAGAATCCCCTGATCATCGCCATCGTGGCGGCGCTGCCCTTTACCCTGCTCGGTATCAAAATGCCGCAACTGCTGCTCACCACCGGCAGCTACTTCGCCAACATGACGTTGCCGCTGGCACTGCTCTGCACCGGCGCCTCCCTCAGCCAGGATGCTCTGCGTGGTGGTGCAGCCATTGCGGGCTGGGCCAGCATCATGCGGCTCTGTCTCATTCCGGCTGCGTTCACTCTTGGGGCGGCCCTGCTCGGCTTCAGCCATCTGGAGCTGGGTATTCTGTTTCTCATCAGCGCCACCCCGACTGCCGCCGCCAGCTATGTGATGACCCGTGCCATGGGGGGCGACAGCGTGCTGGCAGCGAACATCATCGCCATCACTACCCTCGGCTCGCTGCTCACCACTAGTCTGGGAGCAACCCTGATGAACTATCTGGGTCTTATGTACTGACGGCTTGACCTTGCCGGAGGCGGCAACTTTACCCTTGTGCCCTATCAACAGAGGAGAGCATTTATGACCATCGAACTTACCGTCTTCGGCATGTCCTGTGGTGGCTGCGCCGCCAGTCTGCAAAAAGCCCTGCAAGCCCAGCCTGCGGTCACCACCGCGACCGTCGACTTTGCCAACAGCAAAGCAGTCATCGAGAGCGAGCTGAGCAAAGCCGAGCTGATCGCGCTGATCGAAGCCCGCGGTTTTCAGGTAGTTTAATGTATATTCACAGGTCGACATATCAGGTCGAAAAACCTGGCCAAACCTGCAACTTGGTGAGTTTTATCACGCAAAATATCATTTATATAGGTTAACTTGCTGCAATTATTCCAACCATAAGGATTTGCAGCATGACCCTACCGATCCGCAAGACCCTGC
>NZ_JBODRQ010000174.1:0-5797 GCF_050633025.1 Aeromonas sp.
AGCCCCAGCCCAACCACCAGCACCAGCCAGCTACCGTGCATGGGGTAGGAGAAGCCCTT
Organism: Aeromonas sp.; assembly: GCF_050633025.1. Classification (GTDB taxonomy): domain Bacteria; phylum Pseudomonadota; class Gammaproteobacteria; order Enterobacterales; family Aeromonadaceae; genus Aeromonas. Next base: position 60 of record NZ_JBODRQ010000174.1, read on the forward strand.
AAACAGCAGCAGCGTCCAGACAATCCCCCAGCCCCAGCCAATCAGCACGTGGGGCAGCAGGGTGCGCCACAGACCAAACCAGACACCGCGCGTGGTCCAGTCCAGTCCCAGCCGATCGTTACGCGCCAGCGCATTGAGGCCGAACAGCACCACCAGGATCTGCCAGACCGCGGGCAAAATAGCGCTCAGCAGAAACTGGGCGTAGCTGGAGTTGAGGTTGTAGAGCGCAGTGACCTGACTGCTGATAGGCACCGACTGCCCGAGTGCGCCGGGCAGCGCCTTGCCATCGGCCATCGCCTCCAGCACGCCCACCTGACCATTGAGAGTGCCCACCACCTGCGCCAGCGCCGAGTTAACCAGCTTGGCAATGAGGATGAACTGGCCGTTGTTGAACACAGTCACCTGCGGCTGGGTGCCCTGACGGGCATCCCTCTCCAGATGGTTGGGGATCACCACCAGCGCATAGATATCGCCACCGCGCAGGGCGCGCGCCCCGGCATCGATGGAGTCAAACTGTTGCGCGACCTTGAGCCCGGCCGAGCCATCCAGCGAGAAGGCGAGCTGGCGCGAGAGCACGCTGCGGTCGAGATCCACCAGCCCCACCTTGAGGTCGCGGGCCAGCCCTGCCGAGAAGACCCAGCAGAGGATCCCCATCAGCAGCAGCGGCACCCAGCTCATCAGGGCACGGCTGAACGGATCCTGCCACAGCAGCCGAAATTCACGTCCCATCAGAGTTCAACCAGCACACTCATGCCAACCCGCAGCCCCTCAACCGGTTGCAGCGGACGGGCCTCCACCTGGAAGCTCTTCATATCGAAACCCTGACGGGTATCGGTGGCACGCCAGGTAGCGAAATCCCCCATCACGGCCACATGGGTCACCTTGAAGCGGACCATCTGATCGCCAAGACCCGGGATGCGGGCATCAAACTCGGTATCCACGGTGAAACGCGGCAACAGATCTTCGCGGATATGGAACTGAGCCCAGGCATCGTTCATGTCGAGCAGGGTCACCACCGGGAAACCTTGCGGCGCCAGCTCGCCACTGCGCAGCAGCACCTGGCTCACCTCGCCGGTGTGGGGGCTGGTGATGCGGGTATCGGCCAGGTAGGCCTCAACCTCGGCCACCGAACCGGCCGCCATCTTGGCCTTCTCGCGGGCGGCGATCTTGGTCTCTTCCCGCGCCCCTTCCAGCGCCAGCTGGTACTGCTGCCACGCCATCCCTTCGCTGTAGCGAGCGGCTTGCCAGGCAGTCCAGGCCTCGTCACGTTTTTGCAGCGGTATCACGCCGTCGCGGTGCAGGCTGGCGACCCGCTCATAGGTCTTGCCACGCAACTGGGCGGCCGCCTTGGCTTTTTGCCACTGATCCTTGGCGGCGGCGATCTGCTGAGCTCGGGCCCCGTTCTCGGCCTCTTGCGCCAGCGCACCCGCAGCCGCTTCACCGGCCTTGGCCTGGCTCAGCTTGGCCTCGATCTCGGGGCTCGCCAGGGTAAAGACCAGCTGATCCCTGGTCAGCTGATCGCCCTTTTTCACCAATACTTCGTCGATACGGCCCGGCACCTTGGATGAGACCGAGTACTGCTGCGCCTCAATCTGCCCTTGCAGATGCACCGGCTCCGGCTGATAGGCGAGCCAGAAGCGCCAGCCGAGCCAGACCACCAGGATCACCAGCGCCAATGGCAACAACAGCGGTTTACCCTGGCTCATCTTCTTTTTGATGGGGGGATGGCTCATCACTTCACCTCGACAAACGGGCGACCCTTGGCGGTCGAAACAGACATGAAAAAAGGAACAGACAGGGCCGGGCTCATGAGTTCACCTCGATCACCTGACCGTGCTGATATTGATTGAAACTGTTCATCTGGCCGGAAAGCGCCAGCAGGCGGGCCAGCGACACCACATATTGATAAGCCGCAGCCGCGCGCTGGGTCTTGACCCCCGCCAGCTGGTTTTGAGCATCCACCACATCAAGGGAGGTGGAGAGTCCCTGCCCGAAGGCTTTGTCCCGCAGCAGCACGTTCTCCTCTGCCAGCGCCTGGGTGGATGAGAGGGATTGATACTCCTCCAGCCCCTGCGCCGCTTCACGCCAGGTCTTCTCGACGAGCAACTCCAGATCCTGACGGGTCTTGGCCTGCAGCAGATTGACCTGTAGCTCGGCGCTCTTGGCGGCCTGTACCGTCTCGGAGCGGCCATCGCGGCTCACCAGCGGCATGCTGACACCCACCCCCACCAGCCAGTCCGGCGCGGTCTTGGAGGCGAGTGAATCATCTTCATAGAGGTTGTAGTTGCCGAACAGGAACACCTCGGGGGCATATTTGCCCTTCTCCATCCGGATCATCCCCTTGGCCTGCTCTTTCTTGGCGCTGAGCAACTTGAGGCCGGGGTGTACTTCCAGGGTCTGTTGCACCAGCCCATCGAGGCGCGGCAGATCCTTGTTGACGAACAGGCCGCTGCCCGGCTGGACATTTGGCAACTTCAGCATGCGGCCGAGGGCCAGCTCGGCGATCTCGAGGCTGCGGCGCGACTTCTGGGTATCGATACGGGCACGATCATAGGCCGACTGGGCGGAGAGGCGCTCCACCCTGGCTATCTGCCCCTGAGCCTCGAGCTTATTGGCGTGATCCAGGTGGCGGGCCAGCCCCTCCTCAATATCCTGCCTGGTCTGCACCACCTGACCTGCCAGCACTACCCCAAAATAGGCTTGGGAGAGGCCCTCGAAAGTGGACTGCTGCTTGAGCACCAGCAACTGCTGTGCCTCGCTCACCTGCGCCTGACGGATATCCTGCGCCGCATCAATGCGACCGCCAGCAAAGAGCGGCCAGAGCATCTTGACCGAGCTGGTCACGACATTCTGCTTGGTGAGGGGTGTCACAAAGTCATCGGGGGAGAGGCGCGGAAGAGGAACAGGAAACTTGCCCAGAATGGCCTGCAACGCCTTGATCATCTCCGGATGGCTGGCGATAGGGTTGAGATCCATCATGTCGAGCTCCATCGGCTGATCGAGATGGGTATAGCTGGCACCCACATCGACCTTGGGCAGATACATGGATTTGGCAGCCTCGCGCAGCTGCCTGGCGCGCTCCACCCCGGCCTGCTCGGCAGCCAGCCCTTCATCCTGCTGGATGACCCGGGTCCAGGCTTCGCCGAAACTGATGGTCTGTGCCTGCACCGACCCCAGCACGGCTCCCATCAGACACGGCCAGAGTGATTTAATGAACCTTGACGTCATAGATCCCCAATCCGCTTTTGCTGCATAAATGTTTGGAGCATTTGCTCGACTTAAGCTCGTTATCATAACGCAAAGCGGGCCAGCAAGTGGACTGACAATTATGCAGGCGTCCAACCCGAATGCTACAGCGATCACTCTCCGGCAATCTGGCCGTTTTTCAATAACTCCAGAATTTGCAAGCCTTGGCGCGACGTTTTTTTTCAGAAAAAATGGCTAGCGCTCAAATACTAACCTTTTCTCCTGCCTAAAAAATGCGTAATATACGCCGCCCTAAGCCGATGGTAACCGTGGAATGCAGATAGGTCCCCACACGCTTGAAACGCCCTTGATTGTGGCTCCCATGGCCGGTGTAACTGACCGACCATTCCGTGAACTTTGTTTGCGATTGGGGGCAGGCATGGCCGTTTCCGAGATGCTGCTGGCCAACCCGGATGTCTGGGATACCCAGAAAACCCGGATGAGGATGGATCACTCTGCAGAAGGCGGTTTGCGATCGGTCCAGATTGCCGGAGCCGATCCCGAGATGATGGCGTTTGCTGCCCGCTACAACGTTGAGCAGGGCGCACAGATCGTCGACATCAACATGGGATGTCCGGCAAAAAAAGTGAATAAGAAGCTGGCAGGTTCCGCCCTGCTGCGTGCCCCCGATCAGGTCAAAGCAATTTGCCGGGCCGTGGTGGATGCAGTGGAGGTGCCTGTCACCTTGAAGATCCGCACAGGATGGGATCCGGATAACCGCAATGGCGTGGAGATCGCCCGAATCGCCGAAGATTGTGGTATCGCGGCCCTCGCCGTGCATGGTCGTACCCGTGCCTGCCTCTACAGGGGCGAAGCGGAGTACGACACAATCAGGGCGATTAAGCAGGCCGTATCGATTCCTGTTGTCGCCAATGGTGACATCAACAGCCCGGAGAAAGCCCGGTATGTCCTCGACTATACCGGTGTTGACGCCGTGATGATTGGCCGAGCTGCGCAAGGACGACCCTGGATTTTCCGGGAAATCCGTCATTTTCTTGAGACGGGCACCAAGCTGCCGCCTCCCGAGAGGGAAGAGGTTCGCACCCTGATGAACGAGCATGTAACCAACCTGCACCGGTTTTATGGTGCATATCTGGGAGCGCGCATAGCCCGTAAACACGTGGGCTGGTATCTGGATGAAGAAGAGACGGGCCGAGAATTCCGTAAGCACTTCAATGCCCTGGATTGCGCAGACGCGCAACTTGAGGCACTCGAAGCGTATTTCGATGGATTAGGTTAACAAGATAACTAAAGAGCCGACCGAATATGTTCGAACAAACCCTGACTTCTGATGCATTGGTAACAACTACTCACAATCACGCTGCCGAGCCGACCCAGCGCCCCCTGCGTGACTCTGTGCAACAGGCCCTGCGTAACTACCTGGCCCAGTTGAACGGTCAGGAAGTGATTGATCTGTACGATATGGTTCTCTCCGAAGTCGAAGCGCCGATGCTGGACGTGATCATGCAGTACACCCGTGGTAACCAGACTCGCGCTGCCGTGATGATGGGTATCAACCGTGGCACCCTGCGCAAGAAGCTCAAGCGTTACGGCATGAACTGATTGCTGGCCGCGAGCCGCGATGGCGGTTCCAGGCAGATGCGAAAGGCGCCGGGTAGCAATACCCGGCGCCTTTCTTTATGCTCCCCTTCCCACTTCCCCACAACAAGCGCTATGAACCGCACTCCCCTGTTGCTGATGGTACTGGTCACCCTGCTGGCCGCCGCAGGCTGGCTCTTCTCGAAAGAGGCGATCCGCGAACTGCCGCCCGCCGCCTTTATCGGCAGCCGCTTTCTGCTGGCCGCGCTGCTGTTGCTCCCCCTCGCCTGGTTGCGCGAGCCACCACCAACTCGCGCCCAACTGCTGCGCGCTGCCGGTTGCGGCACATTGCTCGGCGCCAGCCTGCTGCTGTGGGTCACCGCCATCAGTCAGAGCGATGCGCTGGGCAGCGGTGCTTTTATCATGAGCGTCGCCACCCTGATGGCCCCGCTGGCCGCCTGGGGAGCCTTTCGTGCCAAACCCGGCCGCCACTACTGGCTCACCCTGCCCATCGCCATCGCCGGTTTGCTGCTGCTCTCCAGCAGCACCCACTGGGGCGTGTCGCTCTCGCTGTTCTGGTTTCTGGCGGCGGCTACCACTCTCGGTATCCAGCTTGCCGTCCATCGCCACTTTGCCCAATCCATTGCCCCTACCTGGCTCACCTGCATCCAGCTGGCGATGACCGGCCTGCTCGGCACCCTGCTCTCGCTGCTGACCGAACAGTGGCCCGAGGCTGGAGTCAGCCACGGCATCTGGGGCTGGTTTGCGGCGAGCGTCTTGATCGCCACCACATTGCGCTACTGGCTGCTCACCCACGCATTGAGCAAGATGACCACCGCCCACGCCGCCCTGATGATGCTGCTGGAACCGGTCTGGACCCTGATCCTGAGCACCCTCTTCTATAGCGAACCCCTCGGCGGCGCCAAACTGGCCGGAGCCGGACTGGTGCTCGG
>NZ_JBODRQ010000175.1:0-5713 GCF_050633025.1 Aeromonas sp.
AGCTCCATCAGACTCGATCCTCCTCAGGTTGCTGGCAGCTGTGACGAGCGTGGCGGCAGCGCTCGCTGCAGTAGCGAACTTCCTCCCAACTGCGCGCCCACTTGCGTCGCCAGCTGAAGGGGCGCTGGCAGACGGGGCAGATCTTCTCGGGCAGATGGGGTTTGCGATGCATGATGGCTTCCGGCCCTGGCTGATGGGGGATGTGGCGTGTGGGTAGGGAGAATAACGAAGCGGGGGCGCGGGCGGATCAACCTCACTGCCAGTTTGCCGCGCAGATGCCCACTTTGTGAGCGGGCGCACAGCCCGTCGGTGCATCTCTTGTTTGCAAATTAACCAGCCGTTAACGTGGCGAGGCTGCCCGCTGGCAGCATCCATCAATGGATCTTGTTGGCCACCGACTGTCTACAACCGATATGGAGGGGAGTGATGCCAATCATGACAGCTACGCCCCGGGCAGCTTGCCTGCTCGCCCACTGGTATACCCGGGATCCCATTCTCACCTTCGACTTTCCTCACCGCTGATTGGCGGCTCCCGCCGTTTGAATTTGTCAGCCGGACGACCCTGAGCGCCCCGGCCTATTTGCCAATCGCTATTTCAAACACACTGGCCCCGCGCCGGTGAGGAGTCTTTTATGCGTCGTATACCCGAGCCGTTTCGTATCAAGATGGTCGAGCCCATCAAACAGACCACTGGCGCCGAGCGCCGTGCCGCCCTCGAGGCTGCTGGCTGGAACCCCTTCCTGCTGCTGGCCGAAGATGTCTATATCGATCTGCTGACCGACAGCGGCACCGGTGCCATGTCTGACCGTCAGTGGGCCAGCATCATGATGGGGGATGAGGCCTATGCGGGCAGCCGCAACTTCGTCGAGCTGGAGCGCACGGTGCGCGACATTTTTGGCTACCAGCATGTGATGCCTACCCACCAGGGGCGCGGGGCCGAGCAGATCCTCTTCCCCGAGCTGGTCAAGCGCTGCAAGGGCAAGGCGCCGGTCTTTATCTCCAACTACCACTTCGACACCACCAAGGCCCACGTGGAGTTGGCCGGCGCGCGGGCCATCAACCTGCTCACCCCGAAAGCCCTCGATACTACGGCCCCTTATGTCTGGAAGGGGGATTTTGATCTCCCTCGCCTGACCGACACCATCGAAACCCTGGGGGCCGACAACGTGGCCGGCATCATCATCACGGTCACCTGTAATAGCGCCGGTGGTCAGCCGGTCTCCATGGCCAATATGGCGGCGGTCTCCGAGCTGGCCCGTCGTCACCATATTCCGGTGGTGATCGACGCCGCCCGCTTTGCCGAGAACGCCTGGTTTATCAAGGAGCGGGCCCCGGCCTATGCCAAGCACAGCATCAAGGAGATAGTGCGCCAGATGTTCGCACTGGGGGATATCTTCACCATGTCGGCCAAGAAGGACGGACTGGTCAATATCGGCGGGCTCTGCTGTTTCAAGGAGGATCTCGACCTGTTCCGCGCGGTGCAGGTGCGCTGCGTGGCGATGGAGGGGTTTGTCACCTATGGCGGCCTTGCCGGGCGGGACATGGCGGCGCTTGCCATTGGCCTGCGGGAGGGGATGGATGAGGAGTATCTCACCTATCGCATCAGTCAGGTGGCTTATCTCGGCGAGCGGCTGGCCGAGGCGGGGATCCCGATCCAGACCCCCACTGGCGGCCATGCGGTGTTTGTGGATGCCAAAAAGCTGCTGCCCCATATTCCGGCCGAGCAGTTTCCGGCCCATGCGCTCGCCTGCGAGCTCTATCTGGAAGGGGGCGTGCGCGGGGTGGAGATTGGCTCCCTGTTGCTGGGGCGTGATCCCGCCACTGGCAAGCAGGAGGCGGCGGACTTTGAGTTGCTGCGTCTCACCATTCCGCGCCGGGTCTATACCCGGGATCACATGGACTATGTGGCCGACTGCCTGATTGCGGTGAAAGCGCGGGCCAGCGACATTCGCGGGCTCACCTTTGACTACGAGCCGCCGCTGCTGCGCCACTTCACTGCGCGGCTGAAACCGGTCTGCTCAGCAACAGGTTTTAAGGGGTGATCAACTGCGCCAAGCCGTGAAGATCACCGGCGATTCCTGGTTAAACGGCCCAGTAAAAAAGCCCCCACACCAAGGTGCGGGGGCTTTCGTTTATCGAAGCAAACCGGGTCAGACCGCCTGATACTCCAGCTCGACCGAACCCAGCGCCTTAAGAGTGGACTGGGCGGAGTCACGCTGGCTGATCTGGCCGTTTTTGTTCTCCAGCAGCACGGCGCGGCGGATGGTGGCGAGATCTTCGCCGTTAAGCACCGCATGGGCGCAGGCCATCTGCATCGGTGGCAGGCTGGGGTTGAAGGCGGCGTTCTCGGCGTAGCGGCCCGAGAAGATGCGGCCATCGGCAAACTGCAGCGCCACTGCGGCATAGCCCTGACTGTAGGGGGCGTAGCTTTGACGGGCGGCGGCCAGCGCGGCTTGCCACAGCGGGTCTTCGCTTTGAAGCTCAAGCTCTGCGTGATCCTGCGGGCTCATCAGCGCATCCGTGATGTCGAGATCCGCCGGGCCAAACGAGTGGGGCAGGAAGGATTGCAGGGCGCTCAGGTCATCGGGCAGGGAGACTTTCAGGATCTTGGCGGTGCTCAGCTCGTTCATAAACTGACGGCAGTGGCCGCAAGGGGTGTAGTTGACGGTGATTTCAGAGATCCCGCTCTCGCCACCCAGCCAGGCGTTGGAGATGGCGGACTGCTCGGCGTGAACCGAGTGGAACAGACCTTGCCCCGCAAACTCCATGTTGGCGCCGAAGTACCAGCTGCCGCTAAGGCCACAGACGATGGCACCGACATAAAATTTGGAGATGGGCGCCACCGAGCAGGCAGCAGCCAGCGGCAACAGGGCGAGGCGCAGGGCGCGATCATCGAGACCTGTGGCGGCTTTCAGGGTGGCGACTTGCTCCAGCGTGAAGCGGGCGTTGAAGTCGGCATTATCCAGCATGGGCTGCACGGCTGCTTTGAGCGGGGCAGAGAGGGTATCGAATGGCTTGGCAAAACGGGGATGCATAGTGTGTCCTCAAAGGCCAATTGGGCGGCCATTGTAGGGAGCAAGCTCGGGTAAATGTGTGAGCAGGCTCACGCCCTGACGGGCAAACGGAGTGGGATGGTAATGGAAACGTTTGTCTTGTGCAAATTGTGCGGCAGGTCGCACCCCGAGAGGCCAGCAGGCCCCCCGGAATGGTCAACAGGTGGTGAATGGGGTCATCAGATCAGCCAGTGATAGATGGCAAAAAGGAGGGGAGCGACGGCCGCGGTGAGGATACCGCACACCACCATGGCGAGCGATGCAAAGGCCCCCTGGGTGATCCCCTTCTCGGCGGAGGTGGCGGTGCCGATGGCGTGGGCACAGGCCCCCATGGCGAGCCCTTGCGCTTCCGGGTCGGTCACTTTGAGCAATCTGAGCAGCGGGTAGCCGATCAGGGCGCCCACAATCCCCACCACCACCACCACGGCGGCCGCGATGGCGGGAATGCCGCCGATGGACTGGCTGACGCTCATGGCGAGCGGAGTGGTGATGGATTTGGTCGCCAATGAGGCGAGCAGCGCCGGATTTGTGCCCATAAAGTGACCGATCAGCAGGGTTGTGCACACCGAGATCAAGACGGAGGTGAGGGTACAGATTAGGATGGGCTTGAGTTTGGCCTGGATCTGGCGTGCCTGTTGATAGAGCGGCAGCGCCAGCGCCACCACGGCGGGCTCCAGCAGCATGGTAATGGGGCTGCTGCCGCGCTCGTACTGCTCAAGGGGCAGATCAAACCAGAGTAGCAGGCCGATGATCACCGCGGTCGGCACCAGCACAGGGTTGATGATGGGCCAGGGCAGGCGGCGATAGAGGGCCCGGGTGGCGAAATAGAGCGCGAACGTTAAGGGAATGGCTAGCCAGAAGATCATTTGTTCATCCTCTGGTAGAGCCGACCGATGGTGGCGAGGATCAGCACGATCCCGAGCACGATGCAGAGCATGATGACGCCGAAGGATTGGCGCAGGGGCTCAAGCCAGGCCACCAGTCCGACCGCGACCGGCACGAACAAAACGCCCATGTGGCGCAGCAGCAAGCCTGCCCCCAGCTCGACCCAGTGCAGCTTGATCAGTTGCAGGGAGAGCAGCACGAAGAGCAGCAGCATGCCGATGATGCTGCCGGGAAAGGCGAAAGGCAGGATGGCTGCCACGGATTTGCCTGCCAGCAGGCAGGCGACGATGACCATAAAATCACGAAAGTACAGCAAGGCGCGTTGCGCGATCACGTGAACCTCATCGACTGGGAAGAAAAATCGCAGTTTACCAGAGAGGCCGGGTCGCGGCATTAAAACAATAACAACTGAAATCGGTTCGTTTGAGGCTGATTTGTATGCAGATTATCTGTTGAACAATCTTTTGAAGATCGTCTGATAGAACCCTTTTTCGAACTACAAGGAGTAGTTATGACATCCCTCTTGTCCCGAGTTCGCCAGCTGGCGAACGATAATGCGTTGCCACCCCATCTGCTGCAAACCCGTCAGTGGGAAGGGCCCCTGTGTCGGGTGCGACTCGACAACACCGGCGCTGATGCCACTCCGGTTGAGCGCTGGGTGCTGTTTGACGGCAAGCTTGGCCTTCCGGTGGAGAGTGCCATCTATGGCGAAGGATTCCAGATGCTGGCCCAGACCATGGGGTGCTGGCAATCACCGCAACATGTCGGCCGTTGCCCCGATGCCAGCGTTTATCGCATTACCGATGACAATGGCTATCACACCATTCACAACCTGCTGCTGGTGGAGCATGGCAAGGGGTGGCTGCTGCTTGCCTTTGCCAGCTGTCACCTTTTTGGCGGGGAGTTTCGCCTTTACCCCGATGGGCGCTTGCAGATCCTGATGAACTGCGAAGGGCGGGAACTCGCGGCCGGTGAGCACTGGCAGAGCGAAGCGCTGATCTGCCTCGAAGGGGCGGAGCGCGAGGATCTGCTGGCCGAGCTGGCACGGCTGATCGAGGTCGAGCACGGCTCGCTGATCGGCCAGGTGAGTGAGCGCCCGAGCGGTTGGTGCTCCTGGTATCACTACTACGCCGAGGTGAGCGCTGCCGATATTCGCGAAAATCTGCAGGTGCGTGCCGAGCGCTTCCCGGCGTTGCGCTATGTGCAGATCGACGACGGCTATCAGGCCAAAATGGGCGACTGGCTCACTCCGTCGGCCAAGTTCGAGCAAGGCGTTGCTTCATTGGCTGCGGAGATCAAACAGGCTGGCTGCGAGCCCGCCCTCTGGGTCGCTCCCTTTATTGCAGAGCCCACTTCACAGGTGTTTCAGGATCACCCCGACTGGTTTGTGAAGGGGGATGACGGACTGCCGCTCCCCTCCGAGCGGGTCACCTATGGCGGTTGGCGCTGCACTCCCTGGTATGTGCTGGACGGCACTCACCCCGAGGTGCAGGAGCACCTTGAGCAGGTGTTCCGTACCCTGCGTGAGCAGTGGGGCATTCACTACTTCAAGCTCGATGCCAACTTCTGGGGCGCTATCCACTGTGGCCGTTTCCACGATCCGGCTGCTACTCGGGTTGAAGCCTATCGACGCGGTATGGCGGCCATTCTGCGTGGTGCAGGTGAAGGCGCTTTCCTGCTCGGTTGCAACGCCCCCATCTGGCCAAGCCTTGGGCTGGTGCACGGCATGCGGGTGAGCGATGACGTGGAGCGCAATGGTCACCGCTATCGCCAGA
>NZ_JBODRQ010000176.1:0-5632 GCF_050633025.1 Aeromonas sp.
GCTCTGCTCATCACCCTGACCCTGCTCGGCATCACACCGGCACACGCTATTAATGCCAAATATGCCGAGCAGCTGGAGCGATCCGGCTGTACCCAGGTTACCGAGGCTCAGGGTTGTGACATTCACAAAACCAAAGCGGAAAATGCCAAAGCGGGATTTGGCGCAACGGCCCCGGCTGCGAATGGTGGTCTGAATCTCAGCTATGAGCAGAAGCTGGAGCGCTCGGGCTGCACTCAGGTGAGCGAGCTCAATGGCTGCGATATCAACAAAACCAAGGCTGAGAACGCGGCTGCCGGTGTTGGCAATGCTCCGGCTGCGGCAACCAGCGGCAGCCCCTATGCGGGCAACTGGATCGCCACCTTCCCCCAAACCGGCGCCACCGTGGCCAATATCCGCATCGATGGCAAGGATCAGGTGTGGGTCAACGACAAGAAGGTCAATGCCAAGAAATCCGATGGCGCGCTGGTGTTCAAGGATGGCATGGTCATCTACACCATTCAGGGGGATCGCCGCATCAAGGGTGAAGATGGCTGGGTCGATAACGATGCCGGCACCAAGGGGCCCATCAACGCCAAGTGAGCCGCTAACCACGAAATGACGGGGAGCGCGGGCTCCCCGTTTCAACCCTGATTGCCCATCGCGTCCAATGACCAGCTCCGCCAGTGAGGGGCCAGAATCAATACCTCCTGCTCCAGCCAAGTCCCGTCTGTGATCAGTTTCTCAAGCCAGGGAACGCCTGCCGACGTGCCATGACCACCGACCTGATCAGCCGGCTTCGTCACACGCCAGGGCACCTTGCCACTGTCCGTCGCAAAGGTGCGTACCGGACGGGCATAGTGCTCCAGATAAGGTTGCAGCTCACAGGGAAGCCAGAGCATGACCGGTCGATTTAGTTCACGCGCCAACTCGACGGCAATATCGATACCCCGTTGATCGAGATCGCCAAAATGGGCCCACGGCACGCCCGCAGGCAGCAGCGGGATCAGCTGTTTGGCCAGGGTAGTATTGCGACCGGGGGCAAACAGCAGCAGTTGCCCGGGTTGCAGCGGGTAGTCGACAAAGGCCCCCTTGTTCTCCACCGTAATGACCCGCGCCCCTTGCCAGCCGATGGCCGCCAGCGTGCCCAGAGTCCGCTCCGACAACGCCAACTCCCCCAGCAGCGCTATCATTGCCGTCATATCGTGCTGCTGACCGTGCCGATCGACCAGCGAGAGCGGTTCGAGGGTACGGATGCGGATCACCTCATCCTGCGTGAGCGACAATTCCGCAAGCTGTGGCGCGGCAAGGGATGCTGACCGCGAATGCTTGCTGTCCCCATGCCAGAGGGCATAAAAGCAGGCCTGATTGAGCCGTGCAGGCAAACTCACTCCCATTCGTTGCAGCAGCCCCCCCTTGTCCGGTTCGGGGGGCGCAGCCCGTGCCAGCTGCCCGAGCAAATAAGTCCGTCCCGCCTCGGTCAACGCATAAGGAGCACCACGGCGAACCGGCTTGATCCCGCCCACTGCCTGCAACAGATCCTTCAACTCGCGGCCATGCCGACTCTCAAGGGAGCAGCCCTTTCCGTTCTGGCTATCAAGCAACCGTGCACACAAATCCTGTACCCGCACCTCATCAAACAGCGACATCCTCACCTCTCCATGTGGCTTCATATGACAAAGTAGAGGTGATTTTCCCTGTCATTACCGTGACCGGCTTCGCAAGCGGTTCTTATCAGCCCCGCCATGCAGGCCCGTACTGGTAAACCTGCCACAAAGGGCGCAAGCTGGTTTGATATAGAGATACGCTGCGCTCTTCGCGGCACGACAACGCGACTCCCGCTTTCACAAGGGCTTGCCATGACCGACGCCACAGACCCCTCGCCATCATCTTCCTGGCATCTTTCGGATATCCGCGAGCTGGCGCACCTGCTGACTCTGGCGCTGCCCGCCGCGGTAGAGATCACCGAAGCGGTACATCAGGCGGTACTAAGCGGTATGGGGCTCAAGGGACGAGATGAGGGAAAAACAGCCGGGATCACCGGGCTGGTCTACAAGGGGGTACATGGCGCCACCAACAACCTAAGCAGCGGCCTCAACCAACTGCTCAGCCGCCTGCCAGCCACACCGCCGCCCCACCAGATCCCCGAAACCCCGAAACGTGCGGCCCTGATCGCCACGCTCAACGGCGTGTTGGGGGACAAGCTGGTCGAACACCACAATGCCCTCGCCACCCCCATGACCCTGCGCTATCAGGGGAAGCCCCTCGACTGGCAGGACATGCCGACAATACTGCCCCACGAGGGACGAGTGCTGTTGATGGTGCATGGCCTGTGCATGAACGATCTGCAGTGGCAGACCCTTTACCAGGGTGAACTGGTCAATCATGGGGAGCAGCTTGCCGCCGCGCTTGGCTATCAGCCTCTTTACGTGCGCTACAACTCGGGACTGCCCATCACACAGAACGGGCAACAACTTGCCCTGTTGCTGGAGCAGCTGTTCGCCCACTGGCCGGGAGACCTCAAAGAGATAACGATAATGGGCTACAGCATGGGGGGACTGGTTGCCCGCAGCGCCTGCCACCATGCCGGTGTGGCCGGGCTCATCTGGCCTGCGCACCTTGCCAATCTGATCTTTCTTGGCACACCACACCACGGCGCACCGCTGGAACACGCCGGGCACTGGCTGGAGCAGTTGCTGCCCGCCACCGCCTACAGCGAACCCTTCGTCAGGCTGGCACGGCTGCGCAGTGCAGGCATCAAGGATCTGCGCCATGGCAAGGTGATCGAGACGCTCGCCCCACCCGATCCCGCTGCGCCCTTGCGCGATCCCCGCGAGCCGCTTCCCCTTCCCTGTGGCGTCAACTGCTATGCCATTGCCGCGACCACTGCCGCCAAGCGCAGCCTGCTGGCTGATCGGCTGATTGGCGATGGACTGGTGCCGCTACGCAGCACCCTCGGTCAGCACAACGAAGCGCGCCATCTGCTGGCTTTTCTTCCTGCCCATATCCTGATTGTCTATCGCACCAGTCATATGGCCCTGCTCGGCAACCCGCAGGTGGGCCAGCAACTGCTGCGTTGGCTCAGCCCCTTGCAGTTATAGCGAGCTGGCTATTAAAGCAACAGAGTGCTGGTTCACAAAGGAGCCCTGTGGCACTCTGGGACGTCAAAGGGAAGACCCAGACTGACACCTCATGTGTCCCCACTGCAAAGGAGCGCCACCGATGGCCAAAGCAAGCAAGAAAGAGATCAAGAAGAAGATCGCCGCTCGTCTTGAGAAAATTGCCAAGCATGAAGGCAAGATCAAGAAGCTGAAGAAGGCCCTGAAGTAGGGCCCACCGCATAAGAAAAACCGCCAGCTGGCGGTTTTTTCATCTCCCTTTGCCCCTTTACCATCGTTTTGATACCGATGGCCTTGATGTAAATGCCTCAAGCGCACCTCAGCAGAACAACCCGACTGAAGCCACGCACGTTCTCATCGCTGATATTTGGTCTAACAGCGCCAATCGGGCGCCGCGCTCGCCCATGCAAGCAACTACCTTCAAGGGAGTGTTTGATATGAGCCAGCTGTGGAGCGCCATATGTACTCTTACACCCTCACCTTCAAGGAAGATGTCGATCGCCTGACCGCCCCCGAGCAGGAGATCACCTTGCGGAGCCCCGCTCAGGCGGGGGATTTTATTATCCTCTCCGACGGCAGCCGCCATCAGGTGATGTTTGTTACCCACCGCGCCCACTACAGCAGCCTCTATCTCGATAAAGGGGTCAGAGTGCCACAGAGTTAGTGGGGATCGCCTTCAATTGATGGGGCTGAGTGAAATATTCACGCCGTTGACATAATAATCATCGCATCATGTCAACATTCCTTTATCGTTACCACGATATACCTGAGGAAGCTCGATGAAAAAATACAATATTGTCTTATATCAAATTCAATTTATTTAGCCGCGAAAAAACAAATCATACCTCACAAAAACAAACTACAATCATTTAATATCATTGACCACATCCTTGGTTCGTTATAACAATTACTTTGCTGAACATATTTCTTCGCAAGTCATTATTAGTGGTGGAGTTATCACAATGAATAAAATTATCTTACCCATGGCACTAATTACCTGTGCCACGCTCGCTCACGCAGAGTCCAGTACTATTATCAATGGTCTGGATTTTGGTCCATTAGCTCAGTTGGCTGGCACATGGAAAAGCACCGATGCTGGTGGTGTAGATGTAGCACCCGGCCAGGAGGGTAGCAAAGTTGGCAAAGGGGGGCCGGCAGTGGAACCCTTTTACGAAATCATTACTTTTGAACCGGCTGCCGATGCTAAAAATGCCAGCGAACAATATCTGGTAGCCATGTATTACAAGCAGGAAGTATTCAGAAAAAGCGATAATGGGAAATTTCATGACCAACGCGGTTATCTGATTTATGACAAGACTAATCAGCTTGTTTACAACTCATACTGTATACCCCGTGCAGTCTGTGTGGTCACTGAAGGCAAAGCGGGTAACAAAATCGAGTTCAAGACGGGCAAGCGCGGTATTGCGGAAAGCAATTATATGACCATTAATGATTCCACCACTGATTTCTCGATGACTCTGGACTTCTCAGAGAAAGATCTCCTCAAATACAGTCAAACCACCAACCTGATGGTGTATGGCAAGCCATTCGCACACTCCGATAGTGCATCCTTGACCAGAACCAATTGATGTTTCATGCCAAGGTATTCATTACCTTGGCTTTGTTATATTCGTCGATAGTCTATCCTGATGGCATCCCTATCCCACTCGGGATTGAGCACACCGGCATACCAGAGTGTCAGAATGACATCCATCTGATTGTTATGCTTCACAAGCTTGCCGCTCTTACAGGCCGAGATCACCTCCTGCCATAACTGCTCGGGATTGATCGGTTTGGTAATATCCTTGTGTGACAATAAATCAATGGCAGCCAACACATATGTTCTGGTTTTGGTCGCAGCTACATAATGAACTGGCATTATGCAACTGATACAACCAAGACTGCAAAGAGTCAGAAAAGTTACCTTTGGATTATTTTTAAATTTCCCTGTACTGATATCATCACCAAATGCTTCAGCAATAGCCATATCCCAGGCGGTGACATGACCATAATTATTCTCTACCATCAGATGAACAGCTCTCAGCGCTGCACCACCGTATTTACCATAGATAATCATCACTAATTCCTCCGTTTGCCACATAGTAAGGCCAAACAGGCGAGACAGGCTAAAATAAATATCAATCACGACCATCGAGTTTTTCCATTGATAACAAATCCATTTTTAGTTGAATTAAATATTGATCCATATCAAGGTTATATCTTTATCTACCGAAAGGCTGACTGATCGATGTCAACCTCCCAATATCATTCATCAACATCTATTTTCGTGTATAAACAGGTTCACCCAACCTACAGGGCGGGAGCAGACTTTGTTAAATCAAGTAACAAATATAACATTTGATCGCAAAACACCCAATCGGTGAGTAAATAGCACTCAGTTTTACTTCGCGGTATGAGTGGTATTTATGCGCATAGCTGGCGTTTTGACCTGGTTGTTCATTTTTTAGGTTAGTGTGCTCTCGCCCTGGCCCAACTTGAGAGCTGGCGATACTTGTTAAAATGGCGTCATCAAATAC
>NZ_JBODRQ010000177.1:0-5507 GCF_050633025.1 Aeromonas sp.
AGGGAGTGCCCTATGCCGAGATCGCCCGTCGGGGCGGTGGCATCATCAGCACGGTGCGTGCGACCCGTGCCGCCAGCGAAGAGCTACTGTTCGAGCTGGCGTTGCCGAGGGTGACATCCCTGATCCGCGAAGGGGTCACCACGGTGGAGATCAAGTCCGGCTACGGCCTGACGCTGGTTGACGAACTCAAGATGCTGCGGGTGGCCCGCCGACTGGGAGAGGTGTTGCCGATCCGGGTCAAAACCACTCTGCTGGCGGCCCATGCGGTGCCGCCGGAGTATCGCGACGATCCCGACAGCTGGGTCGAGACCATCTGTCAGGAGATTATCCCGGCCGCCGCCGAGGCGGGTCTGGCCGATGCGGTAGATGTTTTCTGCGAGCACATCGGCTTCTCGCTGGCCCAGACCGAGCAGGTCTATCTGGCGGCGGATCAATACGGCCTGCCGGTGAAGGGGCATATGGATCAGCTCTCCAATCTCGGTGGCAGCACGCTCGCCGCCAACTTCGGCGCCCTCTCGGTGGATCATCTGGAGTATCTGGATCCGCAGGGGCTCCAGGCGCTTGCCCATCGCGGCGTGGTCGCCACCCTGCTGCCCACCGCCTTCTACTTCCTCAAAGAGACCAAGCTGCCGCCAGTCGCTGCGCTGCGCAAGGCGGGGGTGGCGATGGCGGTCTCCTCCGACATCAACCCGGGCACGGCCCCCATCGTCTCGCTTCGGATGGCGATGAACATGGCCTGCACCCTGTTTGGCCTGACCCCGCTGGAGGCCATGGTCGGGGTGACCCGTCACGCCGCCAAAGCGCTCGGCGAGCAGGATCGCCTTGGCCAGCTCAGGGTGGGCATGGCGGCTGATTTTCTGATCTGGCACTGCGCCCATCCGGCCGAGCTGAGCTACATGGTCGGCGTCGATCAGCTGGCCAGCCGCATCTTCAACGGCGAGGAGACCCTCCATGGATAATTTCAACCCGATCGACATGTCGCTCTGGCAGGGACGCCAGGATCCGGAAGATGGCGAGCTGGCCCAGCGCTGGCATGACAAAGTTCTGCCTTGGCAAGAGGCGCAGCCCCGGGCCGCCGGGGAACAAGAGGCTGCCGGTGTAGTGCTGCTCGGTTTTGCCTGCGATGAAGGAGTGCGCCGCAACAAGGGGCGTGTCGGCGCCGCCGGGGCGCCGCTGGCAGTGCGCAAGCTGCTGGCCAATACCGCCTGGCACCTGAACCGTCCCGTCTACGATGGCGGGGATGTGAGCTGTACCGATGGGGATCTCGATGCCGCCCACGGCTGTCTGGCTGAGCGGGTCGCCGCTGCGCTCGAACTGGGCCATTTCCCGCTGGTGCTGGGGGGTGGTCACGAGGTGGCCTTCGGCAGCTGGAGCGGCCTCAATCGTCATCTTGGTGGCGAGGGTCGGGTCGGGATCATCAATTTCGACGCCCACTTCGACCTGCGCATGAAGCAGGAATTGGCCAGCTCCGGCACCCCCTTCTTCCAGATTGCCGAGCAGTGTGCCGCTCAGGGCACACCGTTTCACTACGCCTGCCTCGGGGTAGCCGAGACCGCCAATACCCAAGCCTTGTTTGCCCGTGCCAAGGCGCTGGGAGTGTGGCATGTGCTGGACGAGGCGATGACCCAGACCGGGTTGCCAGCCTTGCTAAGCGGGCTGGATGCCTTTATCGCCGATTGTGATCACCTCTATCTGACCATCGACCTTGATGTGCTGCCCGGCGCTGTTATGCCGGGAGTAAGCGCCCCCGCCGCCCGCGGTGTGGAGCTGTCGGTGATCGAACCGCTGATCGCCCATATCCGGGCCAGCGGCAAGCTCAGGCTCGCCGATCTGGCCGAGTACAACCCGACGCTGGATCAGGACAACCGCAGTGCCCGCGTGGCCGCGCGACTGGTTCATCTGTTGACCCGTTAACCCTTTGGCCGCCCGTCGCCGAAGGCACCCTATTGATACAACAAGGAGTGTGTATGTCTGTGCAACAGCAGGATCCCCGCCATGATCCTAACCGCGTGATCCGTGCCCCGCGCGGCACAGAACTGACCGCCAAGAGCTGGCTCACTGAGGCGCCGCTGCGGATGCTGATGAACAACCTGGATCCCGATGTGGCCGAGCATCCCCAGTCGCTGGTGGTCTATGGCGGCATCGGTCGCGCTGCCCGCAACTGGGCCTGCTTTGACAAGATCGTCGAGGTGCTGACCCGGCTCGAGGAGGATCAGACCCTGCTGGTGCAATCCGGCAAGCCGGTCGGGGTGTTCCAGACCCACAAGGATGCGCCGCGGGTGCTGATCGCCAACTCCAATCTGGTGCCGCACTGGGCCAACTGGGAGCACTTCAACGAGCTCGATAAGAAGGGCCTGATGATGTACGGCCAGATGACCGCTGGCTCCTGGATCTACATAGGTACTCAGGGGATCGTGCAGGGCACCTACGAGACCTTCTTTGCGGTGGCCAATCAGCACTTCAACGGCGAACCCAAAGGGCGCTGGATCCTGACCGGTGGTCTCGGCGGCATGGGCGGCGCCCAGCCGCTGGCCGCCACCATGGCTGGCTTCTCGATGATCGCGGTGGAGTGCGACGAGACCCGCATCGATTTTCGTCTGCGCACCCGTTATGTGGACAAGAAGGCTCACAGCCTGGATGAGGCGCTGGCCATGATCGAAGAGGCCAAACAGAGCGGTACCGCTGTCTCCGTCGGTCTGCTCGGCAACGCCGCCGACGTATTCGCCGAGCTGGTGGCCCGGGGTATCACCCCGGACGTGGTGACCGACCAGACCTCTGCCCACGACCCGGTGCACGGCTACCTGCCGCAGGGTTGGAGCGTGGCCCAGTGGCGCGAGCTGCAGCAGAGCGTGCCCCAGGAGGTGAATCTGGCCGCTCGTCGTTCCATGGCCCGTCAGGTGGAGGCGATGCTGACCCTGCAAGAGCGCGGCGCGGCGACTCTGGATTACGGCAACAACATCCGTCAGATGGCGCTTGAGGGGGGGGTGGCGAACGCCTTCGACTTCCCCGGCTTCGTCCCCGCCTACATTCGCCCGCTGTTTTGCGAGGGGATTGGTCCGTTCCGCTGGGTGGCCCTCTCCGGCGATCCGGAAGATATCTACAAGACAGATCAGAAGGTGAAAGAGCTGATCCCCGATGATCCTCACCTGCACAACTGGCTCGACATGGCCCGCGAGCGCATCGCGTTTCAGGGGCTGCCGGCGCGGATCTGCTGGGTCGGGGTCAAGGATCGGGTTCGGCTCGGCCTAGCCTTCAACGAGATGGTGAAAAACGGTGAGCTGAAAGCCCCCATCGTCATTGGCCGCGACCATCTGGATTCCGGCTCGGTGGCGAGCCCGAACCGCGAGACCGAGTCGATGATGGATGGCTCCGATGCAGTCTCCGACTGGCCGCTGCTCAACGCCCTGCTCAACACCGCTGGTGGCGCGACCTGGGTCTCCCTGCACCACGGCGGCGGGGTCGGCATGGGCTTCTCCCAGCATTCCGGCGTGGTGATCGTCTGCGACGGCTCCGATGACGCGGCCCGCCGCGTCGGTCGGGTGCTGCGCAACGACCCGGCCACCGGCGTGATGCGCCATGCCGATGCCGGCTACGAGATTGCCATCAACTGTGCCCATGAGGCGAAACTGGATCTGCCGATGATTGACGGCGCCAACGGTGTCAAAGGAAAGGTGTAACACCATGTTTGAATTGACTATTACTCCGGGCGAGCTGGATCTTGCCACCCTGCGTCGCGTCAGCCGCGAGCCGGTACATGTTTCACTGGATCCGGCCGCGCTGCCGGGGATCCACGCCTCCGCTGCTGTGGTTACCAAGGTGATCGAGCAGAACCGGGTGGTGTATGGCATCAACACCGGCTTTGGCCTGTTAGCCAACACCCGCATTCCGGTGGAGCAGCTGGACGAGCTGCAGCGCTCCATCGTGCTTTCCCATGCGGCAGGGATTGGCGAGTACATGGATGACGCCACCGTGCGGTTGATGATGGTGCTTAAGCTCAACTCGCTGGCGCGGGGCTTCTCCGGCATCCGGCTGGAGGTGCTGGAGGCGCTGATGACCCTCATCAACGCCGAAGTCTATCCGGTGGTGCCGAAGAAGGGATCCGTCGGTGCCTCCGGCGATCTGGCGCCGCTGGCCCATATGAGCTGCCTGCTGATCGGGGAGGGCAAGGCTCGCCACAAGGGCGAGCTGATCGATGCCGCTACTGCGCTGAAAATTGCCGGGCTGGAGCCCATCGCGTTGGCACCCAAAGAAGGATTGGCGCTGCTTAACGGCACTCAGGCGAGCACCGCCTTTGCGCTGGAAGGGCTGTTCCACGCCGAGGATCTCTACGCCGGTGCCATCACCATAGGAGCCATGAGCGTGGAGGCCGCCCTTGGCAGCCGCCGGCCGTTCGATGCCCGCATCCACGAGGTGCGCGGTCAGCGTGGCCAGATCGATGCGGCCGCCTGCTACCGCCACCTGCTGGTGGACGGCAGCGAGATCGGCATGTCTCATCACAACTGCGAGAAGGTGCAGGATCCCTACTCATTGCGCTGCCAGCCGCAGGTGATGGGGGCCTGCCTGACCCAGATCCGCCAGGCCGCCGAGGTGCTGGTGTGCGAGGCCAACGCGGTCTCCGACAACCCGCTGGTGTTTGCCGATGATGAGGAGATCCTCTCCGGCGGCAACTTCCACGCCGAGCCGGTGGCCTTTGCGGCTGACAATCTGGCGCTGGCCATCGCCGAGATAGGTTCCCTCTCCGAGCGGCGAATGGCGCTGCTGATCGACTCGCGCATGTCCGGTCTGCCGGCATTTCTGGTCAACAATGGCGGGGTGAATTCGGGCTTTATGATCGCTCAGGTCACCTCGGCGGCGCTCGCCTCCGAGAACAAGACCCTGGCCCATCCCGCCTCGGTGGATAGCCTGCCGACTTCCGCCAATCAGGAGGATCATGTCTCCATGGCGACCTTCGCCGGTCGCCGGCTGGCGGATATGGCCGAGAACACCCGCGGCATTCTGGCGGTCGAACTGCTGGCGGCGGCACAGGGGCTCGATTTTCGCGCGCCGTTGCGCAGTACCGAGCTGATCGAGCTGGCCAAGGGACGACTGCGGACAGAGGTGAGCTTCTACGACAAGGACAGGTACTTCGCGCCGGATATCGAAGCGGCCGCTGCCCTGCTGGGCCATGCCAGCTACAACGACCTGATCCCGGCCGGGGTGCTGCCCAGTCTGGGAACCTGAGCCCCCCTCTCCCCTGGCGGAAGAAGGGTGGGGGATGAGGGGGAAGCCGCTTCACTGGCGCTGGTGAGATCCGGGAGCAGATAACAAAAGACCGCCCAATCGGGCGGTCTTTGCGTTTCTGGTGTTGGCAGAACTCGGTTATTCGTGTTCGAACATCAAGAACAGATAGACCACGAACAACACCAGATGGGTGGCGCCATGGAGCACATTGGTGCGGCCGCTGCTGAATGTCACCTTGCACACCATCAAGGTCGTGACCAGCAGCACCATATCGGCGGGGGAGAGGC
>NZ_JBODRQ010000178.1:0-5397 GCF_050633025.1 Aeromonas sp.
ACTTCCATGGAGGCCTTGTCGCCTTCTACCGCGATGATGGACTGGTCCAGCTCGACCTTGTCACCCACGGCCACCATGATCTCGGTGACTTCAACTTCATCGGCGCCGATATCCGGCACCATAATCTGTTTGGACATTGTGCTTTATCCTCTTGCGTCGATCCGCATAGCTGGCTGATGCCGCCACGCACATCTCGCGTTAACCGTTTAAACCCTGGCAAGGTCGCGCCGCATGACGGCGCGACCCTTGATCCACTTACGCGTACAGCGGGTTGACCTTGTCGGCATCGATGCCGTACTTGGCGATGGCGTCGGCCACAACCTGCTTGTCTACCTCGCCGCGTTTGGCCAGTTCGGTCAGAGCAGCAACCACCACGTAGAACTCGTTCACTTCGAAGTGACGACGCAGGTTGGCACGGCTGTCGGAACGGCCGTAACCGTCGGTACCCAGCACGCGGTAGTTCTCGGTCGGAACGAAGGCGCGAACCTGATCGGCGAAGGACTTCATGTAGTCGGTCGCAGCGATGGTGGCTTCGGAACCCAGTACCTGAGCGATGTAGGGAACACGCGCTTCAGAGGTCGGGTGCAGCATGTTCCAGCGATCCGCGTCCTGACCGTCACGGGCCAGCTCGTTGAAGGAGGTGACGCTGAACACATCGGAACCGATGCCGTACTCGCTGGCCAGGATCTGGGCAGCCTTGCGCACGTGACCCAGGATGGAACCACAACCCAGCAGCTGAACTTTCGCCTTGGCACCGGCTACGGATTCCAGCTTGTAGATACCCTTGCGGATGCCTTCCTCGGCACCGATCGGCATGGCCGGCATGGCGTAGTTCTCGTTCAGGGTGGTGATGTAGTAGAACACGTTCTCCGGGTTCTCACCGTACATGCGGCGCAGGCCGTCCTGTACGATCACCGCCACTTCATAGGCGTAGGACGGGTCGTAGGAGATGCAGTTCGGGATGGTGTTCGCCAGGATGTGGCTGTGACCATCTTCGTGCTGCAGACCTTCGCCGTTCAGGGTAGTACGACCGGAGGTCGCACCCAGCAGGAAGCCACGGGCTTGCTGGTCACCGGCTGCCCACGCCATATCGCCGATCCGCTGGAAGCCGAACATGGAGTAGTAGATGTAGAACGGGATCATCGGGCAGTCGTTGGTGCTGTAAGAGGTCGCAGCAGCCAGCCAGGAGGACATGGCGCCTAGCTCGTTGATACCGTCTTGCAGAACCTGACCCTGCTTGTCTTCCTTGTAGTAGGAGACGATGTCGCGGTCTTGCGGGGTGTACTGCTGACCGTGCGGGCTGTAGATACCGATCTGGCGGAACAGACCTTCCATACCGAAGGTACGGGCTTCGTCAGCCAGGATCGGCACGATGCGCTTGCCGATGGACTTGTCTTTCAGCATCACGTTCAGGGAACGCACGAACGCCATGGTGGTGGAGATTTCGCGCGCCTGCTCACCCAACAGCGGGCCGAAGGCATCCAGTGCCGGGATTTCCAGCTTGGTGGTGCTTTCGCGCAGACGGGTCGGCACATAGCCTTTCAGGGCAGTGCGACGGTCGTGCAGGTATTTGTGCTCGGCAGAACCGGCTTCGATCTTCAGGTAAGGCAGATCGGCCAGCTGCTCGTCGGCCACCGGCAGGTTGAAGCGGTCACGCAGGTGACGCACGGAGTCCAGCTCCATCTTCTTGACCTGGTGAGCGATGTTCTTGCCTTCAGCCGCTTCACCCATGCCGTAACCCTTGATGGTCTTGGCCAGAATAACGGTCGGCTTGCCCTTGGTCTGGGTCGCCTTGTTGAATGCGGCGAACAGTTTGCGAGGATCGTGACCACCGCGGTTCAGGGCGAAGATCTCCTCGTCGGTCATGTCTTTGACCAGCGCGGCAGTTTCCGGATAACGGTTGAAGAAGTGCTCGCGGATGTAGCCACCGTCGCGGGACTTCATGGTCTGGTAGTCACCGTCCACGGTCTCGTTCATCAGCTGGATCAGCTTGCCGGAAGTGTCTTTCTTCAGCAGCTCATCCCACTTGCGACCCCAGATCACCTTGGTCACGTCCCAACCGGCGCCAGCGAACAGGCCTTCCAGCTCGTTGATGACCTTGCCGTTACCGACAACCGGACCATCCAGACGCTGCAGGTTGCAGTTGACCACAAACACCAGGTTGTCGAGCTTTTCACGCACGGCAACGGTCAGGGCACCCTTGGCTTCCGGCTCGTCCATCTCGCCGTCACCCAGGAAGGCGTAAACGGTCTGCTCGGAGCAATCCTTGATGCCACGGTCGGTCAGGTACTTCAGGAAGCGAGCCTGATAGATGGCGGCGATGGGGCCCAGACCCATGGATACGGTCGGGAACTGCCAGAAGTCCGGCATCAGTTTCGGGTGCGGATAGGAAGGGATACCCTTGCCATCCACTTCCTGACGGAAGTTGTCCAGCTGCTCTTCGGTCAGACGACCTTCAGCAAAGGCGCGAGCATAGATGCCCGGGGAGATGTGACCCTGGAAGTAAACCAGATCGCCACCATCCTTCTCGTTGCGAGCTCGGAAGAAGTGGTTGAAGCAGACATCATAGATGGTCGCAGAAGAAGCGAAGGAAGACATGTGACCACCCAGGTCCAGGTCTTTCTTGGACGCGCGCAGCACGATCATCATGGCGTTCCAGCGGATGATGGCGCGAATGCGGCGTTCCATCTCCAGGTCACCCGGGTAGTCCGGCTCGTCGCTGGACGGGATGGTGTTGATGTAATCGCGATTTGCCTTGGCAGCCACGTCCACACCGCTTGCGCGGGCTTTCTCGGCCAACTGTTCAAGGATGAACTGAGCGCGTTGCGGACCCTCTTCACGCAGCAGGGATTCCAGAGAGGCAAGCCACTCCAGCGTTTCTATCGGGTCCACATCGTTCTTCAGGATATCAGACATGGCTGGTTCCTATGTTGTTGTGATTGCACGGCATTGCACGGCGAAGGGCGCAAGCATTCGACAATAGAGCCTTGTGGGATTAGTTTTCCTGCTGACGGATCCGACGCATGGATCGCTGGATCCGGCTATCTTCCCTCTGCATATCCAACAAGGTGTCCTCGATAAAGGCCAGATGCTCATGACAAGCTGTTCTGGCCCGCTCCGGAGCCCCCGAAAGGATAGCCTCGATCAGATTCGCGCGATGGCGACGTATCTTGGCTACCACTCCCGGGCGGCGATTCAAAATCTCGTTATTCTGCAGAATGTTCTGCTCGAGCATCGGGCTCATGGCCCGCAGCAGGTGCAGCAGCACCACATTGTGGGACGCCTCGGCCACCGCCAGATAGAACTGGGTGACGGCTGCCGATTCGGCCACTAGCGAGCCCAGCTGGCCCGCATCGATGATGGTGGTTTGCACCTGACGAATGCGCTCGAAATCAGACCCGGTTCCCCGCAAGGCCGCGTAGTAGGCACAGATGCCTTCCAGCGCGTGGCGAAACTCCAGCAGGTCATACTGGGCTTCCGGGTGGGTACTGAGCAGTTCGAACAGCGGATCGGCGATCCCCTTGCTCAGGGCATTCTGCACATAAGTGCCGCCGCCCTGACGGCGATAAAGCAATCCGCGCGCTTCCAGTCGCTGGATGGCTTCGCGCAAGGAGGGGCGCGATACCTGAAACTGGATGGCGAGTTCCCGCTCGGGAGGCAATTTCTGCCCCGGCTGCAGGCTGCCTTCCAGAATCATCTGTTCCAGCTCGGCGACAATGGAGTCGGCCAACTTGGGTTGCGTAATCTTGCGATAGGGCATGAGGCTACTTTGTTAAATTGGTATTACCAATTTTATGGATGGGGCGAAAATTAGCAGAGGCCTTTTGAAAAGTCCACTCAAAAGATGATCTGAGTCAAGAATCGGCCCCACCACTTAAGAGGTAAAGCAGGGGAAACATGATTTAGCTCATAGAAAATGGTCTGACCAATATTCTTGACTGCGCTCACAAATAACATTTGCGCAACCAGAGACAAAAATGGCCTGCCAGATAGGCAAGCCATTGATTTTAAAATCCAAACTAAATTTGATTATTTACTTTAGCTGTTTAGTAGTTGCCGGTAGTAATCCCATTGGAAACTGGCTCCGGGATCCATCTTGCGCCCAGGTGCGATATCGCAATGGCCGACAATTTTTTCGTGGGTAATCGCCGGATAGCGACCTGATATGGCTCGGGTGAGCCCCGCCAGCGCCCGGTACTGGGACTCGGTATAGGGGGTCTCGTCGGTCCCTTCCAGCTCGATGCCAATGGAGAAATCATTGCACGCCTCCCTCCCCTGCCAGCTCGATACTCCCGCATGCCAGGCGCGTGCGCCGAACGGTACATACTGCACCAGCTCGCCATCACGGCGAATCAGGCAGTGGGCCGAGACCCGCAGCTGATGGATACCGGCAAAATAGGGGTGAGCCTCAGGGTCGAGTCGCCCCATAAAGAGATCGTCGATAAAGGGGCCGCCAAACTCCCCCGGCGGCAGGCTGATACCATGCACCACCAGCAGGGAGATATCATCCGGCGCGGCCCGCTCGTTGTGGTGAGGAGAAGGCACCCGGCGTGCCTGCTGGCACCAGCCAGCGGCATCGATAGAGAAACAAGGTTGCGAAGCGAGTTGAGTCATCGGCTACTCGAGTTGGCTGATTAATGGCGAAAAGATGAAGAGATGTAATGAACAAGCCAGCACCAACTCACTGAATCAACGGGAAATGGTATGTTAGGCTGAGTCATCTTCCGCTCGATATGGATGGGGTATGCAGCACACGGCACGCTGGATGTGGTTACTGGCCTGGCTCTCTTTGATGGGTCTGCTGACCCTCTATTTTCACTCCCGCAACCAACCAAGCGTCACCGCCAGCGGCGAGCTGTTGCTGCGGGCCGACCAGAGCGGCCACTATCGTCTGGAGGGTGCCATCAACGGCCAGCCGGTGCAACTGCTGCTCGATACCGGCGCCACCCGTATCACCATCCCGCAGCAGGTTGCCGAGCGGCTCGGCCTGACCGCTTATGGCAGCAGCCAGGTCAATACCGCCGCGGGGCAGATCCGGGTCGGCAACGGCACCATCGAAACGCTGGCGATGGGGCCATTGACCTTGTACGATCTGGCCATCTTTATCAATCCGGCGGCAGACGGTGACGAAGTGCTGGTTGGCATGAACGCCCTCGGTCGGCTGGAGCTGGTTCAAAAGGAGCGGCAACTGCTGCTCAGACCCTTGCAGGAATAAGGCATGTTTCAACAGGATGTCAGCCGCGCCGTACGCGCCGCACTACTCGAAGATCTGGGCGATGCCCTCACCACGCTGGACCAACCGGACGCCAGCGCCGATATCACCGCCCAGCTGATCCCGGCCGATCGGATGGCCAGCGCCCGGGTCATCACCCGTGAGGCCGGTGTGTTCTGCGGCCA
>NZ_JBODRQ010000179.1:0-5387 GCF_050633025.1 Aeromonas sp.
GAGCTCAAGAAGGTGGTGCGGGTGATGAAGAAGCTGGATGAAGAGGCGCCCCACGAGATCATGCTGACGCTGGATGCCGGCACCGGCCAGAACGCGCTGAGCCAGGCCAAGCTGTTCAGCGAGGCGGTGGGCCTGACCGGTATCACCCTTACCAAGCTGGATGGCACGGCCAAGGGCGGCGTCATCTTCGCGGTGGCCGACAAGTTCCAGATCCCGATCCGCTATATCGGGGTGGGCGAGGGGATCGACGATCTGCGTCCCTTCGTTGCCAACGACTTCATCGAGGCGCTGTTCAGCCGCGATGA
The DNA here is from genome assembly GCF_050633025.1 of Aeromonas sp. GTDB lineage: Bacteria > Pseudomonadota > Gammaproteobacteria > Enterobacterales > Aeromonadaceae > Aeromonas. Next base: position 306 of record NZ_JBODRQ010000179.1, read on the forward strand.
ATAAGTCCGGCCGCGATGAGTCAGCTCAGCCGTGATGAGTAAGTGTTCCATGCCCCGACTCCGGTCGGGGTTTGTCAATTTCAGGGAACCGTTATGATTCGTTTTGACAAGGTCAGCAAGGTATACAGCGGCGGCCATCAGGCGCTGCAAAAGGTCAGCTTTCACCTGCGCAAGGGGGAGATGGCCTTTCTGACCGGGCACTCGGGGGCGGGCAAGAGTACCCTCCTCAAACTGATCAGCGTGATGGAGCGCCCGACCGATGGTCGTGTCTTCTTTCATGGCGATGATGTCAGCCATATCCAGCGCAGCCAGATCCCCTATGTTCGTCGCCAGATCGGGATGATCTTTCAGGATCACCGCCTGCTGATGGACCGAACCGTGTTCGACAACGTAGCGCTGCCGCTGGTGATCGATGGTTACAGCCATGCGGACATCAACAAGCGGGTGGCGGCGGCGCTCGACAAGGTGGGGCTGCTCGGCAAGGAGCGTTACCAGCCGCGGATGCTCTCCGGTGGTGAGCAACAGCGGGTCGGCATCGCCCGTGCCATCGTCAACAAGCCGCCGCTGCTGCTGGCGGATGAACCGACCGGCAACCTGGATCCTCAGCTCTCCATGGATATCATGCGGCTATTTCAGGAGTTCAACAATTTTGGGGTCTCGGTACTGATTGCTACCCACGATCTGGGGCTGATCGCGCGCATGCGCTATCGCACCCTGACCCTCAAGGCGGGTCGCATGTATTCGGCCGGGGAGGAGCTCTGATGGCTATCGTTCGTCATAAACAACCGCCACTGCGCCGTCTGATGATGTACGGGGTTGACCATGTGCGGCAGGCGTTTGCCAGTCTGGGCGAACTGTGGCGTAACCCGCTCGCCTCCCTGATGACGCTGGCGGTGCTTGGCGTCAGTCTGGCGCTGCCCTCCTGCTTCCACGTGTTGCTGAAAAACGCCGAGGTGGTGGAGGGGAGCTGGCAGACCAGCTCCCAGATCTCTCTCTATCTGCGCAAGGATCTGCCGGAACAGAGCATTCTCGATCTGCAGCACCGGATCCTGCTCTACCCCGAGGTTGATTCGGTTACCTATATGAGCCGCGACGATGCGCTGCGGGAGTTTCGCGAGATCTCCGGCTTCGGCGATGCCCTCGATTATCTGGACAGCAACCCGCTACCGCCTGTGCTGAGCGTCATCCCGGATCCGCGCTGGCAGAACCCGGAAGGGGCCGCCGAGCTGCTCAGCAAGCTCAATAATGAGGTTGGGGTCGAACAGGGCAAGCTGGATCTGCAGTGGCTGACCCGGCTGCAGGGGATCATGAACCTGCTGCGCCACACCATTACCGGTATCGCGGTGCTGCTGCTTTCCGCCGTGTTGCTGATCGTCGGCAATACCCTGCGTCTCAACATCCTCAACCAGCGTTCTGAGATTGAAGTGCTCAAGCTGGTGGGGGCGACCGACTCCTTTATTCATCGTCCCTTCCTCTATACCGGCATCTGGTTCGGGGTGATCGGCGGCATGCTGGCCTGGTGGCTGACCGAAGTGATGGTGATCTGGAGCGAGGGGGTGGTGAAGGAGCTGGCGGGCTTGTATAACAGTAACTTCCGGCTGGTAGGCATGGGGGCGGTAGACGGGATCAATCTGATCTTGCTGGGCGCCCTGCTGGGGCTGATTGCCTCCTGGTTCTCGGTCCATCGCCACATTCGCGACATCGAGCCATCCTGATTACTTTGTCATCAAAGTAAATCGCTGGATTTTGCGAAGCGGATCAAGTAAAAGAGGGGCCGTTTCTGGCTTGGCCCCCATAGTCAGAGTATTCTGAATAACAATGATCTTCCGGATCTTCGCTAGATCCAGTGAACCTTCTGATTTATAAGCAGTCTATTAAAGCTGAAGCATTTATACGGGTGTGGCCCCTCTGCCTTGCTCGTCAGACTTGGCAAGCATGTGAAGGTTGCGAGCTCCGCAACAATGGACTTAGCATGCTACTTTTCGGGGGTCCTTCATTGTGACCCCCTTTTTTTGACTGTTCATTCATGATTCATCCTGCAGGCTTAAGATAAGCCGGTCTAAAACTGGGCATGTTCTTTGATACACGCCGCAGAATGGCATCCGGTCAGTAGACAGACCCTCTCAGGGTGTTAGACTGATTCGATTGAAAAGTAAGAGGTAACAGATGGGAACTTCATTGCAGCGCACTATGGCTCTGATTCCGCAAGGTAGTCTGGAAGGCTATATCCAGGCAGTAAACTCTATTCCTGTGCTGAGCGCAGAGGAAGAGCGTGAACTGGCTGAGCGTTTGCAGCAGGATGGCGATCTCGAGGCTGCTCGTCAGCTGGTTATGTCGCATCTGCGCTTTGTCGTTCATGTCGCCAAGAGTTATGCCGGTTACGGTCTGCCTCAGGCCGATCTGGTTCAGGAAGGCAACATCGGCCTGATGAAGGCGGTCAAGCGCTTCGACCCGACGGTCGGCGTGCGTCTGGTCTCCTTTGCCGTGCACTGGATCAAGGCCGAAATCCACGAATATGTCCTGCGTAACTGGCGCATGGTCAAGGTGGCGACCACCAAAGCCCAGCGCAAGCTCTTCTTCAACCTGCGCAAATCCAAAAAACGTCTGGGCTGGCTGAACCACGAAGAGGTTCAGGCCGTGGCGGCCGATCTCGGCGTTTCTGCCAGCGATGTGACCGAGATGGAAGCGCGGATGGCCAACTACGATCAGGCGTTCGATCTGGTGGGTGATGATGAAGAAGAGGGCGGTTTCGCTCCGGTTCACTATCTGGAGGACAAATCCTCCGATCTGGCCGCCACCATCGAGAATGACAACTGGGACGATCACGCGACCCGTCGTCTGAGCTCGGCCCTCGCCACTCTGGATGAGCGCAGCCAGCACATCATCCGCGCCCGCTGGCTCGATGATGACAGCAAGACCACTCTGCAGGAGCTGGCCGATACCTACGGCGTCTCTGCCGAGCGTGTGCGTCAGCTTGAAAAGAATGCTCTCAAGAAGCTGAAGGATGCGATGGAAGCATAATTGTATTCGCCTAGCGGGTACGTCAGCTTGAGAAGAACGCACTCAAGAAGCTGAAAGATGCCATGGAAGCCTGATGCTTCCTCTCATAAAAACAGGGCCTGATGGCCCTGTTTTTGTTTCGCAGGGATCTGGTCGGCCTTGCTTTGGTTACCCTTGAGTGTGTTATGTTGCCGCCACTGCCACATTAGGGAGAGCAGAAGTGAAACTGTTGAACGACCTGTTTACCAACAACCGTGAGTGGGCCGAACGGATCAAAGCCGAAGATCCCGCTTTCTTTGCCACTCTTTCTGCCCAGCAGGCCCCCGAATACCTCTGGATTGGTTGTTCCGACAGCCGGGTACCCGCCAATCAGCTGATGGGCTTGCTGCCGGGGGATGTCTTCGTCCACCGCAACGTCGCTAATCTGGTGGTGCATACCGATTTCAACTGCCTTTCCGTGCTGCAATACGCGGTAGAAGTCCTCAAGGTGAAGCACATCATCGTCTGCGGTCACTATGGCTGCGGCGGCGTCAAGGCCGCGATGCAGAATCAGGAGCTGGGTCTCATCGACAACTGGCTGCGCAACATCAAGGATGTCTACTTCAAATATGGTGAAGAGCTCGAGGCCATCGAGGATGAGCATGAGCGCTTCGACTACCTGTGCGAGCTGAACGTGGCCGAGCAGGTCGCCAACGTCTGCCACACCACCATCATCCAGAACGCCTGGCGCAAGGGGCAGGAGCTGGCCGTTCACGGCTGGATCTACGGGATCAAGGATGGCTTGCTGCACGATCTCGATCTCTGCATCAGCGGGCCGGATCAGATCCCCGATGTCTATCGCGCCTGGCCGGACATGCGTCCGCCCCACCGTCGGCGCTAGGGAGCTTCATGGTGGCGCCAGCCCTCTATCTGCAGATCAAGCAGCATATTCTGGACGGGATACGCGAACGCCACTATCAGGCGGGGGACAGGATCCCGACCGAAGCGGCCCTGTGCGAGCAGTTCACCGTGAGCCGGATGACGGTCAACCGGGCGCTGCGGGAACTGGTGGCGGAGGGGTGGCTGGTGCGTACCGCCGGTTCCGGCAGCTTCGTGGCGGACCGGCGTACCGAGTCGCCGCTGCTGGCTATTCGCAATATTGCCGATGAGATCGCCGAGCGTGGCGGCGAGTACAGCGCTCGGGTGATCCGGTTGCAGCGACTGGCCGCCGACGAGAAGGTGGCGGTGCAACTGGGACTGCGGGTTGGCGCCCCCATCTTCCACAGCCTGATCGTCCATCAGGCCGATGGAGAGCCGTTGCAGTTGGAGGAACGCTTCGTTGATGCCGGGCGCCTGCCGGGCTATGGCGAGCAGGATTTTACCCAACAGACCCCCAACCGTTATCTGATGGATGTCTGTCCCCTCTCCGAGATGGAGCACGTGGTGGAAGCCGTGTTGCCCAGCGCCGGTGAGGCGGGATTGTTGCAGATCCGCGTAGATTCCCCCTGCCTGTTGTTGCACCGGCGTACCTGGTCGGAGGGACATCTGGTCTCCTACGCCCGTTTGCTCTCTCCCGGTTCCCGCTACAAGCTAAGCTCCAAGACTCAGCTGGAGTAAATGTATATACAGATCGATTTTGCAAAGCCCACCTCCTGGTGGGCTTTTTTGTGCTTAAACTCTAAGTTTGATGCTGTTATCAGGATGTGAACGCCGCTCTTTCTTTCGTCATAGAGATCGACTATAAGAATATGTATATACATTTGAGGTCGCTATGAACAAGGAACTGTTGAACTGCGAGCGGGTCTGGCTCAACGTGACGCCCGCTACCCTGAATGATGAGCTGGCCGACTACGGCCTGCTGCCGCTCCACGCCATCGGCGTGAAGGATGGCAAGATCCACGCGCTGTTGCCGATGGCCGAACTGAAGGGGCCGTATCCCGCTCACTGGCAGGATATGCGGGGCAAGCTGGTCACCCCAGGTCTTATCGATTGCCACACCCATCTGGTCTTCGCCGGCAGCCGTGCCGAAGAGTTCGAGTTACGTCAGCAGGGAGTGCCCTATGCCGAGATCGCCCGTCGGGGCGGTGGCATCATCAGCACGGT
>NZ_JBODRQ010000180.1:0-5343 GCF_050633025.1 Aeromonas sp.
GATTTGGTAAAGTCGCCTGCCCGCCTCCTCTTTATTTAGCCACTGATACAGGTCGCCATGCGTCTGAAACTGATCAAACTCGCCGGCTTCAAGTCGTTCGTCGAGCCGACCCGCATCGAACTGTCGGCAGACATGACTGCCGTAGTGGGCCCCAATGGCTGTGGCAAATCCAACGTCATCGACGCGGTGCGCTGGGTGCTGGGGGAGAGCTCCGCCCGCCATCTGCGCGGCGAGAACATGACCGATGTCATCTTCAACGGCTCTATCAATCGCAGTGCGCACGGGCGCGCCTCGGTCGAGCTGGTGTTCGACAATCCCCACAACCGGGTGCCCGGCGAGTTCGGCCGCTTTACCGAGATCTCGGTGCGCCGTGAAGTGCTGCGCGACGGCTCCAACCACTATCAGATCAACGGCCAGAAGTGCCGCCGCAAGGATGTCACCGACCTCTTCCTCGGCACCGGTCTGGGCCCTCGCAGCTACGCCATCATCGAGCAGGGCACCGTCAGCCGACTGGTGGAGTCGCGCCCGGCCGACCTCAAACTCTTTATGGAAGAGGCGGCCGGGGTCTCCCGTTACAAGGAGCGGCGTCGCGAGACCGAGCAGCGCATTCGCCACACCCAGGAGAATCTGGAGCGCCTCGGCGATATTCGCGGCGAGCTGGGTTCGCGCCTTGACCACCTCAAAGCCCAGGCCGAAACGGCCGAGCGCTACAAACAGCTCAAGAGTCGTTCGCGCGCAGCTCGCGCCGAGCTGATTGGCTCCGAGTTGTGGGCGCTGGAGACGCGCCTTGGCGAGGCCAAAACCGAACTGGCGCAGGCCGAGCAGGCGCTGGCGGCGCTCGATGCCAAACGCACCGCCGATGAGGGGCGCCACGTCACTTTGTCGGTCGCCAGACAAGAGGCGCAAGCCGAACAGGCGAGCCGCCAGCAACAGATTTTTCTCGGTGGCCAGGCCATCGCCCGCCTCGAACAGCAACAGCTGCACCAGAGTGAACTGGGGCGCGACTGGCAGGCCCGTGCAGAGGCGCTGGGCGAGCGGATCGCCACCCGCAAGGCGCAGCTTGCCAGCCAGCAGGATCAACTGACCGAAGGAGTATTGCGCGCCGAGCAGGAGAGTGCCCGGCTGGAGCAGTGTGAGCAGTTGCTCACCGAGCAGCAGGAGGCCCGCCAGCATGCCAGCGAGCAGCTGGAACAGGCCCGCCTGCGCCAGCAGCAGTGGCAGCAACAGTTGGCCGGGTTGCAGGGCCAGATCAACCAGACCCGCACCCGGTTGGGTGGTTTGCAGGAGCTGCAAGCCAAGACCCGGCTGGCACGCCTTAAGCTGGAAGATGAACGCGCAGGCCCCCTCGGTGCAGAGGCTGACGATCTGCAACCGGCCCTCGATGAATTGAGTGGCCAGCTGGAGCTGACGCGGGCCGCCACCGGCGAGCTAACCGAGCAGCTGGCGCAGGCGGTCGATGCCCATGAACAACTCAAGCAGCAGCATGGCCAGCAGTTGAGCCTGCAACGGGAGCTGGAGGCGCGGCTGGCGACCCTGGATCAGATCCTCGGCGAACAGATGGAAGGGGCGACTCTGGCCGACCGGTTGCAGGTTGCCCCCGAGTGGGCACAGGCGCTCGACAAGGTTCTGGGCCGCTGGCTCACCGCAACGCCGGCGGACGAGTGCAATCTGGCGCAAGAGGGGCTCTGGATTGGCCCGGCGCAACCGGCGGTTGCCGGTACGCTGGCGGCAAAACTGGGCGGCGAGCACATTCCCGCCTTCCTCAATACCATCTGGCTGGTGGAGAGCCGAGAGGCCGCATTGGCCCGCCAGCCAAGCCTTGCGGCCGGTGAGTCGGTACTGACTCCTGCTGGCGACTGGCTGGGGCCAAACTGGGCTGATCTGGGGCAGGGCGCGGCGCTTGGCACCATGGCACTGCTCGGTGAGCGTGAACGGTTGTATACCGAGCAGGATAAGGTTGCCGCGGGGCAGGCACAGCTGAGTGAGCAAGTTGTTGAAGCCGATGCCCGGCGCGCCCAGCTTGCCAGCGCGCAGGAGTTGTTGCAGCGAACCTTGCGCGAGCAAGAGCAGAAATGGCAACAACTGCGCGAAGCCTGGAGCCTGCAACAGGGTCAGCGGCAGGAGCGGTTGCAGCGGCTCGGTCAGCTCGGCGAAGAGCTGATCCGGCTCGATCAGGAGCAGGCCGAAGAGGCAGAGCGACTGGCCAGCGCCCGTGAACAACTGGAACTCGATGAGGCGCGCCTTACCGAGTTGCAGGAGCTGGGGGAGCCGCTGACGCAAGTGTTGCAGGTCGCTCAGGAGCAGCTGACTCGCTGCGAGCGGGCAGTCGACGAGGCCCGTGTGCGCCGTGAGCAGCAACAAGCAGCCTGCCAGCGTTTGCAACTGGAACTGGGCAATCTGCGCCAACTCATTACCCTGGGTGAAGAGGAGCTGGCGAGGCTCGGGCTGGAGCTGGCCGGGCTGAAAGGGCCGGATAGCGAGGCGGTGCCGGATCTGGCGCCCCTGCTGGCCGAGCAGCGCAATCTGGAGGCGCAGCAGCTCGCCTGCCATCAACGGCTTGCGGAGCTGGAGCGCCAGCTCGGTGAGCTGGAACAGGCCAGAAGTGCCGATCACAAGCAGCTGGTGACTCTGCAAGAGAAGCTGGCAACCCTGCGCCTTGAGCGTGAACGCAACCTCACCCGTCGACAGGGGTTGCACGAGCAGTTCGAAGAGCTGGGGGTTCGACTGGTCGATCTCGATCAGGCAGTGTTAATCGCCGCTGATCGCGGCAAGCTGCGGCAGGAGATCCAGACCCTGGAGGCGCAAGTGGAGGCACTCGGCGCCATCAACCTGGCGGCGCTGGAGGAGTATGAAGAGGCGAAAACCCGGGCAACCTATCTTGAAAATCAGTGTCAGGATCTCGAGCAAGCGCTGGAAACCTTGAGCCAAGCCATTAAAAGAATTGATAAAGAGACACAAATACGGTTCCGGGACACTTTCGATAAGGTCAACGAAGATTTAAAATCCCTGTTTCCGAAAGTGTTCGGTGGGGGCAGTGCCTGGCTTGAGTTGACCTCCGATGATCTTTTGGAGGCCGGAGTGAGCATCATGGCGAGACCTCCGGGTAAGAAGAATGCTACCATTGCCCTGCTTTCCGGGGGGGAGAAGGCGTTAACCGCGCTTGCGCTGGTTTTTGCCATCTTCAGACTCAACCCAGCACCTTTTTGTCTGCTGGATGAGGTGGATGCACCGCTCGATGAAGTGAACGTCGGTCGCTTCTGTTCTCTTGTCAAAGAGATGTCGAGCACAGTACAGTTCGTTTACATCAGTCATAACAAGGTCTCCATGGAGATGGCTGAGCAGCTGGTTGGCGTCACGATGCAAGAGCCCGGGGTTTCTCGCATTGTGTCGGTCGATATCGGTGAAGCCGTCGCTTTGGCTGAGCAAAACTAGAAAGAGAAGCAGCTAATGCAGGAATTGCGTTACATCTTGGTTGCCCTGGGCGGTATTGCCATCGCGGCATTGCTCATTCACGGGTTGTGGAGCAACAAAAAGAATCGTCAGGCACCGATCAAAGAGAAACCGCTTGGCCGGATGGAATCCAAGTCACGTAATCGTGACGATGATGCATTTGACAGCGATGGCATCGGTCAGGTGCGTGTGGTCAGCAGTGGTCGTCGCGCTGAGCCCAAGCTCCATCGTGATGAAGATAGCCACCAGCCGGAACTCAGCCGTCGTTCCTCATTGGCCACCTTTGATGATGAAGATGACGATTTGCCGCCGCCTGTAGTGCGCAAGCCTGCTGCCCGCCCGGTTCCGCCGCCTCCTGTCTATGAAGAAGAGGAAGCATACGACAAGTCCCAGCCCGAAGTGGTAGAGGAAGAACCTGCTGCTCCCGTACGCAAACCTGCTCAGGTCAATCGTCGTACCCCGGTCTACCGTTCCCGTCCCCAGCGCGAGCCCATGATGCAGTCGCTGGACGACGAGCCGCTGGTCGAGCCCGCTTATGCGACTGCCCCGACCTTTGGTGCCCGTGCAGAGACAGTCCGTACCGCTGATACCATTCGTGCCGAGCCGGTGCGTGCACCCGAGCCGGAATACCAGCCGCAGCCCCGTCATGTGGCCCCCGAGCCTGTTTACGAAGAGCCGGTCTATGTGGCACCCGCTCCGGTGGTGGAAGAGCCGCGCATGGCCCCCCAGCCGGTAGAGAAGATCTGGCAGGATGTCTATGTCATCAACCTGATGGGCCGTCCGGGTCACGACTTGCAAGGTGCGACCCTGCTCTCATCCCTGATGGCGCTGGGCTTCAAGTTTGGCGAGATGGATATTTTCCACCGTCACGAAGATCCCAACGGCAAGGGTGAAGTGCTCTTCTCCATGATCAACATGGTCAAGCCGGGCACCTTCAACCCGTACCGGATGGAACAGTTCACCACGCCGGGTGTCTCCTTGTTCATGCAGTTGCCGCTGCGCAGCAATGCCGCGTTTGCCTTCGAGGATATGCTGCAGGCTGCCGATCAGCTGGCCAGCGATCTCGATGCCATGCTGACCGATATGGATCGCAGCCCGCTGAGCGATGATACCGTTGCCCGTTACCGTCACGAGCTGGCTGCCTACGAGGCCAGTCGCGACTAATACGCCATGCGGGTTGAATAAATAAAAAGTGCGGTACCCTGGTACCGCATTTTTGTTTCTACCCCGGGCCAAATTTTCCATCACACTTCGAGACTTTTTCATGAGCGATACCCTCTCCCGCCACCGTCAACTGTGTGAACTGCTTACCGAATATGGTCACCAGTACTATGTGCTGGATAACCCCACAGTGCCGGATGCTGAATACGATCGCCTGATGCGCGAGCTGATTACGCTGGAAGCCGAGCATCCCGAGCTGAAAACCCCGGCGTCCCCCAGCGTGAGGGTCGGCGGCCAGCCGCTGACGGCGTTCAGTCAGGTACGTCACGAGATCCCCATGCTCAGTCTGGATAACGTCTTTAGCAGCGAAGAGTTGCTGGCGTTCGAACAGCGCATGAGCGATCGCCTCAAGCGTGACGTGCGTTTCACCTTCTGCTGCGAGCCCAAGCTCGACGGTCTGGCGGTGAGCTTGCTTTATGTGGATGGTCAGCTGGTGCAGGCGGCCACCCGGGGCGATGGCGCCACCGGTGAGGAGATCACCGAGAACGTGCGCACCATCAAGGCCATTCCGCTCGCGCTGCGCGGCACTGGCTGGCCAGAGCGGCTGGAGGTGCGTGGCGAAGTCTTTATGCCCAAGGCCGGTTTTGAGGCGATGAACGCCAAGGCGCTGGCAGCGGGCGAGAAGGTATTCGTCAACCCGCGCAATGCCGCCGCTGGCAGCCTGCGTCAGCT
>NZ_JBODRQ010000181.1:0-5335 GCF_050633025.1 Aeromonas sp.
TGGAATGCGCATGGCTGCTTGTCAGTCTCTTGCTTGGAAACCCTTCATATCCTGCTGCGAGGCGGTGAGCAAGGCACACGCGGCAGAGGGGAAGGGTTTCATGATAGGAGGGGTGATCCTCTCCTAGGTCAAATGGGGTTATTGGCACTGCTTTTCAATGAAGGGATTGGTATTGCCCTGCAGCTTGCCGATACGGCGGTTGCGCTCGCACTCCCAGCCCTCTGCCGGGTACTGGCGATCCCAAGCTTCAAACAGTTTACGCTGTTGCGCCGCCAGACGCAGCCCATACTGCTGGCTCATGTAGAGGTAGGCGCGGGCAATTTGGCCCCGCACCGGCCCCTTGGGCGGCTGCACCTGGCGATTTTTGAAGTCCACCAGCATCTGGCACTGACCGTACTGATCCGGGGTGCCATTCCAGTCGGAGAAGCGGAAGTTGGCCCGATCGCCATTCACCTCGCCGATGGCGGGGAAGAGGTTGTGCATGTCCCCCTCCATCTGGTTGAACTCGTCGCTCTTGCCGCAATTCTTGCGACCACCCTGCTGCCAGCACTGCAGCTGGTGGCCGAACTCCCAGGCCGGTACCACGTGTTCCCACTCGATGCGGGCGGCGCGCTTGGCCTGCTTGCGCGGCTCATAGCCGCAGCTGGCGAGATCCGGGCTCATCTTCTTGCCCTGATAGTCGATGTCACAGCCGCAGTAGAAGGTGGTGACTGCTGGCTGGCTGCGGTAGAGCTTCAACAGATCTTGCTTGGCTTCGCGAAAGGTCTGGGCGTGCAGGGGGGCGCTGAGCAGCGGCAAACCGGCCAGCAGGGTCAGGGCGAGGGAGGAGATGAAACGCATGGGATTCCTTGCAAACGGGGTGATTGACGAACGATGGCGGGCACCCTACCACAAGAGCGCGACACAAGCTGGCTTACTGCTCTGGTTCCGGCCGTTCCTGCTCCAGCGGCTGCTTGCAGCGGCGGCAGTGATAGCGGGCCTCGCCGCGCACCACCTTGTTGTGGCGGCGAATAGAGAGTTGATGCTGCTGGCAGTGGCAGCGATAGGGCACGGTGCGCTGGGCCAGTACCGCCAGATCGAAGCTGTGGGTGGTTCTGGGCTCAAGGCCAAATACCTCCCGCATCACCGATTGCCACTGGCGGCCGTGGGGCAAGACCCGGTTTTTGCCACGTCCTTCTCCCCACAGGGCATAGACCAGCAGATGGGCCACCTCGTGGGGCACCACCTCATCCAGAAACGCCTGCTGGTTGGCCTGATAGAGGGCGGGATTGAAGCGCAGCTCCCAGGTTTGCAGCCGCGCCGATCCCGCCGCCCGGCCCCGCATATTGCAGTAGATCCGCGGGCGGGGGAAGGTGCGGCCAAGGCGCGCCTCGGCCTGCACAAAACAGGCTTCTACGCGTTGTTGCAGCAGGGCGACAAGCTGGGCAGGGGTGGCAGACATCAACATCTCGTTAAATGGCGGATAAGCAAAAGGGGAGCCAGGCTCCCCTTTTATCACAACTGAGCGGCTTACAGGCCAGCGGCAGAACGCAGCAGTTCGGCCTTGTCGGTCTGCTCCCACGGGAACTCGTCGCGACCGAAGTGACCGTAGGCAGCGGTAGCCTGGTAGATCGGGCGCTTCAGATCCAGCATCTGGATCAGGCCATACGGGCGCAGTTCGAAGTGCTCGCGCACCAGCTTGACCAGCAGATCCTCGGCCACCTTGGCAGTACCGAAGGTCTCGACGCTGATGGAGGTCGGCTCGGCCACGCCGATGGCGTAGGAGATCTGGATTTCACAGCGATCGGCCAGACCGGCGGCAACGATGTTTTTGGCAACGTAGCGGGCGGCGTAAGCAGCGGAGCGGTCAACCTTGGACGGATCCTTACCGGAGAAGGCGCCACCACCGTGACGAGCCATACCGCCGTAGGTGTCGACGATGATCTTGCGACCGGTCAGACCGCAGTCACCCATCGGGCCGCCGATAACGAAACGACCGGTCGGGTTGATGAAGTATTTGGTGTCCTTGTTGACCCACTCGGCCGGCAGCACCGGCTTGATGATCTCTTCGCGTACCGCTTCAACCAGATCTTTGTGGCTGATGGATTCGGCGTGCTGGGTAGACAGAACAACGGCATCCACACCGATGATCTTGCCTGCGTCGTCGTAGGCGAAGGTCAGCTGGCTCTTGGCATCCGGACGCAGCCACGGCAGGGTGCCGTTCTTGCGCACTTGCGCCTGACGCTTCACCAGCAGGTGAGAGTAGGTGATGGGGGCCGGCATCAGCACGTCGGTTTCGTTGGTGGCGTAGCCGAACATCAGGCCCTGGTCGCCCGCGCCCTGCTCCAGCGGATCGCTGCGGTCAACACCCTGGTTGATGTCCGGGGACTGCTTGCCGATGGCGTTCAGCACGGCGCAGGAGTCGGCATCGAAGCCCATGTCGGAGTGGGTGTAGCCGATGTCGCGTACGGTATCGCGCACGATCTGCTCGATGTCTACCCAGGCAGAGGTGGTTACTTCACCGGCTACCATGACCATACCGGTCTTGACCAGGGTCTCGCAGGCAACACGGGCCTTGGTATCTTGCTTGAGGATGGCGTCCAGTACCGCATCGGAGATCTGATCCGCAATCTTGTCGGGATGGCCTTCGGAGACCGACTCGGAAGTAAACAGCTTTGCCATGATAGGAGTCTCAGCTTGTCTGGGTTATCGCCACGGCAATAACCGGATGAATAGGACGGTGTAGAGGTATCTACATCTGGACGTCTATTTTAGTTAGCACCCCCTCCGATTGCCAGCACTATTTTGTCGGGCAGCGACAAATGGGTCACAAGCGGTGCTTTCTCATCCGCTAAGGAGATAGGAACCAAACGTTTGCCGTTGTTCTCCCGGGTTGATAGCCGGCAATAAAAGCGATTGTCCTCCCAAAGCCACTTTATTCGTCCAGATAATATTTGCACGCAGAGCCCCCTGCTGGGACAATGACGCGCCTTAATCTTGGCCATCAAATGAAGCAATCGCAGGAGATTCAGATGCCTTCTCGTAAAGAGCTTGCCAATGCCATTCGTGCATTGAGTATGGATGCCGTTCAAAAAGCCAACTCCGGTCACCCGGGCGCCCCCATGGGAATGGCGGATATCGCCGAAGTGCTGTGGCGTAGCCACCTCAGACATAACCCGAACAACCCCAAGTGGGCCGACCGCGACCGTTTCATTCTCTCCAACGGCCACGGCTCCATGCTGCTGTACTCCCTGCTGCACCTCTCCGGTTATGACCTCTCCATCGACGATCTGAAAAACTTCCGCCAACTGCACTCTCGCACCCCGGGTCACCCGGAGTACGGCTATGCACCGGGCGTTGAAACCACCACTGGCCCGCTGGGTCAGGGCATCACCAATGCCGTGGGTATGGCGATCGCCGAGAAGGCCATGGCTGACCAGTTCAATAAGCCGGGTCACGATATCGTTGACCACTACACCTACGCCTTTATGGGCGACGGCTGCCTGATGGAAGGTATCTCCCACGAAGCGTGCTCCCTGGCAGGTACCCTGCAATTGGGCAAACTGATCGCGTTCTGGGATGACAACGGTATCTCCATCGACGGTCACGTAGAAGGCTGGTTCACCGACGACACCGTCAAGCGTTTCGAAGCCTACGGCTGGCACGTAATCCCGGCTGTTGACGGTCACAGCCCGGAAGCCATCAATGCCGCCATCGAAGCCGCCAAGGCCGAGACCGGCAAACCTTCCTTAATCTGCTGTCGCACCATCATCGGTTACGGTTCCCCGAACAAATCCGGTTCTCACGACTGCCACGGCTCACCGCTGGGCAACGACGAGATCGCCGCTGCTCGCGCATTCCTGAAGTGGGACCACGCGCCGTTCGTTATCCCGGCCGATATCGCTGCCGAGTGGAACGCTCAGGAGAAGGGTGCTGCACTGGAAGCCGACTGGGCTGCCAAGTTCGCCGCCTATGAAGCCGCTCACCCGACCCTGGCTGCCGAATTCAAGCGCCGCACCGTTGGCGAACTGCCGGCCAACTGGGCTGCTGAATCCGCCAAGATCATCGAAACCCTGCAAGCCAACCCGGCCAAGATCGCAACCCGTAAAGCGTCCCAGAACTCTCTGGAAGCGTTCGGCAAGCTGCTGCCGGAGTTCATGGGCGGCTCTGCTGACCTGGCGCCGTCCAACCTGACCATGTGGTCCGGCTCCAAGTCCCTGACCAACGACGATGCCTCCGGCAACTACATCCACTACGGTGTACGCGAGTTCGGCATGTCCGCCATCATGAACGGTATCGCCCTGCACGGTGGTTTCATCCCCTACGGCGCTACCTTCCTGATGTTTATGGAGTACGCCCGCAACGCCCTGCGCATGGCCGCCCTGATGAAGCAGCGCGCCATCTTCGTTTACACCCACGACTCCATCGGTCTGGGTGAAGATGGCCCGACTCACCAGCCGGTTGAGCAGATCGCTTCCCTGCGTCTGACTCCGAACATGAGCACCTGGCGTCCGTGTGACCAGGTTGAATCTGCCATCGCCTGGAAACACGCCATCGAGCGTACCGACGGCCCGACCTCTCTGATCTTCTCTCGTCAGAACCTGGCCCAGATGGACCGTACTGCCCAGCAACTGGCCGACACCGCCAAGGGTGGCTACGTGCTGAAGGATTGCGCCGGTACCCCGGAGCTGATCCTGATCGCCACCGGTTCCGAAGTGGAACTGGCCGTTGCCGCCTATGAGCAGCTGACCGCCAAGGGCCGTGCCGTGCGCGTGGTCTCTCTGCCGTCTACCGACGTGTTCGACGCTCAATCCGCCGAGTACAAAGAGTCCGTCCTGCCGTCCTCCGTCACCAAGCGTGTGGCCATCGAAGCCGGTATCGCTGATTACTGGTACAAGTACGTCGGTTTCGGCGGCAAGATCATCGGTATGACCACCTTTGGTGAATCTGCACCGGCCGAGCTGCTGTTCAAGGAATTCGGCTTTACCGTGGAAAACGTGGTTGCGACCGCTGAATCCCTGTAATTGCTGAATATTGGGTCAATCTGACTCAATAGCCGAAACGATAAAACGCCCTCCATCGCAAGATGGGGGGCGTTTTTTATTTAAATATTGATTATTTATGAGACTAGTGAAACTTGAGTAAATGTTAATAAATGTTCAATTTGTATATTGAAAACTGACAACTACACATTATTTTATTATGTTTTAAATAAGTGTTGCACTGATCTCAGTGGCATAGTAGGTTATTAAGTGCGATGGGTAATACAATTGTTTAATTTAAATGTTTCTTGGTGAGGTAATGGCGGATTCAACTCCGAAGTGCAACGCTAAGCCGCCTTTCTTAGCTCTGCAAA
>NZ_JBODRQ010000182.1:0-5318 GCF_050633025.1 Aeromonas sp.
CACGACCTTGCCAAGGTCGGGGTCGCGAGTTCGAGTCTCGTTTCCCGCTCCAATCTCTCTTCGAAGTTTTCATAATCCCTTTGAATTGCCTTTCACATCGCGTTGCGATGCTTTGTCGTATCTGGCGTTTACTCAGCGTGTCTCTGCCGCCTTCTGCAAACAAGGGGGGCTTACTCTATGGGCTGATCGAGGCAAGCGGTTGTGACAGGTGGTGGGAGGCGAGAATTGCGGGAAAAAAGAGGAGGGGCCTTGGCTCCTCCTGCATGGTTCACTGGCGCGGGCTTAGACCAGAGTAACGTTCTCAGCCTGAGGGCCTTTTTTGCCCTGGGTCACAGTGAACTGGACTTTTTGACCTTCAGCCAGGGTTTTGAAACCGGTGCTCTGGATGGAGGAGAAGTGAACGAATACGTCCGGACCCTGGGATTGTTCAATAAAGCCAAAACCCTTGGTTTCGTTGAACCATTTTACCTGGCCGGTGCGAATGTCAGACATGTGCTAAATCCTATCAATAACAAAATGAAACTAAGCCCGTGCTGGGCTGCATTTGCCTCGCAAGCAGGGGTTGGCTCATGACTGACCACGTCTCTTTGTCCCAGTAGCACGTAGAACAATCCCTGTCTAAAGCACAAACGATTGTACGTTAGCGCCGATCCTTGTCAATTTGACCCCTTTCGTTTTTTGAACAAGCTAAAAATATTGTGAAGTCAGTAGCTTATTTGAAGATTTTTGACTGAAAAAAACGGGAGGCCAGCGCCTCCCGTGTTGTTACTCTTTGAGGGCGAACCCTTCGCCCTGCCGGTCGTAGCGATAGATGGCCTGACCGTAGGAGCGGATCTCCACCCGCTGGATGCGGCGGGTGTCGTCCACCAGGATGAAGATGGCGCGGCCCGATTGCAGGCGGGTCAGGGGGCGATCCGGCCCCTCGATGGCGATCAGGCGGCTCAGCTCGGCACCTGGCAACTCGAATTTGCGCCAGATGGAGTAGAGCGTTTCTCCGGCTTGCACATCGTGTTGCAGCCAGGTGCCATCAACCTTCTCTTCGACCGGTTTGGCTGGTACGGCTGCACTGCCTGCCGCGCCATTGCCGACAGTTAGAGCCTGAGCAGGCACGGCCAGCGGTACTTCCAGCGAGCCGGAAGGGGCGGCCTTGGGGGCGGACGGAGCAGGCTCCCAGGCCAGTACCAGCAGCCAGAGCGGGATCAGGATCATCAGACCTATGGTGTTCTTGCGCGGCAGCGGGCTGCCCAGCTTGAATTTGCCTGTGCTGGCACTCTGGCTGCGTGGGGCGGGCTGTTGCTCTTTCTTGCCAAATCGTTGGCGCAAGGACTCTGTTGCTGCATTGATACGATGGAGCAGGGATACTTGTGATTCGTCTTGGCGACGCTGCTGGGCTCGTCTGTTATGGCCTCGTGGGCGACGGTCCGGGGTGGGCACGGCATTTACCTCTCACTACATTGCCTGCCATCAGGCAAATTCGTCGCCTATGGTAAACGGACTCGCCCCCGAGGGGGAGAGTCCTGAGGCGGAAAATTATCAGCTGAGACGAAATTGACCCAATAATTGCTGCAATTCATCGGCCGCCTGACGCAAAGCCTGACTGGCTTTGGCCGTGTCGGTCGCATCCTGAGCAATGTCGTTGGCCAGTGCGTTGGTTTTTGACAGGTTGCCGGAGACGGTCTCGGAGACCGAGCTCTGCTCTTCGGCGGCGGAGGCGATCTGGTAGGTCATGTCGTTGATGGTGGAGATGGCCTGGTAGATGCTGCCGATCGCTTCTTCCGCCAGATCCGCTTCGCTCACCGCCTGATGGGTCAGCTGCTGGCTCTGGGTGATGGCATTGACCGCATTGGTGGAGCTGTGGCGGATTTTCTCGATCAGCTCCTGGGTGTTCTGTACCGCCTGCTGGGTATTGCCAGCCAGTTTGCGTACCTCGTCGGCCACCACAGCAAAGCCGCGCCCCTGTTCACCAGCCCGGGCAGCCTCGATGGCTGCGTTGAGGGCCAGCAGGTTGGTCTGGTCGGCAATCCCCTGAATGACGGTGAGGATGCTGGTGATCTGGGCGCTGTCGTGGGCCAGCCCTTCCACCACTTCGGCCCCTTTACCGGCCTCTGCCGCGACCTTGTGCATCGACAGGATCACCTGCTGGAAGCGCTCCTTGCCCTGATCGGCCGCGCTTTGCGCCTGTTTGGCCGAGTCGGCGGTGTTGTTGGCGTGGGTGGCGACCTCCTGACTGACGTAGGACATCTCCTGTACCGCGGTCAGCATTTGTTCCATCTCCGCCTGGTGGTGGTGCAGGTTGCTGTCGGTCTGACCGGCGATGCGGTCGGTGTCACCGGCGTAGCGGTTCACCTCGCTAGCAGTCTTGAGCACATCCCCGAGCAGCCCTTGCAGCTTGTCGATAAAGCGGTTGATCCCCTTGGCGAGCTCCCCCAACTCATCCACCGAGCGGGTTGCGAGGCGCTTGGTGAGATCCCCTTCACCATCGGCGATGTCATCCACCAGGCTGACCATCTGACGGATGGGGCCTGTGATGCTGCGAGCAATCACCAGCATGGTGACCAGCGCCAGCGCCAGTACGATAAAGGCGCCGACCAGCTGCTGGCTCACAGCGGTGCGGTTCATCTCATTGAGCTGGCTCTCCAGCTGATCAGCTCCTGCCAGTACCACCTTGTAGGGCAGGGTGACGATGATGGCCCAGTTGCGGCTCATTCCCGGCACCATGATGGGGACGGAAATACGGAATGACTCGTCCAGCTCCTGACGCTGAACTTCCGGTTTTAGGTACTGCAGCCACTGGTTGCCCAGCACCTTACTTGCGCTGCTGCCGAGCAGGCTGGCATCGCCGCTGGTGCCGGTGATGACACCGGCGGCGCTGACGATCAGGGTCTCCCCCTGGCCATCATAGATATTGCTGTTGAGGCTCTTGGCCTGACGGCTGATGGAGTCCACTGCCAAGTCCAGCGCTGCGATCCCTTTGAACTGACGATCCACCATGATGGGGGTGGTGATGGTGCTCACCAGTACTTGCTGGCCGTTGATATCCACCTTGAAGGGATCGATGAGGCAGGAGCGCCCCTCCCGTTTCGGGCAGGCGTAGTAGTCGTTGGCGGGATTGCCGAATTCGTCCGGGTCGTTTTTTTCGATGGAGAACAGCAGATCTGTGCCGACTTGATCCTTGTCGCGATAGAAGTAGGGCACGAAGCGCCCCTTGTCGTCACTGCCTAGCGCACGCTGGCCTGCGAAGACGGCATCCTGACCGTCGAAACCGTTGGGCTCGAAGCCGGCAAAGGTGCCATAAAGCTGGGGATCCAGCGCCAGTTGTGCCTTGAGCAGGTCGGTCGCCTGCTGGCGATCCAGCGGCAGTTTTCCCTGTTGTTGCAGGGCGAGGGCGCTGGCCATCTGCTGGGTGTAGGAGAGCCCTTTTTGCAGCAACTGGGTGATGGTGGCCGCCTCTGCGCGGGCATTGGCGCTGACCTTCTGCCATGCCTCCTGCTGCAGCGCTTCACGGCTGGATCTGATGGTGAGTTGTTGGGTCTGTTGGCCGGAGTATTGGTTGAGCAGGATCAGGATGACCAGGGCTGCGGTCATGGCGATCCCGGCCATCACAAGAATGCGATTCTGGATAGAACGGAACTGCATCGTCTCTTCCTTGTTCGTGAGAAGTGTGGTGAGCGTTATTTGGGTATCGACCGGAGGAGGCAGCTCTCCAGTATTGTGCATAGCAAATCGGAAACGGGGCTTCTGTTTTGCGATCCTCTTCAAATATCGGGTTACAGATACAAATGGCGACAGATTTAATTCCCTACTTTAGCCCGCAATGGCGTCATGGTTTTCCCATCCGTGATTGTCGGTGCTAAAATGCGACGGTTTTTTTAACGAATTGGCCCAAGGCCCTCTACACAAGGCTTAAAGATGAAAGTCAAAACCCGTTTTGCTCCCAGCCCGACCGGCTTTTTGCATGTCGGCGGTGCCCGTACCGCACTCTATTCCTGGTTGTTTGCAAAGAACCAGGGCGGTGAGTTCGTGCTGCGTATTGAGGATACCGACCTGGAACGTTCCACTCAGGAGGCGATCGACGCCATCATTGAGGGCATGGAATGGCTGGAGCTGAACTGGGATGAGGGCCCCTACTACCAGACCAAGCGCTTCGATCGCTACAACGGTCTGATCGACGAGATGCTGGCTGATGGCCGCGCCTACAAGTGCTACTGCTCCAAGGAGCGTCTGGAAGCGCTGCGTGAAGGCCAGATGGCCAACGGCGAGAAGCCCCGCTACGACGGCAAGTGCCGCGACCACGCCCATGACCACCCGGCCGATGCGCCGCACGTGATCCGCTTCCGCAACCCGACCGAAGGTTCAGTGGTGTTCGATGACCACGTCCGTGGCCGCATCGAGTTTGCCAACACCGAGCTGGACGATCTGATCATTCGCCGTACCGACGGCGCGCCGACCTACAACTTCTGTGTTGTAGTCGATGACTGGGATATGGAGATCACCCACGTGGTGCGTGGCGAAGACCACATCAACAACACCCCGCGCCAGATCAACATCTACAAGGCCCTGAACGCGCCGGTACCGGAGTTTGCCCACGTCTCCATGATCCTGGGTGATGACGGTGCCAAGCTCTCCAAGCGCCACGGTGCAGTCTCTGTAATGCAGTACCGCGACGATGGTTACCTGCCGGAAGCGCTGCTGAACTACCTGGTGCGTCTGGGCTGGTCCCACGGCGATCAGGAGATCTTCAGCCTGGAAGAGATGATCAAGCTGTTCAGCCTGGATGCCATCTCCAAGTCTGCCTCCGCCTTCAACACCGACAAGCTGCTGTGGCTGAACAACCACTACATGCGCAGCCTGGATCCGGCTTATGTTGCCAAGCATCTGGCATGGCACATGGAAAACCAGAAGATCGACACCAGCAATGGCCCGGCGCTGGCCGAGGTAGTCACCCTGCTGGCCGAGCGCTGCAACACTCTGGTCGAGATGGCCGCCCAGAGCCGCTACCTGTTCGAAGATTTTGAGGCGATCGACGAAGCGGCTGCCAAGAAGCACCTGCGTGGCGTGGCTGCCGAGCCGCTGGCTCTGGCCAAGACCAAGCTGGCTGCACTGGATAGCTGGACCACCGAAGCGCTGCACGAGCTGATTGAAGCCACTGCCGCCGAGCTGGGTCAGGGCATGGGCAAGGTCGGCATGCCGCTGCGCGTGGCTGTCACCGGTCTGGGCCAGTCCCCCGGCATCGACGCCGTGATGGCGCTGGTCGGCAAAGAACGGGTACTGGCGCGTATCGATCGCGCACTGGCCTACATCGAAGCCCGCATGGCTGC
>NZ_JBODRQ010000183.1:0-5280 GCF_050633025.1 Aeromonas sp.
CGTCTGTTTGTCCATGTTCGAGATCCTTCCTAAGTCCTTAAATCAGGCCGGTGGCCGGTTCAAATCCAAATTTGATATTTATGCACTGCATGGCTTGCGAGGCGGCGCCCTTGAGCAGGTTGTCGATGGCAGAGACCACCACCAGCATGTTGCCCTGCTGTTGCCAGGCGATATCGCAGTAAGGGGTGCCCGCGACGCCGCGAATGGAGGGCATCTGGCCGGTGAGGCGCATCAGCGGCTTGCCTTCGTAAGCCTTGAGGAAGGCCTGATCCACCTGGGTGGGGGTGACGCCGTCCGCCAGCTGCACATAAATGGTGGCCAGAATGCCGCGCACATAGTTGCCAAGGTGGGGCTGGAACAGCACCTCCTTGCCGAGGTGATGGCTGATCTCCGGCTGGTGTCTGTGATTGAAGGTGCCGTAAGGGTTAAGGCTCACTTCGCAGAAGCTGGTGTTGATGGCAGCCTTGCGCCCGGCGCCGGAAACCCCGGAGACCGCGTTGATGATGGGCTGCCACCCCTTGGCAATCAGACCATCCTGCTGCAGCGGCTTGAGGGCGCACAGCGATGCGGTCGGGTAGCAACCCGGCACGGCGACCAGTTGGGCGGTAGCGATGGCATCGGCATTCCACTCGGCCAGACCATAGACGGCCTGATCCAGCCACTGCTTGCTCTGGTGGGTGAAGCCGTAGAAGCTGTCGTAAAAGCTCTGATCCTTGACCCGGAAGGCACCGGAGAGATCGAATACCGGCAGACCCTTGGCGAGAAACTTGGGTGCGAGTTCGGCGCTTACCTCGTGGGCGGTGGCCAGCAGTACCAGGTCGGCCTGGGTCAGGATCCGGGTCATGCCATCCTCGTCCAGTGGCAGCAGCGGCTGATCGAGGGCGCCGACCCACTGGGGATGCAGGGAAGAGAAGCGCTTGTGGGCATCCTGACTGCCGGCCGAGACATAGAGGCCGAACAGTTTGAGTTGTGGATGGTTCTGTACCAGTGCGGCCAGTTCGGCTCCCGCGTAGCCACTGGCACCGACGATAACGGTGTTAAGCATGTTGCATATTCCAAGTCAGAGTTCGAGATTCACAGCATGACGCTGCAGTGCACAAGGGTGTTCGATCGCCCCTTTGCACCGTCTTGATAACACAAGTGCGGAGGGGCAATTCAGGCGGGTGTGTGTCGTCGGTTATAGATCAGGTGACAGAACATTAACTTTCCCTTACAACTAGAAGCCTTTGTTGATGAGCCAGATATTCAGGTAAAATTACAGAATATTCATGCACTCACTTTGCATTTGTATTTTCTAACAGAAACATTCCCGGGACGCAAGGAGGAGCTGATGGCTAATCTGGATTTTTTTTCACTTTATAAGAATATTATTGCGATTCCCTCTATCAGCAGCACGGATCCCAAGTGGGATCAGAGCAACGAGGCAGTGATCCGGCTGCTGGCTGACTGGTTCGGTCAGCTCGGTTTTCAGTGCGAGGTGACAGCGCTCCCCGATCTGCCGGGCAAGTTCAATCTGGTGGCGACGATCGGTCAGGGTGAGGGCGGTCTGCTGCTGGCGGGCCACACCGATACTGTGCCGTTCGATGAGGGGGGGTGGAGCAAGGATCCCTTCAAGTTGACCGAAGAGGGCAACCGCCTCTATGGCCTCGGCACCATCGACATGAAGGGCTTCTTCGCCTTTATCGTCGAGGCGCTCAAGGAGATCGACCTCACCACTCTCACCAAGCCCCTGCGCATTCTCGCCACTGCCGATGAAGAGACCACCATGGCGGGGGCCCGCGCCATCGCAGCGTCAGCCGAACTCAAACCCGACTACGCCGTGATTGGCGAACCAACCGGACTGGTGCCCGTGGTGGCCCACAAGGGACATATGTCGGAGGCGATCCGCATTACCGGCAAGAGCGGTCACAGCTCGGATCCCGCCAACGGCGTCAACGCCATGGAGATCATGCACAAGGCGATGGGGCAGGTGCTGCGCTTGCAGCAGGATCTGAAAGATCGCTACGCCGACCACCGCTTTGCCGTGCCGCAGCCGACTCTGAACCTGGGTTACATTCAGGGCGGTGACAGCCCGAACCGCATCTGCGGCTGCTGCGAGCTGCATATCGACCTGAGGCCTACTCCGCAGGTGGGGCCGGATGAGTTGATGGGGATGCTCAAAGAGGCGCTGTCACCCATCGAGATCCACCAGCCGGGCTGCCTGCATCTACAACATCTGCACGAGCCCATTCCCGCCTACGCCTGCGCCGACGACTCTGTGCTGGTGCGCGAAGCTGAGAAGGCGAGCGGCCGCGCCGCCGAGTCGGTCAACTACTGCACCGAGGCACCGTTTATCCAGCAGCTTGGCTGCGAGACCATAGTGATGGGCCCCGGTCATATCACCCAGGCGCACCAGCCGGATGAGTATCTCGACCTCTCCTTCGTCAAGCCGACCACCTCAGTGTTGCAGCACCTGATCAGACGTTTTTGCCTGTAGCGGCGGCGGTGAAAGGGGCGTAAAAACTGTAAGTAAGTTACATAACAAGCCGGTTGTGGAGTGGTGATGGAAATACATGTTCTGAATCGGCCTGTTATTTGACCTTGCGCAGACAATCTGGGTAGATTGTCACCCTAAGATGACGAAGCATATGTTGTAATCGCACAACAATAAGTGAGGTCGTCTAGCACCCCGGATGGGTGTCAGGCACCAACAAGATAAGGATGTGGAATGAACGAAAAGTACGCCGCACTACGCGCCAACGTAGGTATGCTGGGTCAGCTGCTGGGTAAATCCATCAAGGATCATCAGGGTCAGGCCTTTCTCGACAAGATCGAAACCATTCGCCAATTGGCCAAGTCCTCTCGCAAGGGCAATGAATCAGACCGGGAACGTCTGCTCGATACCCTGCGCACCCTGAGCGATGATGAACTGCTGCCGGTGGCCCGCGCCTTCAGCCAGTTCCTCAATCTGGCCAACGTGGCGGAACAGTTCCACACCATCTCCCGTCGCTGCGAAGAGCAGATCTGCACCCCGGACCCGCTGGAGCAGATGTTCGACAAGCTGAAAGCCTCCAACCTGTCGCAAGAGGCCATCATTCAGGCCGTGCGCGAGCTGGATATCGATCTGGTGCTGACCGCTCACCCCACCGAGGTGACCCGTCGCACCCTGATCCACAAGCACGTACAGCTCAACGACTGCCTCGAGGCGCTGGAGCTCTCCGACCTGCTGCCCCGCGAGCGGGACAAGATCCTCAATCGCATCGAGCAGCTGATCAATCAGGCGTGGCACACCAACGAGATCCGCGAACAGCGCCCGACTCCGGTCGACGAGGCCAAGTGGGGCTTCGCCGTGGTGGAGAACAGCCTGTGGCCAGCCATTCCCGAATTCATGCGCAATCTGGACGAGCGTCTGCAACACCATCTGGGTGTGCGGCTGCCGCTGGATGCCGCGCCGGTCAAGTTCACCTCCTGGATGGGCGGTGACCGTGACGGCAACCCCTTCGTCACCGCCAAGGTGACGGCCGAAGTGCTGGAGCTGGGCCGCTGGATGGCGGTGAGCCTGTTCTACAAAGACATCAAGGAGCTCACCTCCGAGCTCTCCATGTCCGACTGTACCGACGCCGTGCGTGCTCGCGTTGGCGATCACCCCGAGCCCTACCGCGCGCTGGTGCGCGAGCTGCGTGAAGCGCTGCGCGAAACCAAGGAGCACCTCACTGCCAAGGTGCAGGGGCAGGCGAGCGAGAGCCGGGATCTGGTCAAGACCACCGCCCAGCTGCGCGAGCCGCTGGAGCTTTGCTACCACTCATTGCATGCCTGCGGCATGGGCAACATCGCCGATGGCATGCTGCTGGATGTGCTGCGCAAGGTCGCCTGTTTCGGCATCCATCTGGTCAAACTGGATATCCGTCAGGATGGCGAGCGTCACGGGCTGGTCTTCTCCGAGCTGACCCGCTATCTGGGTCTGGGTGACTACGCCGAGTGGAGCGAAGATGACAAGCAGGCCTTCCTGCTGGGCGAACTGAGCTCCCGTCGCCCGCTCATTCCCCACGACTGGGAGCCGAGCGATGAAGTACGCGAGACGCTGGATACCTGCCAGGTCATCGCCCAGCACGACCCCGACGCGTTCGGCATCTACATCATCTCCATGGCCGGAGCGCCGTCCGATGTGCTGTCGGTGCAACTGCTGCTTAAAGAGGCGGGCTGCAAGTTCCGCATGCCGGTCGCTCCGCTGTTCGAAACCCAGGATGACCTGATGGCAGGCACCGCCGTGATGGAGCGTCTGCTCTCGGTGGACTGGTATCGCGGCTACATTCAGGGCCGTCAGTACGTGATGATCGGTTACTCCGACTCTGCCAAGGATGCGGGCATGATGGCCGCTGGCTGGGCCCAGTACGCCGCCATGGAATCCCTGGTGGGTCTGGCCGAAGCCAACAACATCCGCCTCACCCTGTTCCATGGCCGTGGCGGTACCGTCGGTCGTGGCGGTGCCCCTGCCCATCAGGCGATCCTCTCCCAGCCGCCGGGATCCCTGCGCGGCGGTCTGCGTACCACCGAACAGGGGGAGATGATCCGCTTCAAGTTCGGTCTGCCGAAAGTGGCGATCAAGAGTCTGGAGCTCTACACCAGCGCCGTGCTGGAAGGGAACCTGCTGCCGCCACCCAAGCCGAAAGAGTGCTGGCGCGAGGTGATGGAACAGCTGGCCGCCGACTCCTGCGATCACTACCGCAGTATCGTGCGCGGTCATCCGGACTTCGTCCCTTACTTCCGTGCCGCTACCCCGGAGATGGAGCTCGGCAAGCTGCCGCTCGGTTCCCGCCCGGCCAAGCGCAAGCCCAATGGCGGCGTCGAGAGCCTGCGCGCCATCCCCTGGATTTTCGCCTGGACCCAGAACCGCCTGATGCTGCCGGCCTGGCTCGGTGCCCACAAGGCGCTGCAACAGGCCATCGATGGCGGCAAGCTGGCGGTGCTGGAGGAGATGAGCGCCCAGTGGCCCTTCTTCCGCACTCGCCTCGAGATGCTGGAGATGGTGTTCCTCAAGGCTGATGCCTGGCTCGCCGAGTACTACGATACCCGTCTGGTGCCGCAGGAGCTGTGGGGCCTTGGTAAACAGCTACGTCAGGAGCTCGCTGAATCCATCGAGGTGGTGCTGAAACTGAGTCCGCGCGGGGATCTGCTGGAGGATCAGCCGTGGATCAAGGAGTCCATCAAGCTGCGTAACCCCTACACAGACCCGCTCAACGTGCTGCAGGCCGAGCTGCTCAACCGCTCCCGCAACCACCCGGAGACCCTGCACCCCGAGCT
>NZ_JBODRQ010000184.1:0-5197 GCF_050633025.1 Aeromonas sp.
GCCGTCGAGCTCTGGTATCAGGCATCGGTAAAAGCCCACGACTTTATTCCCGCCGCCTTTTGGCATGAGCAACGGGCAGCGATGCGGGACATCTATCTGCCCGCCAGCAAGAGCTGGGGTTATGAGGAGGATGGACAGCTACTGGGCTTTATCTCCTGGTATCAGGGGTCTGTCGCCGCCCTGTTTATCTCCCCAGATCACCAATCACACGGGCTGGGTCGCCAACTGCTCGAACACCTCAAAGCCCAATATGATCGACTCGAGTTGACGGTCTACGCCGAAAATGAGCAGGCGCGGCGCTTCTATTCCCGCAACGGTTTCAAAGAGGGTGAGCAGCAGTTGTGCGAGCATAGCGGCCACCCCGAGTTGGTGATGCATTGGCAACGGGGATAAGCGGATCGCCCATAGCGATGGCGAGCACGCTTTGCCTGTTTTGTGGCCGCCTTGAATGCCATGGCGGCATTCTCTACAATGACCCACTTTTTATTCATTTCGGGTTATATCGATGAGCGATACCAGCACCAAACCGGCTCTGCCGGATCACCTCTCCTGCAATCCCCGCAGCCCTCACTATGTGGCCGCCTGCTTCGAGCACCCGATCGGTATTCGCCTGAACGGCAAAGAGCGCACCGATGTCGAGGAGTACTGCATCAGCGAAGGTTGGGTGAAGATCCCCTCCCCCAAAGCGCTGGATCGCCGTGGTCAGCCCATCCTGATCAAGCTCAAGGGCACCGTTGAAGCCTTCTACAGCTAATCAGCGCGCTGCTGCTTGATAAACAACAAGGCCGCCCTCGCGGTGGCCTTGTTGTTTCCGGTATTGGTGCTGGCATCTGCGCTAGCTAAGCGGCAACCACCAGCCCACATTTTTCTCTGGGCAGCCCTTTATACCCCCAACCGGTCGCGCAAGGTGTACCAGGCGGCGCCCGCGGCGGTAAAGGGGATACGGAAGAGGCGGCCACCCGGGAAGGGGTAGTGCGGCAGTTTGGCAAAGGCATCGAAGCGCTCCGCCTGACCGCTTAGCACCTCGGAGAGCAGCTTGCCCGCCAGATGGGTACAGGTGACACCGTGGCCGCTGTAGCCCTGCATGTAGTAGATGTTGGGGCCGATGCGACCAAACTGCGGCAGCCGCGACAGGGTGAGCAGGAAGTTGCCGGTCCAGGTGTACTCCACCTTGACCCCCGCCAGTTGCGGGAAAGTCTTGAGCATCTTGGGAATGATCAGCCGCTCGATATCCGCCGGATCCCGCGCGCCGTAGACCACGCCGCCGCCATAGAGCAACCGGTGATCGCCGGAGGTACGGTAGTAGTCGAGCAGGTAGTTACAATCCTCCAGACAGTAGTTTTGTGGCAACAGCGAGCGAGCCCGCTCCTCCCCCAGCACTTCGGTGGCGATCACCTGGGTGCCGCAGGGCATGCTCTTGCCCGCCAGCTCGGGCACCAGATTGCCGAGATAGGCGTTGCCCGCCACCACCACAAAGCGTGCCTTCACCGCCCCCTTGGCTGTTTTGACCAGGGCTGGTTGACCCGGGGTGATACTGGTGACGGCGGATTGTTCGAAGATCTGCCCCCCCTGGATGCGGATCGCCTCCGCCTCCCCCAGCGCCAGATTGAGGGGGTGAATATGGCCACCGCTCTTGTCGAGCAGGGCGCCGACGTAGCGATCGCTCGCGACCACCTCGCGCACCCCCTTGGCATCGAGCAGCTCCAGCTGGTCATTGCCCCACTTCTGCCAACGGGCATATTGGGACTTGAGCTCGTGCAGTTGCTTCTCGGTCTCGGCGGCAAAGACGCCCCCCTGCTGCAGATCGCACTGGATGTTGTAGCGCTTGATCCGCTCGCGGATGATCTGGCCTCCCTCAAACAGCATGGAACCGAGCAGCCTGGCCTGATCCGGCGGGCAGTTCGCTTCTATGGTGTCGATGTCGCGGCTGTAGGAGTTGACGATCTGGCCGCCGTTGCGGCCGCTGGCGCCAAAACCGACCCGGGCCGCCTCCAGCACCACCACCTTGTAGCCCTTCTCCACCAGATGCAGGGCGCTGGAGAGGCCGGTATAGCCCGCCCCGATGACGCAGACATCGCACTCCAGCTGCTCGGTCAATGTCGGGTAGGGCGCGTGTTTATTGGCGCTGGCTGCGTAGTAACTGTTTACATGTTCGGTCATGATCCCTGTTTCCTTACCGGTTCTGTTGCCAAACTACTGTCAGGATTAAAAGCTCGCCGGGGTGTGGGCGCTGACGATGCGACAGATCTGCCCCGACGGATTGCTGAAACTGTGGGGCTCGCCCGTATCGATCACATAGCTGTCGCCCGCTTCGAGTTGATAACTCTGGCCTGCCACCGTCAGGGTTACCGACCCCTCCAGCACAGTGCCGACCTCCTCCCCCTGATGCTTGACCTGCCCGCCGGTGTCAGTGCCGGGGGGATAGGTCTCCAGCATAAAGCCGAGCTGGCGGCGGTTGTTGCCGTTGTGCACCAGCTTCATCGAGACCCCCTGACTGCCCAGCTCGATAAGCTGTTCAGCCTTGATCACCACGCTGCAAGGGCGGCTCTCCTCCTCGGCGAAAAAGCGCGACAGCGGCAGGCCATAGACGGTGAGCAGCTTTTGCAGGGAGGCCACCGAGGGGCTCACCTTGTCCTGCTCGATCATGCAGATGGCGCCGTGGGTCAGGCCGCTCAGCTCGGCCGCCCGCCGCTGGGAGAGCCCCAGCTGATGGCGCACCGCCGCCAGCCGCTCGCCCATGGTACGGGCACCACTCTGCGGCACCAGCTGCAGGCGAGCCTCGATCTCACTGCTCTGTGGCCCGCTCATGGCAGGCCCCCTCTCATCTTCTGCCTGCACTCCCGCAACATGGGTCATCTCCCTCTTCCCTCTGGTTAAAATAGCGGACCAGCACCATCCCTGGCTGTTTGCGATGTTACACACACATCGTTAATTATTTTGCACACCCAGCCCATCACATCAAGCCACAGGATCGGGGTAAACTGCGCTACACAGCCCATTTTCTAGCATGCAGCTCACCAACAATTCAAATATATTTAACACTTGAAAAACATTTCAGCTCAATTTATGGTCTCCCTGTGCTTATTATTTTATACGGCAGCACCACAGGATGAGCCGCATCATCGCCACCTTGCTGCCAGGTTTCACCATTGAGGCTTGCCATGTCCGCTACCAGCTCCAATCAAAGCTTGATCAAATCCCGCGCCTATATAGATGGTCAGTGGTGCGAGGCCGCCAGCGGCCGCACCTTCGAGGTCACCAATCCGGCTACCGGTGCCGTGATCACTCAGGTGCCCGACATGAATGAAGAGGATACCCGCCGCGCCATCGCGGCCGCCCACGGGGCGCAACCCGCCTGGGCAGCGCTAACCGCCAAGGAGCGCAGCAACAAGCTCTACGCCTGGTTTGCCGCTATCACCGCCCACTGCGATGAACTGGCCCGCATCATGACCTGCGAGCAGGGCAAGCCGCTGGCGGAAGCCAAGGGGGAAGTGACCTACGGCGCCAGCTTTATCCAGTGGTTCGCGGAAGAGGGCAAGCGCGCCTATGGCCGCACCATCCCGGGTTTTAGCAGCGATCGCCGGTTGGCCACCATCAAGCAGCCGGTCGGGGTGGTCGCCGCCATCACCCCGTGGAACTTCCCCATTGCCATGATCACCCGCAAGGCGGGCCCGGCGCTGGCCGCCGGTTGCACCATCGTCATCAAGCCTGCCGCCGAAACGCCGCTCTGCGCACTGGCGCTGGCGGTACTGGCCGAGCAGGCAGGGATCCCCGCCGGGGTGATCAATATCGTCACCAGCCACCAGCCGAGCGCGGTGGGCAACGAGCTGTGCAACAACCCGACTGTGCGCAAGCTCTCCTTCACCGGTTCGACCCGCATCGGCAAGCTGCTGATGCGCCAGTGCGCCGACACCATGAAGCGCCTCTCACTGGAGCTGGGTGGCAACGCCCCCTTTATCGTCTTTGACGACGCCGACCTCGACGCCGCCGTGGCCGGGGCGCTCGCCTCCAAATACCGCAACGCCGGGCAGACCTGCGTCTGCGCCAACCGCATTCTGGTGCAGGCCAGCGTCTATGACGCCTTCGCCGAGAAGCTCACCGCCGCCGTTTCCGCCTTCAAGGTGGGGGATGGCATGGCAGAGGGCACCCAGATCGGCCCGCTGATCAACCCGGCAGCCGCCAGCAAGGTGGCCGAGCTGGTGCAGCAATCGGTCGCCGCCGGTGCCGAGCTGCTGCTGGGGGGCGAAGCCCACCCCGCCGGCCCGCTCTTCTATCAGCCCACCATTCTGGGCAAGGTGGCTAAAACCAACCCCATCCTGCAGGAGGAGATCTTCGGCCCGGTCGCCCCGCTGGTGCGCTTCGAGACCGAAGCCGAGGCCATCTCCATTGCCAACGACACCCCTTATGGCCTGGCCGCCTACTTCTATGGCCGCGATATCGCCCGGGTGTGGCGCGTTGCGGAGCAGCTTGAATACGGCATGGTCGGCATCAACGAGGGGATCATCTCAACCGAGCTGGCCCCCTTTGGCGGGATCAAGGAGTCGGGTCTTGGCCGTGAAGGGGCCGCCGAGGGGCTGGAGGAGTATCTGGAGACCAAATACCTCTGCTTTGGCGCCATTCGCTAAGGCAGCAACACAGAGACAACAGGCCGCCGAATGTGCCCCGATGGGCTGTGCGGCGGTAATGGGCGCCAGATCGCCCGCCACACATTCATTCAGGGAATATCGGGGGCTGCGGCCCCTCAGGGAGGAAAGATGAGTCAGTCAGAATCAAACAAGGCGTGGCAAGCGCGCCGCGAAGCGGCCGTGGTCAACGGCGTTGGCACCCTACTGCCGGTCTTTATCGACCGGGCGCAAAACGCCGAGCTGTGGGATGTGGAGGGCAACCGCTACATCGACTTTGCCTCCGGCATCGCCGTGCTCAACACCGGTCACAACCATCCAAAAGTAGTGGCGGCGGTACGTGAACAGCTGGAAAAGTTCAGCCACACCTGCTTTCAGGTCACCCCCTACCCCGGCTATATCGAGCTTGCCGAAAAGCTCAATGCGCTGGTGCCCGGCCCGACGCCCAAGCGCACCCTGTTTCTCTCCACCGGTGCCGAGGCGGTCGAGAACGCCATCAAGATCGCCCGCGCCCACACCGGCCGCAGCGGCACCATCGCCTTCAAGGGGGGCTTTCACGGCCGCACCATGATGGG
>NZ_JBODRQ010000185.1:0-5153 GCF_050633025.1 Aeromonas sp.
GCCGGGATCGCAACGATCCGCTCTGCAAGGTACACGACCGGCCGCTCGACATCGATATTCTGGCCAGCAACAGGAGCGGTGACTTTGCCTCGGTAGAGGTCGATTCCTATCTGGCGGAGCTGCTGGCCGAGCTCTACGGCCATGGCGAGGTGCATGACCCCAAGGTGGCGCTGCAAGTGACGCTCCCCGCCCCGTCGGGCCAGCTCAAACCCGGCAAGGGCTTGCTGACCCGGCAGGTCGGGCTGGCGCCACTGGAGCTTGGCAACCCCTCAGAGGGTGGCCAGCGCGCGCCCGCCATCTATCTTGATGCTGGCCCCCGTCATATAACTGTTCCCCATCAGTAACTGCACCGCCTGCCAGATGGGTTCCAGCCCTCCCTCCCGCGCCAGCGGTGTTTTCGCCAACACCTGCTGGCGCCATGCCTCGTCATGCTCGTCGAGAAACAGGATCGGCCCCGGCTCTATGGTGTTGACCCGCACCGCAGGCGCCAGCTCTCGGGCAAAGCTCATGGCCAGCGAATGGGCTCCCGCCTTGGTGGCCACATAGCTGGCAAAACGGGGGGCCGGGGCATGGATATAGATATCGGTGATATGAATGATGCTGGCGTTGGGATTGCTGGCCAGCCGGGGGGCCAGCGCCCGGTTTAGCTGGAAGGGGGCCGCCATGTGTACCCGGTAGAACTGCTCGAACTGGGCCAGTTGCGCCGCCGGATCAGTTGCCTGCGGCTCGAAGGCCGAGGCGTTGTGGATCACCAGCGTCAGATCCTGATGGGTTGCCAGCACATCGATCAGCTTGCCTACGTCCTCTTCCCGACCAAAATCCGCCTGCACCAGTTCGACCCCCAATGCAACCAGCGTGGCCAGCTCCGGCCGCTCGCTGCGATAACTGCCCGTCACCTGCCAGCCCGCTGCCACCAGCTGTTCACAGAGATAAAATCCGAGTCGACGGCCGCAGCCCGTAACCAATGCACGCATACGATCTCCTTTCCCTTTCATGGTCTTGCATGAACGAAGCCCGCCTGCCAGCGGATCACCGCCAATGGCTTGTGCCTATCAATCTCTGCGGCATAAACCATTGGTCGCGGGCCCCCGCCCGCGTCATAGTGGCGGCATCCCCCTCTTGCGGAGTCACCACCATGCTGAAAGTACACCACCACATGGGTCACCTGACCCACTCCCTCACTGCCGGACTAAACCTCGCCGAAGCGCTGGATAGGCTGCATCAATCTGGCCTTGGCGGCCTGCCTGTACTGGATGAACAGAAACGGCTGATCGGCTTTCTTTCCGAACAAGATTGCATCCCCAGCCTGCTTATCGGCAGCTACCACTGCGACACCCGCACCCGGGTGGAGGATCTGATGAACCGCTCGCCCCTCTCGGTCGGGCCGGATGAGAGCATTCTGGATCTGGCTCGCCAGATGGCCGATGCCAAGCCCAAGATCTACCCGGTGCTGCAACAGGGCAAGGTGATCGGCATCATCAGCCGCCGTCAGGTAATGCAGGCCCTCAACCAGCAGATGAAGGTGTGCCAGCAGACCTAGATCTGGTAACGCCCCTTGTCACCGATATCGAAGTGCAGGGGCATCCGCCACTTGGCCAGCACCAGCAAGGTCAACAGGGCGCCGCAGACCAGCGCCACCAGTGCGGCGGCCCACTCCACCCGCAACCACTCCAGCAGCCATAACGCCGGCAACAAAATGGGCACCAGCTTGATGCCGGGAATGGCGAAGCAAAACTGCTCCTTGAACGCCAGCCCGGAGAGCGTCGCCAACGCGGCTCCCAGCACCAACGCATCCGGCGCACCCACCGCCGCCAGGGCCAACGCGCCCCAACCAGATCCCTGCAGAATCAGGCGAATCCGCTTGTCGTAGATATGCAGCGAAAAGCCGCAGATTGCGCTTGCCACTGCCAGCGACATCAACCATTGTGCCGACGGAAGCAATGCCATCCCACTCAGCAGCGCCGCACCGCGGCAAAGCAGCAACAGGGCTGCCGCACTCAAGCCAAGACGGTAGAGCGAGACGGTCAACTTATCGATCCCGTCCAGCGGGCTCTCGATTTCAGGATTTGCCATAAATACGCACCTCTTGATCACCTGCAGCCTACCAATATGCGGCAAGCCAAGCCGCGTATGACGGCAAACATATACACATATGACACTACACCCCAGTGCCCTCTGCCGCCCATCGTATTTCCTCTCGGGCAATCTATCCGGAGCCTGTAACGTCCAAATCTGCATTAGCAACACCGATCAGGGCTTCACATCCCGCAGGATCGGATTCTGCAACGAGATCAGGGTTTCAGTGGACTGGATCTCGTCGATGGTCTGGATCTTGTTGATCAGCACGATCTGCAACTCGTCGATGGAGCGGGTCATCACCTTCATGAAGATGCTGTAGTGGCCGGTGGTGTAGTAGGCCTCCACCACCTCATCCAGCGCCTGCAACTTTGCCAGCGCCGAGGGGTAATCCTTGGCGCTCTTCAGATTGATGCCGATAAAGCAGCAGACGTCATAGCCCAGCTTCTTGGGGTTCACCTGCACCCGCGTCCCCTCGATGATCCCCGCCTGTTTCATCTTCTCCACCCGCACATGGATGGTGCCCGGGCTGACCGCCAGTTGTTTCGCCAGTTCGGCGTAAGGAATACGCGCATTTTCCATCAGAGCGGTGAGGATGGCCTGATCGAGATTATCGATCCGATAATTTTCCGGCATTTTTTTGCACTCCCGTTGACGATACCTCATTTAACAACGGCTTATTTTGAGAAAAAAAACACACAAAGGCTATTTCTATTATCGAATATTGAATTTAGTTGGCAATATATTGAAGAATCACTTCATCCAACGGGATTTGAAACAGGAATTCAGCATGAAACAGCACTACATTCGCAGCCAACAGCAGATCAGCTTCGTCAAAGAGATGTTCTCCCGCCAACTCGCCCAGCAACTGGGTCTGATGGAGGTTCAAGCCCCCATTCTGAGCCGGGTCGGTGATGGCACTCAGGACAACCTCTCTGGCCATGAGAATGCAGTGCAGGTCAAAGTGAAAACCCTGCCGGAGCACAGCTACGAAGTGGTCCATTCACTGGCCAAATGGAAGCGCCAGACCCTGGGCCGCTTCGGCTTCGGCCCGGGCGAAGGGATCTACACCCACATGAAGGCGCTGCGTCCGGATGAAGACAAGCTCACCCCCATCCACTCCGTCTACGTGGATCAGTGGGACTGGGAGAAGGTGATGCCGAGCGAGCGCCGCGATCTGGCCTATCTGCAGGAAACCGTGCGCGGCATCTGGGCCGCCATCAAGGCTACCGAGCGCGCGGTCTGCGCCGAGCATGAGCTGACCCCCTTCCTGCCAGCCGAGATCCAGTTCCTGCACAGCGAAGAGCTGCTGGCCCGTTACCCGGATCTCGATGCCAAGGGGCGCGAGCGGGCCATCGCCAAAGAGCTTGGGGCCGTGTTCCTGATCGGCATCGGCGGTGCCCTCTCCCACGGCGAGCGTCACGATGTGCGCGCCCCGGACTACGACGACTGGAGCAGCCACAGCGAGCTGGGGCTGGCCGGTCTGAACGGCGACATTCTGGTGTGGAACCCGGTGCTGCAAGACAGCTTCGAGATCTCCTCCATGGGGATCCGGGTCGATGCCGAGGCGCTGCGCCGCCAGCTGGCCATCACCGGCGACGAGGATCGCCTGCAGTACGACTGGCACCAGGACCTGCTGGCCGCACGGATGCCGCAGACCATCGGTGGTGGCATCGGCCAATCCCGTCTGGCCATGCTGTTACTGCAAAAGGAGCACATCGGTCAGGTTCAGGTCGGTGTCTGGCCAGCCGAGATGAAAGCCGCCGTGCAAGGCATGCTGTAACGAATGAAGGCCATGCTGGCGCCATCTCAGCCAGCATGGCAACAGGCAGGTGGCCATCGGGGTTGAGCGAGCGCATCCCCGGCAGGCTGTAAGACGCAAGGCCGTTAGCGGTTTTGTTTCGAAATCGGGGGCTTTCCCCTGCGACCCGCTCAACCCACGTCAGGTCGCGTCACTACATTCCTCCCGGCAATCTTCGGATTGCCGTTTTTTTATTTTCCATCGACCAGATATGGCAACGCCAGCCCGAGGGCTGGCGTTGCAAACATAGATACGAGACTGGCTACTGGGTCATGGTGAGGCCGTTGCTGTCGGCCCCCAGCAGCAGTTTTTTGCCCGGCACGATGCGACCTGAGAGCAGCGCCTGAGCCAGCGGGTTCTCCACCTTCTGCTGGATCGCCCGCTTGAGGGGGCGTGCCCCGTACACGGGGTCGAACCCGGCATGCACCAGCTTCTCGAGCAGCGCTTCGCTCACCTCCACCTCGAAGCCCTGAGCCTCCAGTCGGCCCATCAGGCTCTTGAGCTGGATGCGGGCGATGGACTTGATGTGCTCCTCGCCGAGCGGATGGAACACCACCGTCTCGTCGATCCGGTTGATGAACTCCGGCCGGAAGCTGCGGGTCAGCACCTCCATCAGCATGGCCTTCATCTCGTCGTAATCCTTCTCGGAACCCTCTTTTGCAAAAGAATGCTCCTGAATCAGATCCGACCCGAGGTTGGAGGTCATGATGACCACGGTGTTGCGGAAATCGACGGTACGACCCTGACCATCGGTCAGGCGGCCATCATCCAGCACCTGCAGCAAGATGTTGAAGACATCGGGATGCGCCTTCTCCACCTCGTCCAGCAGGATCACCGAGTAGGGACGACGGCGTACCGCCTCGGTCAGATAACCGCCCTCTTCATAACCCACGTATCCGGGAGGTGCCCCCACCAAACGGGCCACGCTGTGTTTCTCCATGAACTCGGACATATCGATCCGCACCATGGCATCCTGGGTATCGAACAGGAACTCGGCCAGCGCCTTGCACAGCTCGGTCTTGCCCACCCCGGTGGGCCCCAGGAACAGGAAGGAGCCGATGGGGCGATTCGGGTCGGAGAGTCCGGCGCGGGAGCGGCGAATGGCGTTGGAGACCGCATCAACCGCCTCTTCCTGACCAATCACCCGGCTGTGCAGCTGATCTTCCATCCGCAGCAGCTTGTCGCGCTCCCCTTCCAGCATGCGGGCGACCGGAATACCGGTCCAGCGGGCCAAGACGTCTGCAATCTCCACGTCAGTGACCCGGTTGCGCAGCAG
>NZ_JBODRQ010000186.1:0-4967 GCF_050633025.1 Aeromonas sp.
AATTATCCGAATATGTGATGAAGCGGGGCAGCGGCAACAAGCAGCCCCAGCTAGCCCTCCCCCAACCAAAGGCTGGGTTCTACGCCGCATAGCCGCTCAGGTGATCCGACCTCGCTGTTTTTTTGAACAAACAGGCTGAATCCCTGATGAATAGCCCCTGACAAGCGCGGCCCGCCCCTGTATAGTTCGCCGCATTCAGGTTTTCCATCGGCCCGATCTGCTTATTCACGGGATCGCCTTCTGCAGCGATCTAAGGCCGCATGACCTGTGCAACCATCCCTGATTACCCATGACTTTTTAAGGGGGGACAGATGATCACCGCCTACATTCTCAATAACAAGGTGCTGGACATAGTCACGCTCGGGCCTGACGACATAGTACCTGACAACACGGTCTGGCTGGATGCCTACAAACCGGACACGGCAGAGCGAGAATGGTTGACGGGCCTGTTCCTGGAAGAGGTTCCCGACAAGGAAGAGCTCGATGACATCGAAGCATCAGCCCGTTTCTACTGGGATACCGATGGTCTGCACATCCACTCCCTGTTTCCCCAGCGGATCGGTCGTGACACCAAGGGTGTCCACGTCTCCTTTACCCTGCGCAACAACCTGCTGATCAGCATTCGTGAAGATGACATCGGGCTGGTGCGCCTGCTGCGTCACTATATGCGCCAGGATCGGCTGGAGGTGGAGGATGCCCTCGACATCCTGCTGGAGGTGCAGAACCTCAAGGTAGAATACCTCTCCGACCTTATCGAAGATGGTTACAAGACCTTGGAAAACACCGCCGATCAGATCTTCGAGCCGGATCAGATCAACCCCATGCTGAAAGAGTTGATGGCACAGGAAGAGGCCAACGGCCAGATCCGTCTCTCTCTGCACGATACCCGCCGCGCCCTGCGTTTCCTCAAACGCAGCCTGCGCCAGCGCATGAGCCTTGAGCAGAACAAGTGGATCGACGAGATGCTGCACGACGTGGAATCTCTCTTGCCCCACACCCAGTTCCTGTTCGACAAGATCAACTTCCAGCTGGAGGCCTCCATGGGGGTGACCAATCTGGAGCAGAACAAGGTGATCAAGATCTTCTCGGTAGCCGCCGTGATCTTCCTGCCGCCGACCCTGATCGCCAGCATCTACGGCATGAACTTCGGCCGCATGCCGGAGCTCGCCTGGGAGTATGGTTATCCCATGTCACTGGTGCTGATGGTGATGTCATCGCTCGGCACCGGCCTCTTCTTCAAGCGCAAAGGCTGGCTGTAACGCCGCCGACGCGCGCTGCGATATCTGAAGAAACGGATTGGGGGGGCATGGCCCCCCGATTAATTGGCGCCACACCCAACGCCTTGCAAAGGGCGCTTCGTCGCCCCATATCCCCTTCATCACTCAATTCAAGTGGATAACGGGCAACCATGACCCTCTACCCCGAACACCGATATGACGATCACGGCCAGTTACGCCCGCCTCTCTGGTTCTGGCCCATTGCCCTGTTGCTGACCCGCTCGGTCTGGCTCTTTCTGATGGCGGGAGTGACCCGCGAGAGCGGCAGCGAGATCCTTACCCTCTTTTATCCGGACAAGATCACCCTCTACATCAGCCTGCTGACCGACGTACCCGCCATGCTGGCGTTGCTCGCCTGCGGGGGCACCTATCA
Source organism: Aeromonas sp. (assembly GCF_050633025.1). Lineage (GTDB taxonomy): Bacteria > Pseudomonadota > Gammaproteobacteria > Enterobacterales > Aeromonadaceae > Aeromonas. Next base: position 1,651 of record NZ_JBODRQ010000186.1, read on the forward strand.
GCAGACCCAGAGCATTCGCGCCAGACTCCGGCGCCACAGCCCGCTGCTGCTACTTTGCTCTGCCGTCAGCGGCCTGCTGATGCAACTGCACAGCCTCAATTTGCAGAAGTGGTCGTTCAGCTGGCCCACCGCACTGGTGCTGGTCGCCAGCCTCTGGGCGCTCTGGTATCTGCTGCGCAGTCGCCAGCTACGGGAATATGCCGCAGATCAGCCCCACTGACGGGGCTGACACCTATTGGCGAGTGACCCGGATCTGCAGGGTCTGGCGCTCGCTCTGGCTGCCTCGCCCGCCCTGTAGCTGGGTGCCGAGGCTGCTCCCCTGATCCGCTGAGCTGGTCGAGAGCTCCCCCACCGTCAACCACTGGCCCGGGGCCCCGCTCACCTCGGTGGCACTCTGCCCACGATTGATGGTGCCCTGATCCAGCCTCGCCTGTTCGCTGCTCAGCTCAATCTGCACCCGATCGCCAATCAAGGTGGCCGTGGCATAGAGGCCGTTCACCAGCGGCATCATCCCCACCACCGCGCCCCCGTTCCATTGATAGAAGGTGACCGGCTGATAGGAGCCCATCTGCAGCAGCACGGGACGCCCCGAAAGCCCGCGCACCTGCCAGCTGTCGTTCTGGCTGCGCTGGTACTGCCGGGCGTTGCCATCGATCAGCCACTGCCGCTTGGCCTCATCGCGACTGATTGAGCCCCCCAGTTGCTGACCGCTGGCCGCACCATCGACCCGCCACTCGATAAGCAGGCTTTGCGGTGGCTGGTTGATCTGCGCCAGCGTGGCTTCGGCTTCCTGCAGCTGGGCTGGCGTCCCGCTCAGCACCAGCTGATTACCCATGGCGCTGACCCCAAGCTGGGGATAGATCTCCTTGAGGGTCTGCACCGCCGCCTGCGCCTCGAAGACCGGGATCACTTTCACCTCGGCCCGTAGCGGCAGGCACCAAAGCCCCCACAGCAGCCAGAGTCCAAACCCGCGCCATCTTCTCATCTTGCCCTCCCGTCCCACTTGTCGGTCCTTCACGTCATCGGCCTGCTCATCACCTCGTCATCATGGGCCATCCCGCCCGCTTTTCAATGATTTTGCCCGTGAGCGGTGAACACCGTGCAGGTCAGGCCCTTCATTTTTCGATGAAAAGAGCGGAGATAGATCAGGCAATACAAATAAAAATAATTATCATTTGTTGTCATAAAAAAATAGCTCGGATACAATTCAGTCTCATTTTTTCGAGCTTGCCGTCGATGAAGACAGTGACCGCCGCCCCCGCCGCCATCCACCTTGCCCTGCTGGTCAATATGCTCTCCATGGGCAGCATGATGATGGTGATGCCCCTTGGGCCGGCTCTGGTCACCAGCCTCGGCATGGCACCGGAGCAGACCGGCTATTTCAGCGGCGGCGCCACTCTGGGGGCCGCCCTGATGGGCCTCATCGCCGCCCCCTGGCTCGACCGGGTCAATCGCAAGCCCGCGTTGCTGGTGCTGCTGACCTTGCGTTTTCTGCTGTTGATGGCCTGCGCCCTGGTGCAAAACAGCCAGCAGCTGCTGGTGTTGTTCGTCCTGTCGGGCTGTGTGGCCGGGCCGCTTGCCGCCATCCTGATGGCAGCCGTACTGGATCTGGTGCCGCCTGCCGAGCGAGGTCGCCGCCTCGCCTACGTGGGCATGGCTTTCTCGCTGGCCGCCATCCTGGTGGTGCCCCTTGCCCTGCTCCTGGCCCAGTGGTTCGGCTGGCAGAGCCCCTTCCTGCTGTTTGGCCTCTGCGGCCTGCTGCTGGCCTTGTTCTGCACCATGCTGTTCCCTTCACTACCGGTCAGTCGTGCCCCTCACGGCAGCGGGTTGCGGCAGTTGCTGGGCTCCCCGCTCTGCCAGAGCGCCCTGTTCATCCTCTGCCTGCAGATGTTCGGTCACTTCTTGCTGATCCCACATTTTGCCAACTACTTCCAGTTCAACCTCGCCTTCCCCCGCGAGCAGATTGCCACCCTCTATTTGTGCGGCGGCTTCGCCAGCATGGCCACCATGCGACTGTGCGGTGGCTGGATTGATCAGGGCCGGGCTCAGGGCGCCATCTTGATCACCAGCCTGCTGCTGGCACTGATTACACTGCTCGGTTTTGCCCTGCCGGTCGACATGCCCGTCTACCTGCTGTTCACCCTCTTCATGGCCCTGAGCTCGGCCCGTTCCAGTACCACCCTCGCCATCACGGCGGCAATTCCTGCGCCCCATCAGCGCGCCGCCTTTATGTCATTTCAGGGGACGGTCACCAACGTGGCAGCCGGCCTTGGCAGCCTGCTCTCGGCCAGGTTGCTGGTATCGGATCAGAACGGCGTCCTGCACGGAGTTGACCACCTGGCTTGGATCAATATCGGCTGCGGCCTGCTGGCCTGCTGCGGTGTCTGGCTTCTGCTAAAGGGGCTGGCACAGACAAGGAATAACAATAACCCCGAGTCTGGACCTGCCAGACAAGGAAGTCAGTGAGCCACCGGCCCCAGAGCCGGACCCCATAACCTCTGTTTGATTCATGGAGTTTTGACAATGCAGTTGCAGCCTGGCGTATTTCGCTTGAACCCGATCCTGCTCTCACTTGGTCTGTGTGCCCTGCCGGGCCTGGCCCAGGCCGAGTCCCCCAAAGCCAACGAAACCATGGTGGTGACCGCCACCCAGACCAAGCATTCTGAACTGTCTGCACCGGCCAGCGTCTCCGTGGTGACCCGCGCCGAACTGGACAAGATGAACGCCAGTACCCTGGCCGATGCCATCAAAGGCGTAACAGGTGTTCACATTTATCCTGGCAACACCAATGGCCGTCAGGAGATTCGCCTGCGCGGTCTGGAGAGCGACTATACCCTATTGCTGGTAAATGGCCGCCGTATCAACTCCCGTGAAGCGCTCACTTCCGGTTATGCCAATGACTTCGATGTCTCCACCATTCCGGTCGCGGCCATCGAGCGGATTGAAGTCCTGCGCGGCCCCATCTCTTCCCTGTATGGTGCCGATGCACTGGGTGGAGTAGTGAACGTCATTCTTCGTAAACCCACCGAACAAACCAAAGGCTCGGCCTCATACACCTTCAGCACCCCGACCGATGGTCACAATGGCGATGCCAACAAGGGCAGCGCCTATCTGAGCGGCTCTCTCATTGACAACAAACTGCTGGGCAACGTCATCGTCGAAGGTCTGCATCGCGATGCCTGGCAGAGCGAGCAGAGCATCAATCCGAACACCGATGCCCTGGAGAAGCGTGAAAAGTGGAGCGCCATCACCAACCTGACCTGGCTCATCGATCAGGATCAGGATCTGGAGCTGGCCGCCATCTTCGCCAAAGACGA
>NZ_JBODRQ010000187.1:0-4913 GCF_050633025.1 Aeromonas sp.
ATTATTCCAACCATAAGGATTTGCAGCATGACCCTACCGATCCGCAAGACCCTGCTCGCCGCCGTCGTCGGCCTGACCCTCTCCCCCATGGCCATGGCGCTGCCCAACGTGCACATTCTGGCGACCGGTGGCACCATTGCCGGGGCAGGCCAGTCGGCTACCCAGTCCAACTACGAGGCAGGCAAGGTGGCCATCGAAACCCTGATCGCCGCCGTTCCCGAGATGAAGAACGTCGCTGACGTGCAGGGTGAGCAGGTGGTGAAGATCGGCTCCCAGGATATGAACGACGAGGTGTGGCTCAAGCTAGCCAAGCGGGTCAACGAGCTGCTGGCCAAGGATGACGTGGATGGCATTGTCATTACCCACGGCACCGACACCATGGAAGAGACCGCCTACTTCCTCAATCTGACCGTCAAGAGCGACAAGCCGGTGGTGCTGGTCGGCGCCATGCGCCCTTCCACCGCCATGAGTGCCGATGGCCCGCTCAACCTCTACAACGCCGTGGTGACCGCCTCCGACCCCGCCTCCAAGGGCCGTGGCGTGATGGTAGCGATGAACGACACCGTGCTGGATGCCCGCGACGTCACCAAGACCAACACCACAGGCGTGCAGACCTTCGCCTCCCCCAACTTTGGCCCGCTCGGTTACATCCACAACGGCAAGATCGACTATCAGCGCAGCCCGGCCCGTCTGCACACCAGCAAGACGCCGTTTGACGTGAGCAAGCTCGACAAGCTGCCGCAAGTGGGCATCGTCTACAGCTACGCCAACGCCACCGACTTGCCTGCCAAGGCGATGGTGGATGCCAAGTTCGATGGCATCGTCAGTGCCGGAGTGGGTAACGGCAACCTTTACCACACCCTGTTCGATACCCTGGCCAAGGCGAGCAAGGACGGCATTCGTGTCGTGCGCTCCGCCCGCGTGCCGACCGGAGCCACCACACTGGATGCCGAGATCGATGATGCCAAGTACGGCTTCGTGGCCGCCGAGACCCTCAACCCGCAAAAGGCGCGGGTATTGCTGATGCTCTCCCTGACCCAGAGCAAGGATCCGGCCCAGATCCAGCGCTGGTTCCAGCAGTTCTGATAACGGTTGTCTGACAAGTGATAAGCAAGGGCGGGGCTTCCCGCCCTTTTCCATCCTGCCATGCCACTTCGCCAAGCACCCGCCTCGCCCATTACGCCGTTTGGCGGGGTCGTCGTTCCCTTTTCCGGCCATCTTTTTCAGCCACCGCAGAGCGCTGTCATCAAATTAGCGAGCCGGATCACCCGCTTTGACAAGCGCATCGCCGCCAAATTCATTACACTGCCAGCGATCTTATCCACTCAAGGAGTGCTGTTGCTGTATGGAAATATTGATCCTGCTGGGATTGATTTTGCTTAATGGCGTCTTCGCCATGTCAGAAATCGCCATCGTCACCGCACGCAAGGCTCGTCTCGGCAAGCTTGCCTCTGAGGGCAACCGCTCAGCCGCCATTGCCCTCAAACTGGGCGAAGACCCGACCCATTTTCTCTCTGCCGTCCAGATCGGCATTACCAGCATAGGTCTGCTCAACGGTATCTACGGCGAATCCCTGCTGGCCCAGCCCTTCTCCCTCTGGTTGCAGGAGTGGGGGCTCCCGGCCAAGAGTAGTGGCCTGATCGCTACCATCATCGTGGTGGTGGTGGTTACTTACCTCTCCATCGTGGTGGGGGAGCTGGTACCCAAGCGGCTGGGCCAGCTCAGCGCAGAGCGCATCGCCTGTCTGGTGGCCCGACCCATGCACTGGCTCGCCACCCTGACCCGCCCCTTCGTCTGGCTGCTGTCGACCTCCACCAACACAACCCTGCAGCTGTTGCGGGTTGACCAGAATGGCAACGCCAACGTCACCGAGGAGGAGATCCATGCCATGCTGGTCGAGGGATCGGAAGCCGGAGTGATCGAGGATCATGAGCACACCATGCTGCGCAACGTCTTCCGTCTCGATGAACGCAGCCTCTCCTCCCTGATGGTACCGCGCAGCGATATCCGCTATCTGGATCTGGCACTGCCGCTGGAGGCCAACCTGCAACGGCTGGAGGAGTATCGCCACAGCTTCTTCCCGGTCTGCGATGGCAGCCTGTCAGACCTGGTGGGGGTCATCAACGTCAGCAAGGTACTGCACGCCTACATCAAGGGGGAGCCCATCGATCTGGCTGCCCTGACCGAGGATTGCAGCCTGCTGCCCGAAACCCTCAACGGCGTCGAGCTGCTCAACCACTTCCGCACCCACAGCGAACAGATGGTGCTGGTGGTGGACGAATATGGCGAGCTGCAGGGGCTGGTTACCCAGCAGGATTTGCTGGAAGCGCTGGCGGGAGATTTCCAGCAGGAGGATGGCTGCGATAACTGGGCCTTCCAGCGCGCCGACGGCAGCTGGCTGCTCGATGGCCTGATCCCGCTACCGGAGTTGAAGGACTGTCTGGAGCTGGTTCGTCTGCCGGAAGAAGAAAAACATCACTATCACACCCTCGGAGGGCTTATCATGCTGCTCCTTGGTCGTGTTCCACAAACCGGCGATCTGGTAACACTGGAACAGTGGCAACTGGAAATTGTTGACATGGATGGTCTGCGCATCGACAAGGTGCTCGCCATGCCCTTGACCGATCAACCCAGCTAACCTGAGGAGTTTGCAAGTATGGAGCAGTTTTACCAACTGGCTCACGCCTTTATGAATCACGATCTGGACACACTTTCCGATCCCAGAATGGCCTTCATGATCTGTGGTGTGATTTTGACGTTTCTGATACTGGAAAACGGATTCATCCCTACCGCCTTTCTGCCCGGTGACAGCCTGTTGATCCTCACCGGCGTCCTCATCTATCAGGATGTACTCTCTCTCGGGGTGATCCCGCTGCTGATCATGGCCACCTTTGTCGGCACCTGGCTCGGTTACATGCAGGGGCGATTTCTTGGCCATACCCAGCTCTACCATCGGCTGATGTCCCATGTGGAAGAGCGACACCAGCAGAGGGTCTATCACCTGCTGGACAAGTACGGGATTATCACCCTGATCACCGCTCGCTATATCGCTTTCGTGCGTACCGCCTACCCCTATATCGTTGGCGCTACCGAGCTGCCACAGGGGCGCTTCCTCATCGTCAATCTAGTCAGCTCCATCATGTGGATCTGCCCGCTGGTCGGGTTTGGCTACTACCTGAGCCACACCAAGCTGGCAGCCGAATACCAGACCCAATTCTTCAACATCATCATCTATCTACCGGTGGTACTGCTGTTAGGCGGCATGGTGGCGCTGGTGTGGCGCTGGATCTGCAAACGCAAGGCTGCACGGCTGCGGGATTGATCCTGCATACGACACCTGACCCCAAAGCCCTCGCCAGAGGGCTTTTTTGATCGACTATTTGCGCAAATAGCAGAAATAGTCCCGCTCGGCCCTTGTCAAGCCAGGGTAAAAATGAGTGAATCTAGCGCCTTTTTTTGGATGGGAATGGAGTCGGTTGTATGTGGTGTCGTATTCGCGCAGCTGCGCTGGTTGTCGGGTTGATAGGAATGCTGGGATTGCCTGTGGTCAGCGCCACACCCAACCCAACCAAACTGGAAATACGCTCAAGCAGCGCCCTGGTCGTGGATGTAAAAACGGGCAAGACGCTCTACCAGAAGAATGCCACCAGGGTACGCCCCATCGCCTCCCTTACCAAGCTGATGACTGCGCTGGTGGTGCTGGACGCCAGACAGAACCTCAACCAGACCATCACGGTCGACAAGAACGATCTGGATCGGGTCAAACACACCCACTCCCGCATCCGCATGGGCACCAAGGTGACCCGTCGCGATGCCCTGCACCTGGCGCTGATGTCCTCCGAAAACCGGATGGCCTCGGCACTGGCACGTCACTATCCGGGCGGTCGCAGCGCCTTCGTGCGAGCCATGAACAACAAGGCCAGACAATTGGGAATGCGTAATACCCACTTCTACGACTCCACCGGCCTCTCCACCCGCAACGTCTCCACCGCCCAGGATCTCGGCAAGCTGGCCGCCGCCGCCTATCGTCAGCCGTTGATCCGCCAGTTCACTCAGGATGAGAACCGGGAGATGCGCTTCAGCGCCCCCGCCTACAGCCTGATGTTCAACAACACCAACCCGCTGGTGAAAAACCCGGATTGGGACGTACGCCTCTCCAAGACCGGCTTCACTGACGAAGCGGGCCGCTGTCTGGTGATGCGCGCCAAACCGGACAGCCGCGAACTTGCCATCGTACTGCTCAACTCGGTGGGCAAACGCACCCCCATCGGCGATGCCAACCGCATTCGCAAATGGTTGAAAAGCTGAGTAAATATCTCAACACAAAAGGATGCCGCGGCATCCTTTTTTATTGCCCGCAGAACGCCTCAGCAGGCTTTGCAGGATGTTGATAGCCAAACCCTGAGTGATGAGCTGCGCGGCATCTGCCGTTGCAACAGCAGGCATACAAGGCGCCTATAGATGAGGCAAAGGGTGGCAAGGGGTTACACCGTTCCGAAGGTCGCAACGCAATAACAGAAGGCGGCCAAAAAGAGGACAAGAACAGACTGGATGGGTGATCCGGCCACGATAACGCGAACACGGCTCCGTACCAAAAAGCTAAATCTCGCCCATAAAAAAAACAGCCCCGACCGAAGTCGAGGCTGCCTATATGGTGCGCCCGAGAGGATTCGAACCTCTGACCACCTGGTTCGTAGCCAGGTACTCTATCCAGCTGAGCTACGGGCGCTCACAAACTTTTGGTACTGCTTGAAATATGGTGCGCCCGAGAGGATTCGAACCTCTGACCACCTGGTTCGTAGCCAGGTACTCTATCCAGCTGAGCTACGGGCGCTCACAAACTTTTGGTACTGCTTGAAATATGGTGCGCCCGAGAGGATTCGAACCTCTGACCACCTGGTTCGTAGCCAGGT
>NZ_JBODRQ010000188.1:0-4902 GCF_050633025.1 Aeromonas sp.
TAACAAGAGCGGCATCAGGCATTCATCAGGCGCGCCGTCGGCCTTCCCCTCCTGCTGTGGCTTTATTCGAGGTTTTGTCATGAGGTATGGTCTCTTCCCCAAGCTGGCGCAACGCTGGCTTTCCCCGTTTTTGCTCGGTGTGTTGGCGTTGCCGCCGGCATACGCCACTATGGTGGAGATGGCACCCCGCTTGTCGGATCGGCAGGTGCTGGTCAAGGGTAATGGTGGTGAACCCGACTCTCTGGATCCGGCGCTGATGCGTAGCGGTTTTCCCGCGGAAGAGGTGTTGGTGGATCTCTTTGAAGGGCTGGTCAGCGAGGATGGCCAGGGACGTATCGTGCCTGCCCAGGCTGTGCGTTGGGAAGAGAGTGAAGATGGCCTGGAGTGGCGGTTTTTCCTGCGCCCCCAGTTGAAGTGGTCCAATGGTGAGCCGCTGGTTGCCGGTGACTTTGTCTACGCCTGGCGCCGGCTGCTTGATCCTGCCCTCGGCTCCCCCTCGGCGACCTTGCTGCTGACTGCCGGGATCAACAATGCCCAGTCCATCTATGCCGGTGCGCTGGAGCTCGCCAATCTCGGGGTCGAGGCGCAGAGCGAGCAGATCCTGAAAGTTACTCTGGAACGACCGGTTCCCTATTTCCTGCAGCTCATCAGCCAGCTGCCATTCGTGCCGGTCAATCAGAAGGCTATAACCCATTTTGGCAAACAGTGGACCGAGCCCGGCAAGCTGGTGAACAATGGTGCTTACCGCTTGGCAAACCGGGTGACCAATGAGCGGCTTGAGGCGGAGCGCAACAGCCATTACTGGAATGATCGTCATACCCGCATTCAGCGTGTCACTTACCTACCCATCGCCTCACAGCATGCTGAGCGCTTGCGTTATGAAGCGGGCGAGATACAGCTGACCAACCGGGTATCGCCCGACTATTACCAGAAGATGAAGCAGAGCGATCCGCTGCGAGTCTGGGGATCGCCGTTGTTAGGCACCTATATCTACACCTTCAATATGCGCCGCCCCGAGTTGCAGGATGTGCGGGTGCGCCAGGCGCTCTCCATTGCCATCGACCGCTATCAGTTGGCCAAGTCGGTGATCGGCCAGGAGGCGCTGGCGGCCTGGTCTCTGGTGCCTGATATGCCGGGTTATTCCCACCTCTCTCTTCCTGTTGCTCTGGAGGACCAGATGACCCGCCAGGCCAGGGCTGTTGCATTGCTGACCACAGCCGGTTACAGCAGTGCTCATCCACTCAGGCTGAGCATTACCTACAACACGGCTGATACCCACAAGAAGATAGCCAACTTGATTGCCGGTATGTGGCGTCAGGTGGGGGTGGAGGTCACGCTCAACAATCTGGAGTGGAACAGTTACCAGGTTGCCAAGGATAGCGGTGATTTTCTGGTGGCGAGAAGCTTTCTGTTCGGTGATTACGTCGATCCCTCGGCAATGCTGAACAGTTTCCGCTGCCAAGATCTGCGCAACGAAAGCGGTTACTGCAATCCCGATTTTGATCTGTTGCTGGAACAGGCGGTCAGTACTCAGGATGAGAAGGACAGGGGTAGACTCTATCAGCATGCCGAACAGCTGCTGATGGATGAGGCGCCTATCATCCCCGTGTATCATTACAATCAGATGCGACTGGTTGACCCCACTTTGCACGGGCTGCCCAGCCAGAATTTGAAAGGGACGATTGCCACCAAGGATCTCTATTTCGGCCCGCTGTAAGGAGCACCTAATGAAACTGGCCATTATTTCCGACATTCACGGCAGCATCACGGCACTGGAGCAGGTGCTGTCACGGCTGGACGCCTGGCAGCCCGACCACTACCTGTTGCTCGGCGATCTGCTCAACCACGGCCCGCGCAATCCCGTGCCTGAAGGATACAACCCTGCTGCAGTTGCCGAGCGGCTCAACGAGCTGGCTCCCTATATCATGGCGGTGCGTGGAAATTGCGATTCCGAAGTGGATCAGATGCTGCTCGCGTTTCCCATTACAGCCCCCTACAACCAGTTGCTGATCGATGAGCGCCGCTGGTTTGTCAGCCACGGTCATCTTTACCGTCCAGACGAGGTATCGCTACCGGCAGGCAGTCTGTTCCTGAGTGGTCACACTCATGTGCCAGTGTTGGAGTGGCAGGGGGAGAGGGTATTGATGAACCCGGGATCGATCTGTTTTCCGCGCGGCGAGTTGCCCGCTAGTTACGGGTGCTATGAGGACGGGGTGCTGCGTATCAATGCGTGTGAGGACGGACGGGAGTTGCTGCAACTGGCGCTTTAACACAGACAGCAAAAATTCAAGGCCCTGTAAGAGAAGTCAGGCCTTGATACCGTAGGAGCGGGTGCCAGAGCGAGTATTTCCTTTGGCGTCATAAGTCAGGCTATTGCGATCGCGCAGCTGACTGAGAAAGGTTGCCAGACGACGGTTGGAGACCATGCTCAATTCAAGCAATCGACCGTTGATATCATTTTGTGCCTGGCAGGCATCCAGTTTTGCACGAAGCTGCGCCACCTCATCGGGATAGGCGGCCAGATGCAGTGCCAGTTCCGGCATATCTGCCAGCGTCTTGTCCAGGGTTTCTATCGCAGCAAGCAACTGCTGTTTGCGCTCGGTCAGTGCAGGCAGGGCCAGTACCTGATGCTGCTCGAGCAAGCTGAATTCCTCTTCCAGAATGCCTTGCATCTGGCTGAGGTAATCATCTTGAGTGTGCAGTAACGAAGGTAAGTCCATCATCCCAGAACTTTGTCCAGATTGGCCTCGAAACTGAACATCTTCTTGGCAACAGCGTCGCTGTTGACCTGATATTCGCCACTCGCGACGGCTTTTTTCAGTCGTTCGACCTTGCTCTCATTGCCGGTCGAGGCGGTATTGAGGTTTTGTTGCATCTTTTGCAATTGTTGCGCCTCACTGGTCAAGGAGACGGAGTCCAGCTTGACAGTAGCCGCTTTGTTTTCGGGCGATGAGGTGACTGACTTGCTGCCTGTCCCCTGGCTATTAGCGGTATTTTGCAACCGATTATTCGCCAAGTTGTTGATATTGTTGATGGCCATTTTAGTTACCTTCGTCTGCTTTAAGGTTTGCTTACCTATTTATCGGTCCGGCAGGTCAAAACTTTAGAAAAAAGTTGCCAAGGATCCGGATTTAAAAAGTGACCGATACGGCACCTACTGCACTGACTTTACCCTCAACGGTTTTGCCGGAGCGAATGTTGACGAGTTTGATGATCTCTCCGAAGCTGCCATCTTGCAAGGCTCGAGCCATGGTTTTGATCTGGAAGTTGCTGTTTTCTGCCGTCAGGGTGACCTGATCTCCTTTGCATACCACACAAACCTGGCTCAAACGGATGGGTTGCCCAGGTTTTAGCTCCCGCTTGCTGCGAACTCCGATAAGAGGGGCCGTGTCAGTCAGGTAGTCGCCACGGATCAGGGTTTGATCCTGATAGGCCAAGACCAGCTGGCTTTCACTCAGCAGGTCCCCCTTGGCGATGGGGTTGGTCACGGTGACATAAGGCTTTTGAATACTGACCCGTACCGGGAGATAGACGTCCCAAGGTTTGTCTTCCTCACATTTAAGGTAAACTGTTGTATTACGGCGAATTTCCATTTTTGCTGGTAAGCTGATGGTGAGCAGATCTTCGCAGCGGGTCAGTGGGAGCCGTTCATCCAGCGTGGCAGAGGTGACCTCAGCTCTGGCATCCAACGGAATATCCAGCTGGCTGTAAACGAACTCTTGTGCCTTTTCTTGCAGATAAGTACTGACGTCCGAGGCGTAGCTGGAAGATATGCTGCCAAAAAAGAGGCTGATAAGTAAAAGTCGGTTAATCATTTTCGCTCGTTGGTCGATAACTTGTTCACGCATATCATCATATTTAACTATGATTGCTTCAGAATCTGTTCGTTGTCACATCGATAGTCTGACGTAATCCATCACGCATGCATGATCAATGCCAAGCGTTTTTAGGGAGAGTTTATGGCCAGTATCCTGGATTCGGTCAACCAACGTACCCAGCTAGTGGGACAAAACCGACTGGAGTTGTTGTTGTTTCGTCTCAATGGACGTCAAAGATTTGGCATCAACGTATTCAAAGTGCGTGAAGTGTTGCAGTGTCCCCCCTTGACCGTGATGCCCAAGCTGAACTCTTGCATCCGCGGGGTGGCCCATATTCGTGGACAGACTATCTCGGTCATCGACCTCAGCATGGCGGTTGGTAAACGCCCGATTGATGATCTGAGCAAATGCTTCATTATTATCTCCGAGTACAACCGCTCTATTCAGGGTTTTCTGGTGCATTCGGTCGAGCGCATCATCAATATGAACTGGGAATCCATCCTGCCTCCGCCCAAAGGTGCAGGTCGCATCAACTACATGACAGCCGTGACTGAAGTCGATGGCGAGTTGGTCGAAATTCTTGATGTTGAGCGGATATTGAACGAAATTTCGCCGGTTGCAACGGATGTAAGTGAGGAGTTGGTTCAGGCCAGTGTCGACCACCCGACTCTGGGGCGTCCTGTGCTGGTTGCAGATGACTCCTCTGTGGCGCGTAAACAGGTGCAGCGTGCTCTTGAGGCGATTGGTGTCGAGTGCGTATTGGCAAAAGATGGCCGCGAAGCATTGAACATGTTGCTGGAGATGACCCAAAATGGTCCTATCAAGGATCAGATTGCGCTGGTTATTTCGGATATCGAAATGCCGGAAATGGATGGTTACACCTTCACTGCCGAAATCAGGAATAATCCCAATCTCAAGGATTTGCATGTTATTCTGCATACCTCACTCAGTGGAGTATTCAACCAGGCTATGGTGCAGAAAGTCGGTGCGAACAATTTTATCGCCAAGTTCCAGCCTGATGAATTGGCTAAGGCCGTACAAAACGCACTCTAATAAAGAAGAACAGCTGCATGAAGACACTTTC
>NZ_JBODRQ010000189.1:0-4897 GCF_050633025.1 Aeromonas sp.
TATACACACTTTCCAGGCGTGCTCCTTCAGCCACTCGGACACCTCACCAAATTTTGGTCTGTGATTTAACGTGTTCAGCCAACACGGTTCCCGCTGCGCTGTTGCGCTGGAACGGGGCGTAATTTAGGGGAAAGCCCCGCCCGCGTCAACGGCTTTTTTCACCTAGCGAACCGTTCGAACACTTAATGCACAGATTCCGGTGCAACCTGGATTTCCGGCAGGTTGAGGAAGCCGGAACGTTCGCATTCGGCAACCAGTTCGTGGGTGGCCGCGATGGTGCTTTGCACGAAAAGCAGGAACTGCTCGACGCTAAGTCCGGCCTTGGTAAAGACGGTGTGGCCGACCACCAGCCGCGGCAGGTTGTCATCGATGATATCGAGGAACACCTTGAGAGAGGGGTACTGCATATTGAGTCGGCCCAGTTCGGCGACCAGCGGCAGCATTGCGGAGGGGCGCACTTCCAGCTCGGAAGAGAACAGCAGGCCTTCCTCTTCCACGAAGATCCGGCTCTCCTGAATACCATCGACCGACTGCAAAGAGACAATGTGGATACCGTGACACTGGTCGCAGACATAGTGCTCGATACGAGCCTGTTGCAACCAACGCATTATCATTTCGGAGCTGGGGATATTCATCATTTCCACGACAAGATGGGGATCAAGGGGCGCAGTCTAAACCAATTTGCTATCAACAAAAAGCACGCCAACTCGATAACCCTGCGGCTCGCTTCTTTTTGGCAAGCGCTATGCATATACTCAGCCAAATCCACGATGACGCTTGCCCCACAGGGGGCCCCATGACCATCCAAGAAAAGTATCGCCTTCATCTGAAATCACTCTCGGATGAGCTATTGGCACTGCAAAAACCCATCCGCATTCTTGATGCCATCAAATGGCCACGCCATCTGCAGGATCGCTTTCTGGCAAGCGGAGGCCGAGAGCTGCCCGCTATCGACAGGCACTTCTATGATGCCCTCCCCCTCGGCTTCGATCCGCGCAACAAGTATCTGGAGCTCAAGGAGCTGCGGGACAGGATCCGCAGAAAGCTGGGGCCACAGGACGATCTTGGCCGGATCCTGCAAGAGACGGTCGACCAGTACATGGTGGTGATCGAGATGCTTCGCCAGCGCGGCCAACCCGATTTTCAGCGTTACAGCCAGCTGCTCTATGGCTCTGCCAGCGATCACCTGCGCGGGGATCGCAAGACTCTCAAGGAGCTGGGCTCCCGCCTGTGCGACATCTTCTCCCTGCCCGGCGCCCGCCATCTAGTACGCCCCTACCCCAAGGAGTTCGAGGGGGAAGCGGCAGTGACCAAATTGCAGGGCAAGCTGTCGAGCTATTTCAGTGACGGCACCGTGCAAGTGAAGCTGAGCGATGGCATCGTGTCGGACGCCGCGGCCGGCGGCGATTACATCAAGCTCAACTCCCACGCCCGTTTCTCCGAGCTGGATTTGCAGGTACTGGAGGTACACGAGGGGTGGGTTCATGTCGGCACCACCCTCAACGGTCGCCAGCAGCCTTACGCCACCTGGCTGAGCGCCGGTTCACCACGGATCACCGCCTGTCAGGAGGGGCTGGCCGTCCTGATAGAGACCCTCACCTTCAGCTCCTTTCCGGATCGGGCCAAGCGTATCTCCGATCGGGTGATGGCCATCGACATGGCCGAGCGCGGCGCCGATTTTATCGAGGTGTTTCAGCACTTCGTGCAGCAGGGCACCAGCGAGCACGACGCCTACAAGATCACCCAGCGGGTCTTTCGTGGCGGCATGGTGGGCGGCGGCGCCTGCTTTACCAAGGATCTCTCCTACGTGCGTGGCTATGTGGAGACGGTCAATTTTATCCGCAGCGCCGTGCTGGAAGGGGTACCCGAGATCCTGCCGATGCTGTTTGTCGGCAAGGTGACACTGGATGACATTCCGGTGCTCTATCAGCACTATCTGGAGGGATTGATTGCTGCCCCGCGCTACCTGCCCCCCATGTTTCGCGACCTCACCGGCCTCTATGTCTGGTTCGGTTTTGCCTCCGGCATGTCACTGGTCGATATCGGCCGAGTACAGCACCATTTTCGCCAGCTGTTTCAACGCCTGCCGGTGGCCGACCCCATCATTGCGCCGGTGGATATCGAGATCGACTGAACCGCAGAGAAGCAAGCAGGAAAATAAGAAGGGCGCCAGATTGGCGCCCTTCTCGACGATTCAAATATCGCAGCCGACTTACTTGTAGGCCCGACCTTCCAGATAGTGTTTGCGACAGAGCGACACATAGCGATCGTTGCCGCCGATCTCCACCTGTTCGCCATCACGCATCACCTGCCCCGCTTCGTTGACCCTGGAGTTCATGTGAGCCTTGTTGCCGCACCAGCAGATGCTCTTCAGCTCTTCAAACTTGTCGGCCAGACAGAGCAGATGGTAGGAACCCGGGAACAGCTCGCCGCGAAAATCGGTCTTGAGGCCATAGGCCATCACCGGAATATCCTGCTCATCGACGATGCGGGCCAGCTGGTAGACCTGCTCACGGGTCAGAAACTGGGCCTCGTCCACGATAAAGACATCGATATGTTTCTTCGCATGGCGCGCTTTCACCATTTCAAACAGATCACAGCTATCGCTGAACACGTCCACCTTCAGTTCAAGGCCAACCCGGGCACTGATCACCCCGACCCCGAAACGGTCATCGATGGCTGGCGTCATCGCCAGAGGATGCATGCCCCGCTCCAGATAGTTGAAGTGCGCCTGAATGAGCTGGGTGGATTTGCCTGAATTCATGGTGGCAAATTTGTAGTGCAGTGAAGCCATGATACTGTTCCGAAACTGAATTTATGGGGCGCATGCTAACCAAAGCCCCTGACAAAACCAAGGGGCCCGCGGGCCCCTTGCTCTATAAATGTTACGCGGTGGCCAGCTCTGGCCGCGCTTTGGCCTTTTTCAGGTGATAGCTGGTAAAGAGCACAAACCAGAGGGCGCTGACGCTGAAACCGGCCAGGCTGGAGTGCATCAAGCCCATTGCCAGGTAACCGATGGCCGCACCGAAGGCGATGGCCAGCGCATAGGGCAGCTGGGTCATCACGTGATCGATGTGATGGCAGCCGGCACCGGTGGCAGAGAGGATGCTGGTGCTGGAGATGGGTGAGCTGTGATCCCCGAACACCGAGCCAGCCAGTACCGCAGCCAGCATCGGCAGCATCAGGCTGATGTCGCTGGCGGCAGCCATGTCACCGGCCAGCGGCAGCATGATGCCGAAGGTGCCCCAGCTGGTACCGGTGGCAAACGCCATGGCACAGGAGAGGATAAAGACCACCGCAGGCAGCACTTCAATCGGCAGGTTGCCGTTAGCCAGCGAAGCCAGGTACTTGCCGGTCTCCACGTCGCGCACCACGGCACCTATGGTCCAGGCGAACAGCAGGATGTTGATGGCCGGCAGCATGGCCATGACACCTTGCGGCGCCGCCTTGATCCAGTTCTTGGCACCCAGCTTCAGGCGCATCGCCAGACCGATGGAGACCACCAGACTGCACAGGGCACCGTAGACCAGCGAAGAGCCCACATTGGTGTTTTCGAACGAGCCGAGCACGCTGAACGGCAGCCCTTTCTCGCTCAGCACCGCAGCACCGGAATCGATCATGAAATAGATGGTGGCCGCGGTCAGGGTCAGGATCGGCAGTACCATGTCGATCATGCCGCCGTTGCTCTCCTCCGGGCTCTCCATATCCAGACCGATGGGGCGGCCCTTGGACTCATCCCACAGCTTGCCTTCCAGAGCCCACTCTTCGTGTTGACGCATCGGGCCGATATCCAGCTGACAGGCGATCACCACCAGCACCATGATCAGGGTGAAGACGGCGTAGAGGTTCATCGGGATCATCTCGACAAATGCCGCGATGGGGCTCTGCTCAGTCAGACCGTGGGCAGCCATGATGCCGCCAACCAAGGCGATGATATAGGCACCCCAGGAGGAGATGGGCATCAGCACACAGACCGGCGCCGCGGTGGAATCCAGCAGATAGGCCAGTTTGGCACGGGAGATCTGGAAGCGGTCGGTCACCGGACGGCAGATGGCCCCCACCGACAGGCTGTGGAAGAAGTCATCGATAAAGAAGGCAAACACCATCATGCCAGTCAGGGCTTTGGCACCCTTGCGGGTCTTGGCACGACGCTCGGCCCACTCGGCAAAGGCACGGGTCGCCCCGGAGACGCTCATCAGGCTGATGAGGCCGCCCAGCAGCAGCATGAACAGGATCATGTTGACGTTGTCACGATTGAGCGCGCCATCGACCCAGAAGATCTTGAGCACGGTATTCAACATGTAATGCAGGGATTCGAGGGGGGAAAACTGATTGAGCAGCAAACTGCCGGTGACGATGCCCACACCAAGGGACAACAGCACGCGGCGGGTCAGGATCGCCAACGCAACAGCCAACAGGGGGGGAAGAACGGACCAACCGGAGTCGGCGAAATGACTAATGTCCATGATCTCTTTGCACCTAAAGATTACAGGTGGAGATCTACCGAGAGGATCTAAAGAAACAAAACCTATGGGGAGGTCATACTCCTCAGCCCCTTCAGGTAGCGCTCCATAGTGGATGACTATGGCAGTCCTGCACCTATTAGATGCAGAACCAGCAGCCCGGTATGATGGCCTGGCCACTTCGGCGCTGACTCCTTTCCTTGTGCATCACAGGCATCACCCTCCGCACAAATACTCATAGGCAGCGCGCCTCTACTTAAAGGTATTCGCCGCACATTTTATCGAGATGGCAGCTTATAGCAAGTTTTTTGATTAAATAGTCACGATAAACATATCAAGGTCGAAAAATGGTAGTCAAATGATGCAACAACACCAGTTTTGACGCTATTTTCACCTACTGCGGTTTCATTGGCATCCAATCACCAAGCCTATTG
>NZ_JBODRQ010000190.1:0-4782 GCF_050633025.1 Aeromonas sp.
GGGCCATTCGCTCTACGCCCTCTCCAACATGGGGCACGCCAGCATCGATTGGTTGGAGCAGCATCAGGATTTCTGGCGCTTTTTCAGCGGCAAGGTGGTCTCGGCGCGGGTGCGAATGATGAAGCCTGAGCCGGATATCTACCGCTATCTGCTGGTGTCGTTCGATCTGAAACCGGCAGAGTGCATCTTCATCGATGACAGTCCCGCCAACATCGCGGCCGCCGAGGCCCTCGGTATCAGGGGGATCGTCTTTACCGACGCGGTGAGTTGCCGCAAGCAACTGGGTGGGTTGGGCTGTTTGCCCGCCATCAGCAAGGGGTGATGCCCCTCTAGGAGCACTATGGAGCACGGCCGGTTTCGCAATTGGCTCACTCACTATCCCGAAGCGATTCTGATCATCGCCTGCAAGGATGGCAGTGGGTATCAGCTCTGTATCGAGGCTGAAGGGGAGAGCCTCTGTCTGACGGACAGCGAGGGAGGGTGCCTGACTTTCACTTCGCTGGATCAGGTGCAGGGTTTCTTGCGAGCCCATCTGGTTCATCAGGCAAAATTGCGCATTTATGACGTTCAAAACACTGATTTAACAGCTGAATCACAGGAAATAATCATCAAGTTTTAATTTTAATCAGACTCTTTAAGGGTCTATTCAGCTTGTTTCCAGCACAATATAGTACCTGTTCATCATCCGGAGCGGTTTAATGGGTGCCAATGTTGTTGTACTGGATCTGGGATATGATCACTCTTTTCAAGCCAGGGAACAGCTGTTGATTGAGAGACTGGCAAGTTTTGACGAGCTGATAGTCTCTTTTTCGGGGCGGTTGGAATCCTGCTACAGCATCGATCTGTGCCGTGCCAGCGGTGTCAAGATCCGTGCCATTACCCTCGATAACCCTACCCGCAGTCGCAGTGAAGTGGCTCGTGCCCGGCGTTATTGCCAGCGTTATGGCATTGAGCACTGGGTCATCAAGAGTGACGAGATCGTCTTTTATGATCGCTGGCCCCATGTAGACGGGCTGATCGACCCGGTTCGCTGCATTGGTGAGCATGTGCAGCATTGCCCCGAGTGGGCGCAACTGCCGTTGTTGATCCCGGCTGCGGTGGAGGAGCAGACTGATTATTTGGCCCAGTTCGGTTCCTTGCCAGCCAATACCCTCTGGCTTTTTGCTGATAATGGGGTGACGAGCCGCGATTTTCGCTATGGCTTCAACAAGCGTCAGCTCGGTCGTTGGGGCAAGGGGGGCAACGGTTGCCTCAGTGATCGCTTCACCAATCCAGGACTGCTTGAACTGCGCTATCTGCGGATGGTAGATCAAGCCGAGCAGATGCTGGCCGACATGGGGCTGGACGAGGCGCAGGTCTTTTTCCATACCCTGTGCGATGGTCATACCACTCTGGCCCGGGTGAGTCTTCCTGGGCATCTACGCGCCCAGGCCTTCGATATGCAATCAGATATCTTGTCCGCCCTCAAGGCGACCGAGTTTGACCTAGTGACCCTGGATATGGCGCAACAAGATCGGCACGATTTCGCTCTCTAGCTTGCGGATGAGCTATGCGGATGCCAGAACGTGAGTGCAGTCATAGGCAAGGGGCGATGGGACTGTTTATACTGTCGCCCTTTCACCCGTTACCGAGTGTTCATGCCATGAAATTTTTCTCCCGTCTGCTGGTTGCTCTCTGTCTTTCGCCCGTGTTGGCGCAGGCAGCTCCTGTTACTCAGGTGACGCTGCCTGATGGCCGTCAAGTGCAACTGAACGATGACTTCACCTGGGAGTATCTGGTGGTCAAGCCCGCCGAGCCCGTCAAGGTGCTGGCCGAAGGGGCGAAAGCGGGTGCTGTGGTCGCGGTAGCGGCCCCCGTGCTGACCGATCAGGCTAAGGCTAATCCGGAACTGCTTGCCCAGATGGCGCGCGATGGTGTTGTGGTCAGGCTGGACAAGATCGAGGGTTCTGACCCGCTGGAGCTGACCTTTATGGTGAGCAATACCGGCACCCGCAATGTAGTCGGGGTGCGTGGCATGGTGACCCTGTTCAGTGCTGACGGAGTGCAGTTGAGCCGTCAGGAGGCCCGTTTCTGGGTCGCCGAGAACCGTCTGCCGGAGACCTACCTGCGCAAGGGACAGGAGCGTCCATCACTGGCCCTCGAGGTTGCCCGTCCGGCTGGATTGACCGGTCAGCCGCTGGTGCGGGTCGAAATTGACGAGGTAGTCTTCCGCTGATTTGGCGTTGTTCCGGCCCATGCAAACCGTGTGGGCCGGCAACTTGTTGCCGCTGACACCACCTGTAATATCTGCTTACATCTGACACGGTTCTGCAACAGCTTGCCGCTCGGCAAACCGGGAAGCTGGCCGCACAATGACTCCATACCAGCTCGCTAGCAACGAGCTCAATCACATGGAGTTATCATCATGAATAAAGTAACACTCTCTCTTCTGGTTCTGGCCGGGCTTGCCTCTACTTCCGTCTTGGCTGAAGATGCCTTCAGCTACGCCAAGGGTTCTGCTACCTGGGCTCGCACTAAATCCGACTATCTGAGCAACAATGTGCTTTTCCCCCGTGATGCCAGCAAGCAGGGCTCTCGCGACTTTGGCGGTATTACGCTGGATCTTTCCAAATCGTTCTCCAACAACTTCTACGGCCGTTGGCTCGCCGAGGGTACCTCCGCCCAGAACGGCAATGACAGTATGGGGATCGGTAGTCTGGGTATCGGAGTCTTCACCCCGCTCAGCACTGGCCTGAACCTGTATGGTGAAACCGGTTTGATGGGCTACACCCTGGAGCGCGAGCAGGCTTATGACGTCAAGGGCTGGGATCTGGTGAACCGCAAGAGTAGTGGCAGCATGTACGGTGAAGTGGGCCTGCGCTACGACATCGGCGACATCGAGCTCTCCACCGCTTATCGCTACGCCAACATGACCGACGATATGCACGACTTCAAGGTGGGCGGTGCCTACAAGCTCAACCAGAACTGGGCGCTGACTGCCGATTACACCTATCGCAACTGGAATGTGCAAAAAGGTTCCATCTCCAGCCTGGGTGTGAAGTACAGCTTCTAATCCCCCTTCCCGTAGTCCGTAGTGTCTTGATTTTTACCCATGGCGTTCGCCATGGGTTTTTTCTTTTTCCGGTGATCCTTTTTTCTCCTTGTGTCGTATCAGTCGCAAATAGTTATACAACTTTAATTTTTTTGTATAACTGCTATAACTGAATCAATGCTTATACAAGGAGCGCCATCATGTACAAGATTAAAGTTGGTATCAGTGCCTGCCTGCTGGGACAAGAGGTACGTTTCGATGGGGGCCACAAGCGCTCCAGCTTCTGTGAACGGGATCTTGGCGCTCACTTTGACTATCACCCCGTCTGTCCCGAGATGGCCATTGGCCTGGGGGCGCCCCGTGCCGCCATCCGGCTGGTCAAGCGCAACGGCGAGATCCGCGCCGAGGCGAGCAACGGTAGCTTCGATGTCACCGAAAAGCTGATTGCCTTCAGCGAGCAGAAGGCACGTCAGCTCGACTTTATCTCCGGTTATATCCTCTGTGCCAAATCACCCAGCTGCGGTATGGAGCGGGTCAAGGTCTATGGCGCCAACAACGAGGGGAGCGCCAAGGAGGGGATTGGCCTCTTTGCCAAGGCGTTGATGGAGGCCAACCCCTTGTTGCCGGTGGAAGAGGATGGCCGCCTGTGCGACCCCATCCTGCGGGAGAACTTCGTGCTGCGAGTCTTCGCCTACCACGACTGGCAGCAACTCTGCGCCCGCGGCATCACCGCCTCTGCGCTGATCCGCTTCCACTCTCGCTACAAGTATCTGGTGCTCTCCCATGCCACCACCCACTACCGCATCCTCGGCAAGCTGCTCGGCAATCTGGGCAAGTCCACCAATTTGCAGGAGGTGGCCGACAACTACATCAAGGTATTGATGACGGCGCTGACTCTGCGAGCCAACCGCCGCAGTCACACCAATGTGCTGATGCACCTGCAGGGCTACTTCAAGCGGGTGCTGACCCCGGCCCAGAAGCAGGAGCTTGCCGATACCATCGACAAGTACCGCACCGGCATCTTCCCCTTGCTGGTGCCGCTCACCCTGATCCGTCACTACCTGCGCGAGTACCCCAATCCCTATCTCGCCGAGCAGGTTTATCTCAATCCGCACCCCGATACGCTGAAATTGCGTTACGGGCTCTGAGAATGCTGTTTTGTAGGGTCGAGCAGGTCTATCTCGACCTTCACTCCGGCACGCTCAAGCTGCGTTACGGGCTCTGAATCCGTTCTGTTGCCCCGGCGCATGGTTTGCGCCGGGGCGCTTCACCCCTCTGTTTGATGGACGTTGTATGTCTGATTTATCGCAAGAAGTTGCTCCTCTGGCTGATGAGGGGATCTACCCCATTCGCGAGGTCTCCCGCCTCACCGGCGTCAACGCCGTGACCCTGCGTGCCTGGCAGCGCCGCTATGGTCTGGTACAACCGGCCCGCACCGAAAAGGGCCACCGCCTCTACAGCGAGCAGGATATCCGCCAAATCGGCGAGATCCTGAGCTGGCTGGAGCGGGGAGTGAGTATCGGGCAGGTGAAGGGGCTCTTGAGCGAACCCCATTCCGAGCCGGTGAGCGATCACTGGCAGCAAACCCTGGAGCAGTTCAGTCAGGCGCTGCTTGCTTTCAACCAGCGCAAGGCGGAGGCCGAGCTTAACGACCTGCTGGCGAGCTACCCGTTCGAGCTGGTGCGCAGCCGGGTACTGCAACCGCTGGTGGAGCAGTTGCTGGGGCTGTGGCGCGAGCGGCCCGATGGCGA
>NZ_JBODRQ010000191.1:0-4728 GCF_050633025.1 Aeromonas sp.
TGCGCCGACTGCTGACCGATAGTCACATCTACTTCGCCCTCAAGGTGCTGCTGGCCATTCTCGGTCTGCTCGCCTTCACCTTGGCTACCGGCAATATCCAGCTCACCGTGCTGCTCTCCCTCGGTGTAGTGGCGGGCGCCATCGCCGAAACCGACGACAGCCTGTGGGGGCGGCTCAAAAACCTCGCCATGACGCTCATCTGCTTCATGTTCGCGTCACTGTGTGTGCAGTATCTCTACCCCACCCCCTGGCTGTTTGCCATCGGGCTGGCCAGCTCCACCTTTATCTTCGTGATGGTGGGGGCGCTCGGCGCCCGCTATGCCACCATCAGTTTCGGCTCACTGCTGATCGCCATCTACACCATGTTGGGGGCCGCCAAGGCGCCGGATCTTTTCTACCAGCCGCTGGCCCTCGGCGCTGGCGCCCTCTGGTACGGACTGGTCTCGTTCATCTGGCTCTGGCTGCTGCCCTACAAGACCCTGCACGAACAGCTTGCCCAGAGCTACTTCGCCCTGGGTCGCTACCTGCTGGAAAAGTCCCGCTTCTTCCCGGCGGACGAGCACGGCGCCCAGGCCATTCGCCACAATCTGGCCCAGCTCAACATCAATCTGGTGAGCGCGCTGACCCTCACCAAGTCGGCCCTCAACGCTCGCCTGAGCCGCCGTCATCCGGCCAGCCCCGAGCTGGCCAGCCTGCTACACCTTTACCTGCTGGCGCTGGAAATTCACGAGCGCGCCACCTCCAGCCACTATCCCTATAGTCGGCTGGAAGCCGAGCTCAAACAGGGCATCGTACTGGAGGGATTTCAGGAGGTGTTCCTGCAACTTTCCGAGGCGTGCCAGCGGCTCGGTTACGCCATTCTGGTCCACACGCCCTACGCCCATAACAAGCGCATCCACTGGACGTTGCAGGCCCTTGGCGATCAGCTGGAGTTCACCAATCTCAAGCAGCACTACCCGAAAACCCTGCTGACGCCGATGAAGTTCCTGCGCCGCAATCTGGCCAGCATCAACCAGCTGCTGGGCAGCGCCGAAGTGCTGCAAAACCCCGAGCAGCCGGAGCAGGAGCTGCCCGCGCTGGCGCGGCCGCCCCGCCTGCCGCTGCTGACCCAGCTCAAGCAGCACCTCACCTTGCACTCCATGGTGTTTCGCCACGCGCTGCGCCTCTCCTTGGGTCTGGTGATCGGCTACGGCATACTGCAAGCCTTTGATCTGGAAAAGGGCTACTGGATTTTGCTGACCGTGCTGTTTGTCTGCCAGCCCAGCTACAGCGCCACTCGCCGCCGACTGGTGCAGCGGATGCTCGGCACCTTCGCCGGCATACTGGTGGGTATTCCGGTGCTCTGGCTGTTCCCCGAGCTGCACGTTCAGCTGGTGGTGATGGGGCTGGCCGCCTTCCTGTTTTTCACCCAGGTGCGCAACAACTACAGCGCCGCGGTCTGCTTTATCACCCTCTACGTGCTGATGGCGTTCAACCTGCTCGATGGCATCGGCTTTGCCATTCTCGGGCCACGGCTGCTCGATACCCTACTCGGCTGCCTGATCTCCTACGGGCTGGTAGCCTGGCTCTGGCCGGACTGGCAGTACAAGCGGCTGCCGACCCTGATCGCCAATTCGCTGTCTGCAAACGCCCGCTACCTCTCGGCGGTGCTGGCGAGCCTTACCCAGCAGCGGGACGAGTCCATCGACTATCGGGTGGCGCGCAAGAGCGCCCATCTGGCGGACAGCGAGCTGGCCACCGCCTGGCAGAGCATGCTGGTGGAGCCGCAAAAGCGCCGCCGCTTCCTCGATCTCTGCTTTACCCTCACCTGGCGCAACCACGCTCTGCTCTCCTACATCTCGGCGCTGGGGGCCCATCGCGACAAGCTGGAGGCCATCAGCGGGCTGGATGAGGTGCGCCACCACATCTGCCACACCCTGGAGCAGGCAGCCGGTCATCTGGCGGGCAACCCCTCCAGCTCCATCGGGGGTCAGTGTCCGATTCTTTGCACGGACAGCAGCCCGGATAGCAGCGAGGAGCAGCTGATGCTGACTCAGCAGCTCAACCTGATCAGCGAGCTGGCGGATCAGCTGCTGCATCTGGCCAACGAGAGCCGGTTGCTCACCGGGGATCAAGGCGCTACCATGCCCGCCCAATCCTGATAGCCCCATTAGCGAGGAGCCCTCATGTCTGCGTCCGAAAAACATCAGCTGGAATTCAACGGCCAACTCATCGAGACCGATGCCAAGGGCTACCTGCTCAACAGCAACGACTGGAGCGAGGAGCTGGCGCTGGTGCTGGCCGCGCAGGAGGGGATCGAGCTGGAGGAGCCGCACTGGGAAGTGGTGCGCTTTGTGCGCGCCTTCTATCTGGAGTTCAACACCTCCCCCGCCATCCGCGCACTGGTCAAGGCGATGGAGAAGCAGTACGGCCCCGAGAAGGGCAACAGCCGCTACCTCTACAAGCTGTTCCCGGAAGGGCCTGCCAAGCAGGCAACCAAGATTGGCGGCCTGCCCAAACCGGTGAAGTGCATCTGATCCCATGCATCTCATCCCATAACAACGGGGGCCGCAACTGCGGCCCCCGTTGTTTCCAGCAAAAGCTGGTGATGACCGAATAACCCGTTTTGTTAGCGGCTCTAAATAATGAGGGAGGCGTCATGCCTCCCTCTATTTATTGAGTGTCTGTCAGGGCAAGGATTGCAGTCAAATTGACTGTTAAACCATGGAACCGTTCTTGATATTCAAGATATCGAACATTCAGTCACAAAAATGTTTAACCGAGTGGCATTCAACACATAGCCCCTTTACTGAGATGTGCATATTCGCTTATTCAGTTGCGTCATCCTGCTTGTACTTGGCTGCAGTCTCTTTGATCAGGGACTGCAACTCGCCAGCCTGGAACATCTCAATCATGATGTCACAGCCGCCGATCAGCTCGCCCTCAACCCACAGTTGAGGGAAGGTCGGCCAGTTGGCAAATTTCGGCAATTCGGCGCGGATATCCGGATTTTGCAGGATATCAACGTATGCAAACGGCTCGCCACAGGACATCAGAGCCTGGGAGGCCTGGGCAGAGAAGCCACAGCTGGGTAGCTTGGGGGAGCCCTTCATATAGATGATGATGGGGTTTTCAGCCAGCTGCTGCTTAATCTTTTCAATAGTTTCCATAGATGCCTCACTAGAGCTATTTCGGCGGCCATTCTACTGCAATCTTGCCCGAGCACAAACTGACAAAAGGGGCGGACGGCAAGAATTGCGCAAAGAAGCTGCTCAGGCTTGATCGCGATCATGGCGCCAATCAAGAGTTGTTAGGTCATCTTTGATACTGCTACAATCCTTTGGCTTTGGGCTACCAGGCCCCATCAACTTCACAACAACTCTTTTCACATATAGAAAAGAGTACGCAATGTCTTGCAACCGTCGCCTTCGCACGGTCCAGCCAATGGAGAGTAGAAAATGGCATTCGAACTTCCCGCTCTGCCCTATGCAATCAACGCTCTGGAACCGCACATCTCCCAGGAAACTCTGGAATATCACCACGGCAAGCACCACAACACCTACGTGGTCAACCTGAACAATCTGGTGCCGGGTACCGAGTTTGAAGGCAAGTCTCTGGAAGAGATCATCAAGACCTCCAATGGCGGTATCTTCAACAACGCCGCCCAGGTCTGGAACCACACCTTCTACTGGCACTGCCTCTCCCCGAATGGCGGTGGCGAGCCGACTGGCGCCCTGGCTGATGCCATCAACAAGGCATTCGGCTCCTTCGCCGAGTTCAAAGATGCCTTCACCAAATCTGCCATCGGCAACTTCGGTTCCAGCTGGACTTGGCTGGTGAAGAAAGCTGACGGCTCTCTGGCAATCGTCAACACCTCCAACGCCGGTTGCCCGCTGACTGAAGCCGGTACCACCCCGTTGCTGACTGTTGACCTGTGGGAGCACGCCTACTACATCGATTTCCGCAATCTGCGTCCGAAGTACATGGAGACCTTCTGGACCCTGGTTAACTGGGAATTCGTCGCCAAGAACCTGGCTGCCTAATCAGCCTCGCTTGCCAAAACGCCCCGCACAGCGGGGCGTTTTTTATCTACCGATAGCGAGAAAATGAAACAGCACTCGCCGAGCTATCTCTTCCACACACTTACACTCTGCTGGTAAATGGTTGGGGATTGAGAACCTCTATCTCCCCAAACCGCCGTGCCCGATTGGTCAACAAGAATACGCCACAGGTCAGTGTGCCTCTGTGCACAGGCACAATATTCTTATCCACCAAAGACCACCGCCTCAAAGATTTCATAACGCTCTTTGCCTGCCTGGATATAGAACACATCTCCCTTTTTACTCGCTTTAAACGTCATATCACCGTCAGCCTGGCTTAGATCGGCACCAAGCGCCTTGCCATTTTCAAAGTAAATAAAACGCTCTTTACCGCTTGGCAGTGATACTTTAACCGTGGCATTACCGCCCTGCTCGCGTGCGACCTGAAAACCACATTGGCGAAGTGCTGCTCCACTTGCCTCGGCACAGGGTATATCACCGCTGGCATCGAAATTCCCCTGTCCGGCCCGCTCCGCCGATGAAAGCTCAGGGGAAGTCATCGTTTTTGATGAGGCAACCCCTGCCGGCGGCGCAACACCAAGGATCTCGCATACGCCATTACTCTTGTCCTTGGCCGTATAGGTCACATAGGGTGCATCGCCCCCTTTGGGGGTGATATCCACATAAGCACCAGCCGATTTAGCCGTGA
>NZ_JBODRQ010000192.1:0-4597 GCF_050633025.1 Aeromonas sp.
CCAGTTCGCGGGCATTTTGCTCAAAGCGCTGCTGGTTGAGGGTGTAGCCGTTGATCAGGTGCTCTTTTAACAGCCGGGTGGCCCACTGGCGAAAGCGCACCCCTTGCGGTGACTTGACCCGATAGCCGACCGAGATGATGACGTCGAGGTTGTAGTGTTGGGTATCGTAGCTTTTACCATCGCTGGCAGTTGTCCGGAAATTCCGGACAACTGCACTCTCTTCCAGCTCGCCCTCTTTAAACAGGTTGCGAATATGCTCGGAGATGGTGCGTTTGTTTTTGGCAAACAGCTGGGCCAGTTGGGCCTGATTGAGCCAGACGGTCTCCTGTTGCAGGGTGACGGTGATCTCGCCGCACTCCCCCTCGAAGATGGCAATCTGTTGCGCCGCGTCACTCATGGTCTTGACCTGCCTTGCCCTTGCCGAGCGGTGCCTTGTTGCCCAAGGCATCACCCAGAATGGCTTTTAGCTGGTCACGCAGGGTCTGGATTTCAGCCTGCTCTGTGGCATAGCGTTCCAGCAGCTCGTCAGGATCGTGGCTTATTTGCTCGCCGACATGGGGGTTTTTGATATCGAGGTTAAAGTTACGCTCGATAATGGTCTCAATGCTGACCTTCCAGGCTTGTTCGTTCTCAACCCGGGCAGCAAAACCGTCCGCCTCATCCCCCCACCAGGCGATCTCGGCCTCAAACTCCTCGAACTTCATCGGCTTGGTTTTGCTGTAGCTCTTCACCCCAGCCGGATAGGGGTGCTCGTAGAACCAGACATCCTTGGTGGGCTGGCCCTTGGTGAAGAAGAGGATATTGGTCTTGATGCCGGTATAGGGGGCAAACACGCCGTTGGGCAGCCGCACTATGGTGTGCAGGTTGCACTCAGCAGTGAGCAGTTGCTTGATCTTGGTTTTGACCCCTTCGCCAAACAGGGTGCCATCGGGCAGTACCACGGCGGCGCGGCCGCCCTTGCCATCTGTTGCCGGGGCAAGGACTTCGATAATCAGCTGCAGGAACAGGTCGGCAGTTTCGCGGGTGCGCAGATCGGCGGGGAAGTTCTGCTCGATACCATCCTCTTCGGTGCCGCCAAACGGCGGGTTAGTGAGGATCACATCGATATCGCTATCCCAGCTCGACAGCGGCTTGTCGAGGGTGTTGCCGTGGCGAATTTGCACCGGCACCTCGATGCCGTGGAGCAGCATATTGGTGGTGCAAAGGAGGTGCGGCAGCTGCTTCTTCTCAACCCCCAGGATCTGCTGCTGCAGGGTCTGATGGTCGGCAGCGGTCTCGACATAGTGCTCTTTGACATGGTCGAAGGCGCAGGCGAGAAAGCCGCCGGTACCGCAGGCCGGGTCCATGATCCGCTCGCCGAGTTTGGGGTCGATGCGGTTGACCATAAAGCGGGTGACGGCGCGGGGGGTGTAGAACTCGCCCGCGTTACCGGCGCTTTGCAGGTCGCGCAGGATCTGCTCGTAGATGTCGCCAAACAGGTGGCGTTCGCTGCTGTCGGTAAAGTCGATCTCGTTGAGCTTGTTGATCACCTGCTTGAGCAGGGTGCCGTTCTTCATGTAGTTGAAGGCATCAGAGAACGCCTCTTTCACCACATAGCCACGGGGGTTGAGACTGATATTGGCAGGCTGATTTTTCAGGCTGTCGAACAGATCGTTGTTGACGAAATCGAGCAGGGCATCGCCGGTCAACCCTTCGCTATTGGCCGCCCACTTGCGCCACAGGAAACGCTCGGGGATGGGGCAGCGGTAGTTATCCTGCTCAAACTCCAGCTCCTCTTCCTGGGCGTCGAACACTTTCAAAAACAGCAGCCAGGAGAGCTGGCCGAGACGCTGGGCATCGCCGTCGATACCGGCGTCCTTGCGCATGATGTCCTGAATGGATTTGATGACTGAGCTGATGGATGACATGGGATTCTCTGCTTTTTACAAAAATGGTGACGAATACAGGGGCGAATGCGTCAGGAGTATCGATCAAACAAGCGGCCATCATTGGAATGGCCGCATGGTAGTTCAGAAGCAGTCAGGCCGTCAGGCGCTCTGCTGCTCACGGTAAATTTCTTGCTCCAGTTCGGTGATGGCCTGCTCGAACTGTTTGGGGCCACCAAACCCCTTCTTGGCCAACTCCAGCGGGCGACCCAACTCGGTAAAGGGGGCCACTTTTAGCGCATCCTTGGTCTCAATCTCGGTCACCCCCTGATCGGCATACTTGTCGAGCAGGCTGGTAAGCACCTGCTGGGCGGTGTCGTTGTACTTGGTGAAGTAGTTGCGCTTTTTGACGTTGTTGGCCCGCTCGCGGCGGGTCAGTGGCGGCTGATCGTATACCACATGGCAGATAAGGTCGAACGGGTCGAGCTCCTTACCCACTTCCTGCTCCAACACCTCCCACAGCACGCCCGCCTGCGCCAGCTCATCCATGATGGCTTGCTTGCGCTCGGCGGCTTGCCAGCGTTTGGTGAAGGCATCGAGGGTGGCAAACTCTTTGAGCAGGGTCTTTTTGGTGTAGTCCTTGAAAGATTCGGTCACCAGCTTGCCATCGGCATCGTAATACTGCACCCGCTCGGCGATGACGCTGACCGCCACGCCGTTGACATAATACTTGCTGACCCCGGGCTCGGGGCCACCCAGCGGGCCTGTGCCCTGCCCCCCTGCGCCCTGACTCCCTGCGCCACTGTGGCCACCGTCACTGCCGGTTGTGTAGCTGTTGGGCTCTTCATCGACCCCGGGGGCAAACGGATCGTCATGGTCGCCGGGTTCGTCGGCTGGCAGTGGATCGGCGCCATCGATGATATCGCCCAAGCCATCATCGGGGTTGTTGATGTCTGCCGGTTTGACCACCATGACGCGCTCCGGCTCGCCATCGAAACGGGGATCGGCAAACAGCTCGGTGGCCTTCTTGAAGTCGAGAATGGTGAACCAGAGCTTGCCGTACTTGTCATCGATACGGGTACCACGGCCGATGATCTGCTTGAACTTGGTCATGGACTGGATATTTTGGTCCAGCACCACCAGCTTGCAGGTTTTGGCATCGACGCCGGTGGTCATCAGCTCGGAAGTGGTGGCTATAACCGGATAGGGCTTTTTCGGGTTGATGAAGTTGTCGAGCTGGGCCTTGCCCAACTCATCATCGCCGGTGATTTTCATCACATAGCGCTCATCCTTGGCCATCTGTTCCGGGTTGAGGTTGACCAGCGCCCGGCGCATCCGGTCGGCATGATCGATGTCGTTGCAGAACACGATGGTCTTGGCCATCGGGTCGGTTTTCTTGAGGTAGTTGGTGATAGTCTCGGCCACCAGCTGGGTGCGTTCGTCGATCACCAGAGTGCGGTCGAAATCCTTCTGGTTATAGATACGGTCTTCAATCAGGTTGCCCTGTTTGTCCATCTGCCCTTTGGTGGGACGCCACCCCTGCAGATCGACATCGATATCGACCCGCACCACCTTGTAGGGGGCAAGAAAACCATCTTCGATCCCCTCTTTGAGGGAGTAGGTATAAACAGGGTCACCGAAGTAATCGGTGCTGGAGACGGTTTCGGTCTCTTTGGGGGTGGCGGTGAGACCAATCTGGGTGGCCGATGAGAAGTATTCGAGGATCTCGCGCCAGGCGCTCTCTTCGGCGGCGCTGCCCCGATGGCACTCATCCACCACGATCAGGTCGAAGAAGTCGGGTGAGACCTGCTTAAAGGCTTTCTGCGACTCTTCCGGCCCGGTGAGCGCCTGATAGAGGGCAAGGTGGATCTCATAGGCAGGATCGATCGTGCGCCCGGTAACCTTGGTCATGGCCGAGCCAAAGGGCTGAAAATCATTGATCTTGGTTTGATCTACCAGAATGTTGCGATCGGCCAGAAACAGGATGCGCTTCTTGGCGCCCGCCTTCCACAAACGCCAGATGATCTGGAATGCGGTGTAGGTCTTGCCGGTGCCGGTGGCCATCACCAGCAATACCCGATCCTCACCTTTCGAGATGGCTTCTACGGTCTTGTTGATGGCCTGCAGCTGGTAGTAGCGGGGCGTTTTGTCACTGCCATCGGAGTAGTAGTCCTGGCTGATGATGGGCAACTGCGCTTGGCTGTAGCCCTTCCAGGTGCAGAGCTTGTCCCAAAGCTGGCCGGGGCTGGGGAAATCCTCCAGCGCGATCTCGGATTCCAGCTTGGCCGGATTGGTCTTGTCATGAAATACGAAGCCATCGCCGTTGCTGGCAAACGTGAACGGCACATCCAGCAGGCGGGCATAATCGAGCCCCTGCTGCATCCCCTTGCCAATCTCATGCTTGTTGGCTTTGGCCTCGATCACCGCCAGTGGCAAGCCCATCTTGTGATAGAGCACGATATCGGCCGATTTGACCTTCTTGCGTGCCGCCATCTGGCCGCGCACCACCACCTTGCCATCCCGCAACGGTACTTCTTGGCGGATCTGGGTCAGATCATCCCACCCGGCAGCCTTGATAGCAGGCAGCAGGTACTTTGAGATGATGTCGGCTTCGGTAAGGGTTGCTTTGTTGATCTCGGCCATGAGCACTCTTCCGGTCGGGGGACAATATTGCTCAAGATTCTCTCATAAATTCAGCCGGGTTTTGTTGATTTCAGACTCATAAAGCAACA
>NZ_JBODRQ010000193.1:0-4553 GCF_050633025.1 Aeromonas sp.
CGCCTCACCGCAGCCTGGCGCGGTTAGCCACGACAAGCTATCAGGTATCAATCTGACCGATAATCTGAGAAGGGAGGCATGCGTCTCCCTTCTCTTGTCTGGTCAAACCAGGTGTTATCTATCGGGGAGCTCAAGGCTGCACCGATGAGTCGGCCGCCTTGCGATCCGAGTGGCCGAGATCCCGCTCAGGGGCGATGACATCGCGTACCCGCTGCTTGATCTCCTTGGCCTCGGGAAAGCCGTCATCGACCACCCGATCCCACACCTGCACCCCATTGACCAGAATGCGAAACTCCCCCTTGCTGGCCGGCACCAGCGCCACCTCTCCCAGATCGCTGTCGAAGGTGGAGAGCAGCTCCTGCGCCAACCAGGCGGCGCGCAGCATCCAGCGACAGAGGGTACAGTAGCGGATTTCGATGCGGGGTTTGCTGATCAGGGTTTCAGACTCGGTCATGAGTGACTCCATAAAAAAAGCGGCCAATGGCGGGAAGTGGCGTACCGCCGCCCAATAGCCGATCCCGGTTTGGTCAAATCAGTGCTGATCAACCCCATGAAAATCGGCCAGCCAATGGCGGGCAATGGTACGCATCGCCGATTCTGGCAGCTCGAACAGGCCGGGAGCAAGAGGGCCTGCCGCCAGCATCCGGATCCCTTCCATTATCTCCGCCAGCACCAGATAGACATATTCGCCAATCACGGCGCCATGGACGAAGTTGACCGCCTCGCCCCGGTTGAGCAGGTAGATCTGGGTACCATCCGGCCGGTTGAGAGCCAGTACATGGGGGCACACCTCTTCGCTCGGCCACGGCAACTGGGCCAGCGAGAAGGCGAACTCGTCGTCAGCCGAGGTGACCGAGGCCACCATGGTGCCGGGGCGCAGCGCCTGCAGATCCACCAGGTCCAGCGAGCCATTGCCGGTAGAGCAGATCACCAGCTCGGCACGGCTCAACGCCTCGGCCTTGGTGATCAGGCGAAAACCGTGAGAGAGCGCTTCCACCTGTCGCAACACATCGGTCTCCACCAACCCGAGATGAAGGTTGCGACAGCGCAAGTCGCGGGCGATGCTGCGCCCGACCTTGCCATAGCCAAACAGCACGGCTTCGCAGACGTTAAAGGTACGGTTGAGGGTGCGGGCCAGCGACTCGGCGGAGTAGACCACGCTCAAACCAATCTGGATATCCTCGGCCTGCTTGAGGGGACTTCGTGCCACCGACACCACCGGGGTCGCCAGCACCTCCTGCTCATAGCGCTGATGGCCGTTCTCGGTCATCTCCACCACCCCGAGGAAACGGGGGCCGAAGTATTCACTCAAGATCACCTGGGTTTTGGCAAAGTAACCGCCTATATCGAGGATCAGCAACCGCTCGTGAGGGGCCACCAGCGGTGCAATCTGCTGAATGAGGCTGTCGGGATCATTGGTCCAGCGCCGGTTGAGGGGCAGCACAGGATAGTGTTGGGATACCCACTCCATAGTCTGGTCATGTACCGATTTTGGTTTGGGCAAAATGGCGCCAATCCGCCCAATCTGGGAAAGCGCTTCGATAAAACGGGGGCGATCGGGCAGCAGGTGAGTGACCAGCAGAATGCAGAGACCGTCGATCCGTCCCTGTCCGGTAAAATGGCGAAAAAACAGATGCTCAGATCCTTGACTGCGCAACTGTGGCCTCCTTAATTTGCCCCGGGAAGTGGTGCTGCAAGACAGGCAAACAGAACCCGGCTCTGCCGGGTTCTGTATGTGTCCAAATAAAATGAAAATCCTTTTTATCTTAAACACATATGAGGCTCAATCATTATCTGCCAAGAGTATGAGCGAGTATGCAAAAATGACTGTAATTGACTGTTTTGTATGCAAAAATCAGTATAAAGAAGCAGCAGACCATCCCCACAGAGGCTGAGTCCGGTTCCCGCCGTGGCGAGCAAGATCAGCCCCCCCAACGCACTGGCCAGGGTTTGTCACGCAAAACCCACTCCAGCAGGGCGCGAAAACCGGTGAAAGCGGCCAGCACACCGGCCAGAACACCGGCCAAAAGGGCAATCAGCAAGCGGCCATCAATGCCAATCACCAGCTGCAGCCACTGCCATGCTTTTCCGGTATGCCATAGAGGCCGCCGAGCAAGGATCTCACCAGCTCGAAAAAGCCAGGGTGGACCACCTTTATCGTGGGGGAGGCCCTGCGGTCAGGACAGCTGGTCAGCCTGCTGCCCGAGTAGGACAAGGGAGATGTGGGACTTTATGCAGTCTATCCGCACCGCCGCTTTGTCTCGACCAAGGTGCACTGCTTTATCGCGTTCGTGCCGGAGCGCTATCTCGCCCCACAGCAGTGGGATACACCGACCTGATGGCCAGAACAGAGGGTACGGCCTGCTGGCCCGGCTTGGAACCTAACGCTGGTCGGGGGCGATGGTGGATGCGGCAACAGGGGTGAGCTTGGCTCGCAGACGCTCCTGCTCGAGGTGCAGCTGCCAGCGTGGCAAACGGGTGCGGATCACCGACAACTGTGACTCACCGAGGGCATAGGGGAGCGCCACCTCCAGCTCGGGGCAATCGAACATGGCGGCCAGCTGCAGGATCAGGATGAGGTTTGCCTCATCGGTCTTGTGCTTGTTAACCCGTTTGCGGATCTCATGGCGCAGCTGGGTTTCGGGGTCCTGAGTCATCGCCTGCCAGCCGAAACCAAACAGCGGTACCAACGCACTGACCATGCCCAGCACCGTGATGGGCTGCTTCGGAGGATGATAGAGTTCGTTGAGATCCAGCAGAACAGGATCCTGACGAAACTCACCACTACCAAATAAAATCGTTTTCTTCATTGGATTACCCGTTATATTCCACTAGACTGCGCCGCATATTTTACCCCGATATGCCAACGAGGTGCTGATGCTAAGCGATATCGAGATCTCCCGCCAGTCCCCCCGTCTCTCAATCCACGCGCTGGCCGAACACCTCGCCATCCCCCAGCACCTGCTCATCCCTCATGGCCACTACAAAGGCAAGCTCAGCCTCGACCTGCTCACATCTCAACCCACACAGAGCGGCAAGCTGGTACTGGTGAGCGCCATCACCCCGACCCCGCTAGGTGAAGGGAAAACGGTGACTACCCTTGGCCTCTCCATGGGGCTCAATCATATCGGTCAACCCAGCATCGCTACCATCCGCCAGCCGAGCCTCGGGCCGGTATTCGGGGTCAAGGGGGGGGCCGCAGGTGGCGGCCACGCCCAGGTGGTGCCGATGGAGGAGATGAACCTCCACCTCACCGGCGATTTTCACGCTCTGACTGCGGCCCACAATCTGGCGGCGGCTGCCCTCGATGCCCGCCTGTTCCACGAACAGAAACTGGGTGCAGAGTTCACCGCCAAAACCGGCCTGCCGCGGCTCGATATCGATGCCGACAACATTCTCTGGCCACGCACCCTCGACATGAATGACCGCGCCCTGCGCCACCTCACCATAGGACAGGGGGGCGCTGCCGATGGTGTGGAACGCAGCGATCGCTTCGTCATCACCGCAGCCTCCGAGCTGATGGCCATTCTGGCGCTGGCGAGCGATCTGAAAGACCTGCGCCAGCGCATCGGCCGCATCCAGCTGGCCCGCGATATTCACGGCAAGCCCATTACCGCCGAACAGTTGGAAGTAGCGGGCGCCATGACGGTGCTGCTCAAGGATGCGCTGCAGCCGACCCTGATGCAGACCACCGAGCAGACGCCGGTGCTGGTGCATGCGGGCCCCTTTGCCAATATCGCCCACGGCAACTCCTCGGTGATCGCCGATCGCATCGCCCTTGGTCTGACCGACTATGTGGTGACCGAAGCGGGTTTTGGCTCCGATATGGGGCTGGAGAAGTTCTTCAACATCAAGAGCCGCCAATCCGGCATTACCCCGGCCTGCGTGGTGCTGGTGGCCACGGTGCGCGGCCTCAAGGCCAACAGCGGCCTGCTCGATATCCGTCCGGGCCAACCGCTGCCAGCCAGCCTGCAAGGGGAAGATCTGCCAACCCTCAAGCAGGGCTGCGCCAACCTCGCCTGGCATATCCGGAACGCCCGTCGCTACGGGATGACGGTAGTGGTCGCAATCAACCGCTTCCCCACCGACAGCGAGGCCGAGCTGGCGCTGCTGGCCCATGAAGCGCAGCAGGCCGGTGCCTGTGGTACGGCAATCTCCAACGCCTTCACCCAGGGTGGTGCCGGTGCCAGCGAGCTGGCCCGCGCCGTGGTCGCCGCCTGCGAGCAGCCAAGCAAAGTCAAACTGCTCTACCCCGACGAGATGAGCCTCGATGCCAAGTTGGCGACTCTGGTGGAATGTGGCTACGGCGGCCGCGGAGTGCAGCTCTCCGACAGAGCCCGCCATCAGCTGGCACAGCTCTCCGCCGAAGGGTGGGATCACTTGCCCATCTGCGTGGCCAAGACGCCGCTCTCCATCAGCCATGACCCCGCTCTCAAGGGAGTGCCGACCGATTTCGAGGTGCCCATCGACGAGGTGAAGCTCTGCGCCGGTGCCGGGTTCGTCTATGCGCTGGCGGGCCCTATCATGACCATGCCGGGGCTGGGCAGTCTGCC
>NZ_JBODRQ010000194.1:0-4529 GCF_050633025.1 Aeromonas sp.
AAAACAGAATCAAATTCAAACCCTTGGGTAATCCATAACCAGGCTATTTCTGTTTTGTTTTTATTAGCGCGACTTCCCACCACTGGTATCCCTCCCGTGCTTTGCTATTTGGGTCGAACGCTAGCGACAGCGGCGTACGTCCTGGAACAGCTCGCTGGCGTCTACATCTTCCAGACGGATGATGCGAGCATCAGAGGCCATCGCCATTTTCTCGATCTTGTCCAACGCCGTGACAATGGTGCGCACCATGCCGTTGGAACGTTTTCGGATGAGATCCAGCAAGGCTTCGTCAATCTCCACATCGACCTCCAGCATTTCGCTGGCAAAAAGGGCTACGTCTTCCAAGTCGGCGGCCTTGAACTCAATCCACTGGGAGATGCGATTAAACAGCTGCTTGCGTTGGCTGATGCGGCGGGCAATCTCTTCCATCCCGACCAGGATCAGGGGTTGTTCGGTGGCATCGTAGATATCGCGAAGGGTCTCCATGATGCGGGCATTGCCAATCACGTGATCCACCTCGTCAACAAACAGCACCAGCTCCTGCGCCCGCACGGCCTCGACAATACCGTCGATCTGGGCGCGTAGGCTGTGACGCGGAGCCAAGCCGATCTCGCGGGTGATGCCATCCATCAAACTGGTGAGGGTATCGGCCTTGTAGCAGCGCACAAACACCCCATTCACCTCATCCTGATTGAACAGCCACTCTACGGCGGTGGTCTTGCCAAAGCCGGTAGACCCATGCACCAAACCGATTCCCGGCACCATGCTGGAACGGTTGAGCAGGTTGTCGAGCAACTGCTCGGTCTTGAGCATGTTTTTGACTTCAACGATCTTGTGTTTCATAGTGGTTTTGTCCTTTGTTTTTGGGCCTTTTCGGGCTACTCGCTAACCTTTTGCCTGGGTGCGGCAGGTAGCCCGAACTTCATCCAGATGGCGGTTAATGCGTTTTGCCATCAGCTTGTGGCTGTAGAGGTATCGGGTCAGCCACTCCTTCTCCCGCTCTGTCAGCGGGGTATCCAGCTCCCGCTCTGCCAGATAGATGGCTTGCTCGTACTCGGTCTTGAGTGCTCTCGATTCCTGCCCTGCGCTGGTTTGCGCCCGCTGCGCTTTCTCTTCTCGTCTGGCTTCTATGGCGGCCAGTTCTGCCGCATTGAAACGGGCGGGTTCAGCAGGCGTTGAGACCCCGGTGAGCGCGGCCAATGCCGGGTTATCAAGGGTGAGATCGCGCCGACTGAACGCTTCAATACCCTTGGCCTGATCGACGAAGTGGCGCACCACATCCTGATGGAGCTGGTCGATGCCAAAGGTCTTGGCAAGGTTGCGCATCTCGCGGCGAAAGCTGGCCAGCGCCTTGGCATCGGCTTTTTTGGCCGCCCGGAAGGCATCGGGACTGATGCCATTGCCCAGCAGGTCGATGTTGATGGCCTCGATCCGCTCGTTCCAATCGCCGGTGCGGTACAAGATGGCGCGGCCCACATCGCACGGATCGAGGAAGACGCTGACCCGCTGGCTCTTCCAGTTGTGCTCCAACAGTTCGGGGGCGCTGTATTTGAGGCCACCGGCCTTGATAAAGCCTTTGGAGACGGTCGCCTCGCCGATATGGTTGAGCAGCAGATCCAGCGCAGCTTCATCGGGAATGGCGCGGCGCTGATAACGGGCCAGCTGATACTTTTCATTGGGGCTGACCCCGAGGGCACTGTGTTTGCGGTTGTGGTAACGGGCATCGAGCCAGTTATCGAGCAGGGTTTGCAGTTCGGCGGCCGTCATGGCCAGCTCGTAAATCTCTTTTTGTGCATCCGGTTTGCGCTTCTCCTCCAGCCGCTGGGCAAAGCTCTTGCGCGCCTCGATCACCTGACGGTCTGCCACGCAGTGGCCTATATAGGAGGGCAACAGCTCGATCAGGCCGTGGCTCAAGGTGCGGAAAAAACGCTCGATATGGGGTTTCTCCCACCCCGAGTAGGCGTTGGAGCGGCTGACGTTCATGCCAAGCAGGGTGCAGATGGACATGACCCGCTGGCTCACGTAATCAGAGCCGTTATCAGTGCGCATCACGCCGTTATCGTTGAGGGTGCCCCAGGCCAGCAGGGTCTTGCGCAGCAGCAGACAGATCCCCTCGCTCGATGAGCTCTTGGCCACCAACAGACGAACGCGACGGGTATACACGTCGATCACCGCAATGATGCTGTGGCGACCATCCACCAGCATGGCATCGACCGGGGTGCTATCGAACTCCCAGACGTCGTTGGGCTGGGCCATCCAGGGGTACATCTCCTCGATCGCGCTGCGGTATTTGTTGTTGTAGGCATCCGGGTTGGTGGTGTAGGTAAAGGCCACCTTGTTCTCTGCCAACCATTTCACCATCCAGCGACGCAAGGAGGATTGGCTGGGGATCTGCCATCCCAGCTGATTCATGTCGTTGTATTGGCTGGCCAGTTCGTGCAGCGCCCCCCACTTGTTGGCCAGATGGGGCTTGGTGGTGACCAAGGCGGTGAGAAACTGGGCCAGCTCCGGGCTCTGTTCGACGGTTGATGGGCGCTCCCGCTGATAGTTGCCAGCTAGGGCTGCGGGGCCTGCATCCGCCAGCGCACTTTGCCAGCGGCGCAGGGTGATCAGACTGAATGGCTTTTGCTTTTCATAAACGCTGACAGGCAGGGCGAGAGTGCGGGCACGGTATGCCTCGATAAAGGCGCGGCGACCCACCTCCCCTTGCTGGCAGGCGTGATAGGGGGCCAGGAAGATATCGGCGGCCTGCAGGATCAGCAGTCTGGCATCGACCTTCTGGCGAGCCCCCTCCCCCAATGTCAGCAATTTGCGGCCTGCTTCCGGTTTGACCGGCACCTCACGCGCCAGTAACTTGGCCATGGCCTTGCCACCCGCTGCATGATCGGTCACCGCATGACCTTGTGCGGCCACGGCTTGTTCTGCCAGGTAACGGCGGGTTTCAATCGGCAGTGAGCCAATGTGGTATTCGGCCCCTTTGCCTTTTTCGCGCTTGCGGCTTTGCCACTCTTCACGCTCGGCCTTTTTGCGCACACCATCGGGGTAAGCGGGCATGCCGACTAATCCGGCCAGCGCTTGGGCGGTGTACCAGGTGCTCATTGGTCACCTCCCAGCAGATCGATCCCCAGCGACTCGGACAGCAGGGCCATGATGGCGCGGCTTTCCCGACGCTTGGGGCTAATCCCTCTGGCCGGAGCATAGTGTTTGATGCAACGCTGTACGGCTCGGGGGTGCAACCCTTTAGCGCGGGCCCAAGCAGCTTGGGAATATCCGCATTTTATGAGCTCAGCCCTGATCCACTCTGGTGTTTTCCCTGACATACTCACCCCGTTTCGGTATCATCAAGTGTCGCAGCGCGTATCTTTATCATTCATAAAAGAATGATTTTATGTCGCAATGCGTCACATATGAATGATTGATCACCCCAAAAAGATTGACAAGTCTTTTTGTGCGGAATTTTTTGCCTATCGACTCACCAGCATTAGCCACTAGCCGAGAATTCCTTGTATGTCAGAGCGTTATGAAGAAAAACCACAAGCAGTACAAAAAGACGGTGAGGTATCTTTTCTGACGGCGGGAATGGATACTTTGAGTGACCGTCTGGATGAGCTGCGCGGGAGCCTGAGCTACAAGGCATTTGCCGAACTGGTGGGGATGAGTGAGTCGGGGATGCGCAAATACTTCCCCCCGTTTAATTCACTACCCACCATCGACAAGGCGCTGCGCATCGCGCGGACGTTCAATGTGAATCTGGAGTGGCTGGCCACCGGTCAGGGCCCGAAACACCCGGATGGAACGGCCGAGCAGATGGTGCAACGTGAGGAGTTTGATGAAGAGTACGCGCTGATCGATGGCTACCATGTCACCGTCAGTACCGGCCATGGTGCGTTTAATGATGATCATGAGGTTAAACGCAAGCTGGCCTTCCGCCGCAAGTGGCTCACGTTTCGCAAGTTAAACCCGGATAACCTGGTGGTGGTCTTCGCCAAAGGCGACAGCATGGAGCCCACCATCCACTCTGGTGACTCTATCCTGGTCGATATCAGCAAGAATCAGATCGAAGACGGATCCATCTTCGTGTTGCGCCTGGGAGAAGAGCTCTACGCCAAGCGCCTGCAGAAAAACTTCGATGGCGGGATCACTATCATCAGCGACAACCGCGATGATTACCCCCTGCAGGTAGTTCCAGCCAACCAACTGGAGAACCTGGCCGTGATCGGCAAGGTAGTCTGGGCCGGGCACGATTTCTTTTAGCGAGACACTCTCACAAGTGAGAATGTCTCGCTTGCGCAGCTCTTAAACCCGGATTTAAACCACTGGCTGTCACAAAAGAGAAAAAACAGGCGCCCAGCCTGTTTTTCATTTTCAGCGCATCCCAATCGGCTGAGCGTACCAACTTTTCATTTTGCGGTTAAACGGCTTGGTTTAACCGCATCACGCCACAAGCCCCGCCATTCCTGAGTTTGTCCCGCCATCTCCCACTTGTTTCCACCAGCTCCCGGTTTTTCATTCTTGGTGGTGGGTTACAC
>NZ_JBODRQ010000195.1:0-4510 GCF_050633025.1 Aeromonas sp.
TCTGCGGGATCTGATCGATGTCAACACCTCGCTTGCCAAGAGCTCGCTCGATGAAAGCCAAAATATCTATCAGGAAAATCTGCAAATTCTCCTCGTGATCTCCAGCACAGCCTTTGTTATCTGTCTCATCCTGGCCATGCTGGTCACCCGCAGCATCTTGCGCCAGTTGGGTGGCGATCCCTCCTATACCGTACAGGTGGTTTCCCGCGTCGCCGCCGGGGACCTCTCGACTCTGGTCAAGTTGCGCAGCGATGACACCAGCAGCCTGCTCTTTGCCATCAAGAGCATGACTCACCGCCTCTCCGATATTCTCAACGAGGTAGGTGCCATGTCAGAGGCCATCGGCTCGGCCTCTGAACAGGTCGCCGCCACCGCCAACTCGCTGTCGCAAAACTCCTCCGAACTGGCCTCCAGCGTTGAGCAGACCAGCGCCTCCGTCGAGGAGATGGCGGCCACCGTCAGCCAGAACGCCGACAATGCCAAGGTCACCGAGAATATCTCCACCAAGGCGGCCAGCAGTGCCACCGAAAGCGGCAAGGCGGTGGGCGAGATGGTTCACGCCATGAAGGAGATCGCCTCGCGCATCACCATCATCAACGACATCGCCAACAAGACCGATCTGCTGGCCATCAACGCCGCCATTGAAGCGGCGCGTGCTGGCGAACACGGCAAGGGCTTTGCCACCGTGGCGGCCGAGGTACGCAAACTGGCGGAGCGCTCGCAAAATGCCGCCAAGGAGATTGGCGAGCTGGCGGGTCGTTCGGTCAGCGTCGCCGAACAGGCTGGCACCCTGCTGCGGGAGATGCTGCCGGGGATCGATCAGACTGCCACTCTGGTGCAGGAGATCGCTTCGGCGTCCCGTGAGCAGCGGGCCAGCGTCTCCCAGATCAATATTGCGGTGACCCAGATCAGTGATGGCATGCAGGCCTCTGCCGCCTCCGCCGAGGAGCTCAGTTCAACCTCGGAAGAGCTGAGCTCCACCGCTTTGCAGCTGCAGGAGCTGATGCAGCAGTTCACCCTGCGCGGCGGCAACAGCCGTCAGCCCACCCAGTTTCATGCTGCCGGTTACAGTGCCAGACCGGTCATTCCGAAAAAGAGCGCGCTGAGCCAGCACCTGCACCATGACGACGATCTGGAGCGGGAAGTGGACGATGGCAAGTTCAGCAACTATTAGGAGCAGCCCAATGCGCACAACACATGCCCCTGATACTGTCACCTCTCACTTCCACTGCGTGACCTTCATGCTCGGAGGGGAGCTCTATGGGGTCGATATCGGCTGCATCCGCGAGATCATCGAGTTCGAGGGGATGACGCCGGTGCCCATGATGCCGCGCTTTGTCAGAGGGATCATCAACCTGCGGGGCGCCGTGGTGCCGGTCATCGACCTCTCAATCCGCTTTGGCCGGGGGCAGACCCCGATCCAGCCCACCACCTGTGTCGCGATCCTTTCGCTGCCCAACAGCAATGGCGAAGAGCAGGAGATCGGCATGCTGCTCGACTCCGTCTGCGAGGTGCTGGAGATTGCCACCGACACCATAGAGCCGGCCCCGACCTTTGGTGCCCATATTCGCGGCGACTTCATCCAGGGGGTAGTCACCATCGCCCAGCAGTTCGCCATTCTGCTCGACATGCACAAGGCCCTCTCCATCGCCGAGCTGAGCGCCATGGCCGAGGCCACCACCAGCCAGCTATTCAATAGCGAGCAAGGGGGCTATTAGTGGCGGCATCCCTCACCACCCCGGATCAAGGGCCGGTGCTCACCCAAAGAGAGTTCGAACTGTTCCGGCGCTTTATCTTCACCGCCGCCGGCATCGATCTCGCCCCCTGCAAGCGGGCGCTGGTGCAATCCCGCCTCGCCAAGCGGCTGCGGGCGCTCAATCTCACCAGCTACTACGGCTACTGGGAACGGATCAACCAGCCACAGAATGTGCAGGAGCGACAGCTCGCCATCAATCTGCTTTCAACCAACGAAACCTATTTTTTCCGCGAGGCACAGCACTTCAGCTGGCTAAAACACCATGCCGAACAACTGCACGCTAGCCGCCATCAACCACTGCGAGTCTGGTCTGCCGCCTGCTCGACCGGTGAGGAGGCCTACTCCGCCGCCATGGTGCTGGCCGAACAGCTCGGCATCAACGAGCGCTGGCGGATCTACGGCACCGACATCAACACCCGGGTGATCCCCTTTGCCCAGCGAGCCATCTATGCCGTGGAGCGGGCCCAGCATGTCCCGCCCCACCTCTGGATGCGCTATTTCCAGCGCGGTCACGACGAATATGCTGGCAAGGTGCGAGTGAGGCCCGAGCTGGCGAGAAAAGTGTCGTTCTCCAACCTCAACCTGCTCAACTGCGGCAACTTTATCGAGCGGGAGTTCGACGTCATCTTCCTGCGCAATGTACTGATCTACTTCAACGAAGAGAGCAAAGGTCAGGTGCTCTCCCAATTGTGTGAGCTGCTCAAACCCGGTGGTTATCTGCTGGTCGGCCATTCGGAGATCATTCGCCAGCAGGATCTGCCACTGGTGCAGGAGGCCCCTTCACGCTATCGCTACCAACCTCAGCTTTTCAAGGATGAAACATGACCATACGGGTATTGATCGTTGACGACTCGGCGCTGGTGCGGGAAGTGCTGACCCAGATGCTGGGCAAGGCCGCCGATATCGATGTGATGGGAGCGGCATTCGATCCCATCTTCGCCATGCAGCAGATGAAAAAGAGCTGGCCGGATGTGATCATTCTCGATATCGAGATGCCCCGCATGGATGGTCTCACCTTTCTGCGCAAGATCATGAGCGAGCGCCCGACGCCGGTCATCATCTGCTCTTCACTGACTGAAGAGGGCGCCACCATTACCCTGGATGCCATGGCTGCCGGAGCCATCTCCATCATCACCAAGCCCGCAGTCGGCATCAAAAGCTTCCTGCAGCAATCGGCCAACGAGTTGATCCAGGTGATCCGCATGGCGGTCAACGCCAAGTTGCGCAACCTGCTGCCAGACCACCAGCAGCCCTGCTTTACTCCCCCTCCCAAGCGCACCGCCGATGCCATGCTCTCGCCCCCGCCGGAGCGGGTCGAATTTCGCACTACCGACCGGATCATCGCCCTTGGCACCTCCACCGGCGGCACCCAGGCCCTTGAGTATCTGCTGACCAGACTGCCGGTCACCTGCCCGGGGCTCGCCATCGTGCAGCATATGC
This sequence comes from Aeromonas sp., assembly GCF_050633025.1. GTDB lineage: Bacteria > Pseudomonadota > Gammaproteobacteria > Enterobacterales > Aeromonadaceae > Aeromonas. Next base: position 3,197 of record NZ_JBODRQ010000195.1, read on the forward strand.
CAGGGCGCTTTACTGCCTCGTTTGCGGAGCGCTTGAACGGCCTTTCGAAGATCGAAGTCAAAGAGGCGGCCACCGGCGATCGCCTGCTGCCCGGGATGGCGCTGATCGCACCCGGTGGCAAACATCTGCTGATCCAGCGCAGCGGCACCCAATATCTGGCTGAGGTGAAAGAGGGTCCTCCCGTCTCTCGTCACTGTCCCTCGGTCGATGTACTGTTTCGCTCGGTGGCGGTCAGTGCCGGTCATAACGCCCTTGGCGTCATCATGACCGGCATGGGGGATGATGGCGCCCGCGGTATGCGCGAATTACATGACACCGGAGCTCGCACCATCGCACAGGATGAGGCGAGTTGCGTGGTCTTTGGCATGCCCAAAGAGGCAATCGCCCACGGCGGGATCGATGAAGTGATGTCCCTTGCCCAGATAACCCAGACGCTTGGCCGTCCCGATTGAGAGGAACCACCATGTCCCTAGAACAATGGCAGGGCCGCAGCGCCCTGGTGGTCGATGACTCCCGAACCCAGCAGTATGAGGTGACCTGCCTGCTGCAAGATCTGGGCTTTGGCCAGATCCATCTCGCCAGCGATGGCCAGGATGCATTGAATAAATTACAGCAGATCGACCACGTAGACCTGCTGCTCACCGACCTCAACATGCCCGGCATGGATGGGGTTGAACTCATTAGCCAGCTGGAAAAAACCACTCACTATCAGATGTTTATCGCCGTCATGAGCGCCGTCGAACGGGATGTACTGGACGTGATCCACTCCATCGCCGATGCCGGTACGCTGGAGGTGATCGGCGTGCTGGCCAAACCGATCAGGCAGCAGGATCTGCACAATATGCTGCAACATTGCGACCCCATGAAGCACCGCAAAAACAACAACTGGATGCAACTCAGCTTTACCGCCGAGGATGTACAGCAGGCGCTGGAAGAGCGACTGTTGGTTCCCTTTCTGCAACCCAAGGTCGCCATGATGGATGCCAAGCTCTATGGCTTCGAGGCACTGGTTCGCTGGCATCACCCGGAACACGGGGTGCTGCCACCCATCTGCTTTGTCCATCATCTGGAACAGGGGCAACTGGCACTGGACTTTTTCTATGCGTTTTTACATGCCACCTGCCGTGGCCTGAATAGCCTGACTAACCTGCCCTCGCCGCTAAGTTGCTCCATTAATATGCCGGTCACCCTGCTGACGACCGATAAATTGGTCGAAAAAATGGTCGAGATTGTCCAAGAGCATCAGTTGCCCTGCAGCACAATTATTATCGAAGTGACCGAAACAACGTTTATGTCGAATCTGGCTATATCGCT
>NZ_JBODRQ010000196.1:0-4498 GCF_050633025.1 Aeromonas sp.
CTTTTTTATCGTCATCTTTCAGCTGGTTGCAGCCTGACTACTCACCCTGCAGGGTTACCAGCACCTTGCGGGCACCGCCATCGACGCGATGCTCACCGAGCCAGATCCCCTGCCAGGTGCCGAGCGCCAGCTGACCATCGCGGATCGGCAGTTGCAGGCTCACCCCGAGCAGGGAGGATTTGATGTGGGCGGGCATGTCATCCGCCCCCTCATAGGTGTGGCGATAGTAGGGGGCATCTTCCGGCGCCAACCGGTGGAGATGAGCCTCCATATCGCTGCGCACACTCGGATCGCAGTTTTCGTTGAGGGTGAGAGAGGCGGAGGTGTGTTGCAGCAGCAGATGTGCCATGCCAATCCGGTAATCCGCCAGCATCGGCAGCTTGGCCACCAGCTCGTCCGTCACCAGATGAAAGCCCCGCGAACGGGGCTTAAGAGTCAGCAGGCACTGCTGCCACATCAGACGTATTCCATAAAGACGCGGGAGGTGAGCTTGGTGATGAGCTCGTAGGGGATGGTGCCAATCTCGTCGGCCACCCGCTCCACTGGCAGCCCCTCGCCCCACAGCACCGCCTCGTCGCCGGGCTTGTCGGTCGCGCCCGGCCCCAGATCGACGGTGCTCATATCCATGGAGACACGCCCCACCAGCGGCACGATGCGACCGTTGACCAGTACGGATGTGCCGTTGGGCGCCATGCGCGGATAGCCGTCACCGTAGCCGATGGCGATCACGCCAAGGCGAGTATCGCGATCCGACACCCAGTTGGCGCCGTAGCCCACCGGCTCGCCCGCCTTGTGATCCCGTACCGCAATCAGCTGGGTCTTCAAGGTCATCACCGGCTGCAGGTCGTAATCGGCCGCCACCGTGTTGGGGAATGGCGACACGCCATAGAGGATGACACCGGGGCGCACCCAGTCGCAGTGGGAGTCCGGCCAGGCCAGAATGCCCGCCGAGTTGGCCATGGCCCGCTCGCCCGCCAGCGGGGCGGTCAGGCGACTGAAGAGGTCAATCTGCTCGCGGGTGGTGGGCTGCTCCAGCTCATCGGAGCGGCTGAAGTGGGTCATGATGTTGAACGGCTGCACCACGTTCTTGCACTTGCCGAGTCGTTCGATAAAGGCAGGCATCTCATCGCTGCGCACCCCGAGCCGGTGCATGCCGGTGTCGAGCTTGAGCCAGGCCACCACGGGGGCTGGCAGCTCGGCCTGCTCCAGCGCTTCGAGCTGCTCCCAGGTGTGAACCGCCGTCTGCAGGTTGTTGGCCGCCAGCACCGGCAGGTCGTCGGCAGAGAAGAATCCCTCTAGCAGTACTATGGGCTTGACCACGGCGCAGGAGCGCAGCATCAGCGCCTCTTCGATGCGGGCCACCGCATAGGCATCCGCATCCACCAGGGTGCGGGCGACCGGCAGCAGTCCGTGGCCATAGGCGTTGGCCTTGACCACAGCGATGATCTTGCAAGCGGGAGCGTGGCGCTTGACCACGGCGAGGTTGTGGCGCAAGGCCGCAGTGTTGATTTGGGCAGTAGCCGCTTTCATGGTTTTCCCTTACGAGGGCACAAATGGTCTCCCCCTCATCGGGCAGAAGACCGCCACTCACTTATCGTCGTCGAAGGCCGGACCGGCATAATTGTCGAACCGGGAAAACAGGCCCTGAGCAGCAGCCAATGACTGGCTATCGATCAGGGCAGTCGTGGTAATGACGAAACCGCCATCACCTTGGGTTTACATCAATAATCGTCGTCAAACGCCAGACTGGCGTAGTTGTCGAACCGCGAGAACTGCCCAGGAAGGTGAGGCACACCGGGCCAACATTGGCACCGTTACGCTGCTTGCCGGAGATATCCGGCATCTTTCAGGGCACTTTTGGCAATCACTATCCGGACGGCCTTATCCATTACTTATCAATAATCATCGTCAAACGCAGGGCCGGCATAGTTGTCGAACCGCGAGAACTGACCCTGGAAGGTGAGGCGCACACGGCCGATAGGGCCGTTACGCTGTTTGCCGATAATGATCTCGGCAATCCCCTTGTCAGGGCTGTCATCGTGATAAACCTCATCACGATAGATAAACATGATCAAGTCCGCATCCTGCTCGATAGAGCCCGATTCACGAAGGTCCGAGTTGACCGGGCGCTTGTCGGCCCGCTGTTCCAGGCTTCGGTTCAGCTGGGAGAGCGCCACCACAGGGCACTGCAGCTCTTTCGCCAAGGCCTTGAGGGAGCGGGAGATCTCGCCGATCTCCAGGGTACGGTTGTCAGAGAGCGCCGGCACCCGCATCAGCTGCAGGTAGTCCACCATGATCATGGATAGGCCACCGTGCTCGCGTGCCACCCGACGGGCACGGGAGCGCACATCGGTCGGGGTGAGGCCGGAGGCGTCATCGATATACATCTTGCCCTTCTCCAGCAGCAATCCCATGGTGGAGGAGAGACGGGCCCAATCCTCGTCGTCGAGCTGACCGGTACGCACCTTGGTCTGATCGATGCGACCGACCGAGGCGAGCATACGCATGATGATCTGCTCGGAGGGCATCTCCAGCGAGAAGATAAGCACCGGCTTGTCGGCGGTGAGGGCCGCATGCTCACAGAGGTTCATGGCAAAGGTGGTCTTGCCCATGGAGGGACGAGCCGCCACGATGATCAAGTCCGAACGCTGCAAACCGGCGGTCATCTTGTCGAGATCGTTGTAACCGCTCGATACCCCGGTCACCCCGTTGTGGGGGGTCTTGAACAGCTCTTCAATCTTGTCGACGGTCTGCTCGAGGATGAGCTTCAGGGGCTGGGGCCCCTCGTTGGCGCTGGTGCGCTGCTCGGCAATCTTGAATACCTTGCTCTCGGCAAGATCCAGCAGATCGCCTGAGGTACGGCCCTGTGGCTCGTAACCCGCTTCGACTATCTCGTTGGCGACCGAGATCATCTCCCGCACCACCGCCCGCTCACGCACGATTTCCGCGTAAGCGTTGATGTTGGCGGCACTCGGGGTGTTCTTGGCGATCTCCACCAGATAGGCGAAGCCACCCGCCTCTTCCAGCTGTTCGGAGCGTTCCAGCTCCTCCTGCAGGGTGATGAGGTCGATGGGGTTGCCCGCGTTGGAGAGGCGGGTCATGGCCTGGAAGATCAACCGGTGCGGACGGCTGTAGAAATCCTGATCGATAACCCGTTCGGCAACCCGATCCCAGGCATCGTTATCCAGCATCAGGCCGCCCAGTACGGACTGTTCGGCCTCAAAAGAGTGGGGAGGAACTTTCAGCTGTTGTGTCTTGGCGTCTTTTTTCGCCGTCACTTGCTCTGCCATACACATAAAAACCGCAGCGGGAAGGGGACGTGAATTTTACAAAAGAAAGCCAACTACGGCGAGCCCTATCTGGCGGTTCATACCACCATAAAGGGCCAAACCAGAGTCTGCTCTACCTTGACCATTTTGATTTTGCTTCGCATTTTGCGCTCCTTGCGACTCAATCTTCTGCTTTTCATCCGGTTTACTCCTCTTGTTTGACGCCGCATCGCGGCAACCTCGTTCATGAATAATTCATGCCAGAGGTGATATTGATGAATACAAGCTGCGACACAATTAGGGACAGGCAGCCTGCGATGCACCCTGCTGAGCTTGCCAAAGCGGAGCATGCCCCACCCACAGACGAGAGTGAAAAGAGTCAAAATGAAAAAGATGCTGACCCTGTTTGCCGTGATCCTGGCCATTGGCCTGGGGGCACCTCACGCCGAAGCCAAGAAATTTGGCGGCGGCAAATCCTTTGGTAAAAGTTACAAAACTGCGCCGGCCCAGCCTGCGGCCAAACCGGTCGACAACAAGAATCCGACACTGAATGCCCAGACTCCGCCGAAAAAGAGCGGCATGATGGGTGGCCTGCTGGGTGGCCTGCTGGCTGGCGGCCTGTTTGCCTACCTGCTGGGCAGTGGTGCCTTTGAAGGTCTGCAAGGAATGGACTTCCTGCTGATCGCCCTGCTGGCGCTGGGTGCCGTGTTCCTGATCCGTACCCTGCGCAAGGGCAAGGTCGCGACGCCACAGCCACAACAGGCGGCCTATGCGGGCTATCAGCCACCGCAATCCGCTGCTCCGCAGCAGTTTGAGCAGAGCAACAGCGCACCGCAAGCCACCGGCTTTGCCGACAGCGACGTGCCGTTCCGCCTGCCGCCGGGCTTTGACATGAACAGCTTCCTGGCCGGTGCCCGCGATCACTATCGCACCCTGCAAGAGGCGTGGAACAAGAACGATCTGGAAAAGGTGCGCGAGTACGTCAGCCCCGAGCTGTTTGAACAGCTCAAAGCCGAGCGCGCCGAACTGACTGGCGACCAGCACACCGAAGTGATGTACGTCGATACCCAGCTGGTACGCGCCGACTACGGCAGTGACTGGGCTCAGGTGAGCGTACGCTTCAGCGGCCGCTACATGGACCGTCAGGAGCAGGTCGAAGAAGACATCAAAGAGGTGTGGCACCTCGAGCGCGATCTGGCCAAGAACAATGCCCCCTGGCATATCGTCGG
>NZ_JBODRQ010000197.1:0-4452 GCF_050633025.1 Aeromonas sp.
TCCCCCGCAGATACAGCCAGGGCAGCAGCGCCTCTATGCTGCTGGAACGCTTGAGGTAGGGCGGCAGCAGCGAACTGTTGAAGCAGATCCCTGAGCCGCTTCTGTCGCGCACCTTGGGCACTTTGATCTCGACATCCCCGATCCCCGTCTGGATAGTGCGTTCAGGCAAGAATCCGTGGCACACCACCGCTTGGCGGCCATCGTGGAGCTTGCGCTGAGCGTGGAGCTCGAGCAGAGCCTGGAGCTCAGCCTCCACAGCTTGGGCAATCAGGTCTCTGGCTCCTGCACGCAGCAGGTCTGTGAGCAGATCAGTTGGCTTATCTTCTGGTTGTGGCAAGGCCCTGAGGGTAGAATTGGCCATGGCGTATCACCTCTGTTGATTGAGATTCTTGCTGGAATCAATCAGCAGGATACGCCACCCCTTCTATCCCTCCGTACACCAGAAATCACCATAACTCAACTGGAACAATTAAAACGCCAGCTGGAGCAGCTTGGCGAGCGCAATGACAGCATGCAGCAGGCTCGCCACCGCAAGTTGCTCAATATCACCCGCGACACGGGGGAGTTGCTGTCAGTATTGGTGCAGACCCGTGGGGCGCAGGCTGTGCTGGAGATTGGCACCTCCAATGGTTACTCCACACTCTGGCTGGCAGAAGCTGTGCGTCGGTTGGAGGGGCACGTGACCACCATTGAGCTGGATGAGGATAAGCGCGTGCTGGCCCATGGCAACTTTCAGAGGGCAGGGCTGGCCCCCTGGGTAACCTTGCTGGCAGGGGATGCGGGTGAGCTGTTACCGACCTTGCCGCAAGGCGGTTATCAACTCATCTTCCTCGATTCGGATCGTCAGCACTACCGGGCATGGTGGCCGCAGATCCGCCGCCTGCTGGCGCCTCGTGGCTTGTTGGTGGTCGATAACGCCACCTCCCATCGCAGCGAGATGGTGGAGTGGATGAACGAGGTCGGGCAGGATCCGGCCTTTGCCACCTCGCTGGTGCCGGTCGGCAAGGGGGAGTGGCTGGTGGTGCGTTTGTAGGGGGGAGCTGCAAAAAATCAGCCCCGCATTGGCGGGGCTGATAGTGAAAGTGCATCACGGTCTTGGCCGGTCGGATCAGACTGCCAGATAGTCCATGATCCCTTCGGATGCCTTGCGCCCTTCGTAGATGGCGGTGACCACCAGATCGGATCCGCGTACCGCATCGCCACCGGCGAACACCTTGGGGTTGCTGGTCTGGAAGGCATATTCCGCCTGCTCGCGGGCCTTGATGCGATCCCGGTTGTCGAGCTCGATGCCGAACTCCGCCATCCAGGGTTGGGGGTTGGGCTGGAAGCCAAACGCCATCACCACCGCATCGGCGGCCAGCACCTGCTCTGAGCCTTCGATGACCACCGGATTGCGGCGGCCATTGGCATCGGGTTCACCCAGCTCGGTGCTCACCACCTTGATGCCGACGGTGCGGCCATGGGCATCCAGCTCGACCGCCACCGGTTGCAGGTTGAACATGAACTCGACTCCCTCCTCGCGGGCGTTTTTCACCTCCCGCTTGGAGCCCGGCATGTTCTCCTCGTCGCGGCGATAGGCGCAGATCACCTTGTCAGCCCCCTGACGGATGGCGGTACGCACGCAGTCCATGGCGGTATCGCCACCGCCCAGCACCACCACCTGCTTGCCAGCGAAGTCGATATAGTCCGCTTGCGCCTTCTCAAAGCCCAGCAACCGGTTGGCGTTGGCGATGAGGTAGGGCAGGGCATCATAGACGCCCGGCGCCTCCTCGTTGGCAAAGCCGCCCTTCATGTACTTGTAGGTGCCGACCCCGAGGAAGACCGCATCGAACTCGCCGAGCAGGTCGGCGAAGGTGATGTCCTTGCCCACTTCGGTCTCGAGACGAAACTCCACGCCCATCCCCTGGAAGATCTCGCGGCGACGCTGCATCACCTCTTTTTCCAGCTTGAAGGAGGGGATGCCGAAGGTGAGCAGGCCACCGATCTCCGGATACTTGTCAAACACCACCGGGGTGACGCCATTGCGTGCCAGCACGTCGGCGCAGGCAAGACCCGCCGGGCCGGCGCCGATGACGGCGACCCGCTTGCCGGTCTTGACCACGTTCGAGAGATCGGGCTTCCAGCCCATCTCGAACGCCTTGTCGGTGATGTATTTTTCGATGTTGCCGATGGTCACCGCGCCGAAGCGATCGTTGAGGGTGCAGGAGCCCTCGCAGAGGCGATCCTGCGGGCAGACCCGGCCACACACTTCCGGCAGGCTGTTGGTCTGGTGGGAGAGCTCCACCGCCTCCAGAATGCGTCCCTCTTTGGCCAGCTTCAGCCAGTTGGGGATGTAGTTGTGGACCGGACACTTCCACTCGCAGTAGGGGTTGCCGCACTCGAGGCAGCGATCCGCCTGCATCTGTACCTGCGGCTGATTGAAGGACTCGTAGATCTCCACAAACTGGATTTTGCGGATCTTGAGCGGCTTCTTGGGCGGGTCGACCCGCTGGACATCGATAAACTGAAATACGTTCTGGCTCATAGGGTTCCCTCCTTATTGCGCCTGGATTCTGAGTTCTGCACTGGAACGACTGGTGTGACCCAGCAGCGATTTCACGTCGCTGGACTTGGGTTTGATCAGCCTGAACTTGGGCACATAGGAGTCGAAGTTGGCCAGGATCTCCTCGGCGCGCGAGCTGCCGGTCTCATTGAGGTGCGCCGTGATGATGCCGCGCAGGTGCTCCTGATGGATGGCGAGATCCGCCACGTCCAGCAGTTCCACCAGCTCGGGGTTGGTGCGCTTGGCGAAGTTGCCGCACTCGTCGAGCACGTAGGCAAAGCCACCGGTCATGCCCGCCGCAAAGTTGACGCCGGTCTGACCGAGTACGGTGACGATGCCGCCGGTCATATATTCACAACCGTTGTCGCCAATCCCCTCGACCACCGCCAGGGCGCCGGAGTTGCGCACCGCGAAACGCTCGCCAGCAGTGCCTGCGGCGTAGAGTTTGCCGCCGGTGGCGCCGTAGAGGCAGGTGTTGCCGATGATGGCCGCTTCATGGGATTTGAACGCCACGCCGACATGGGGCTTGATCACCAGCTTGCCGCCGGTCATCCCCTTGCCCACATAGTCGTTGGCATCACCGGTGAGGATCATCTCAAGGCCACCCGCGTTCCAGACGCCGAAGCTCTGGCCTGCGGTGCCGTTGAAGTGCACCTTGACCGGATCCGCCGCCATCCCCTGGTTGCCGTGACGTTTGACGATCTCGCCCGAGAGGCGCGCACCCACCGAGCGGTCGGTGTTGCGGATGTCGTAGCGGAACTCGCCGCCGCTTGAGGTTTCCACCGCCTCCAGCAGATCTTCCACCATTTTCAGGTTCAGTGGCCCCTTGTCGAAGGTGGGGTTGTGCTGCTGGCTGAACAGGCTGGAGCCTGCGGGTGCTACCGGACGGGCCAGAATGCCAGAGAGATCCAGCTTGGCCTGACGGGCGGTGAGGCCGGGCAGGGCCTCCAGCAGATCGGTGCGGCCGATGAGGTCGGTCAGCTGGGTGACGCCGAGCTGGGCCATCAGCTCGCGGGTCTCCTCGGCGATGAACTTGAAGTAGTTCATCACCATCTCCGGCAGGCCGGTGAAGTGCTCGCGACGCAACTTCTCATCCTGAGTGGCAACGCCAGTGGCGCAGTTGTTCAGGTGGCAAATACGCAGGTATTTGCAACCGAGCGCCACCATGGGGCCGGTGCCAAAACCGAAGCTCTCGGCGCCGAGGATGGCCGCTTTGATGATGTCCAGACCGGTCTTGAGGCCGCCATCCACCTGCAGCCGCACCTTGTGGCGCAGGCCGTTGGCGACCAGCGCCTGCTGGGTTTCAGCCAGACCCAGCTCCCACGGGGAGCCGGCATATTTGACCGAGGTGAGGGGGCTCGCGCCAGTGCCGCCGTCATAACCTGAGATGGTGATGAAGTCGGCATAGGCCTTGGCCACGCCGCAGGCGATGGTGCCCACGCCGGGCTCGGAGACCAGTTTCACCGACACCAGACAGCTCGGGTTGATCTGCTTGATGTCGAAGATGAGCTGGGCCAGATCCTCGATGGAGTAGATGTCGTGGTGCGGCGGCGGCGAGATCAGGGTCACGCCTGGCACGGAATAACGCAGCTTGGCGATCTGGGCGGTGACCTTGTCACCGGGCAGCTGGCCGCCTTCACCGGGCTTGGCGCCCTGAGCCACCTTGATCTGCACCACATCGGCGTTCATCAGATAGTGGGGGGTGACGCCAAAGCGACCGGACGCCACCTGCTTGATGCGGGAGTTCCTCTCGGTACCGAAGCGCTTGGGATCCTCGCCGCCTTCGCCGGAGTTGCTCTGACCACCGAGGCGGTTCATGGCAACAGCCAGCGCCTCGTGGGCCTCAGGGCCCAGTGCGCCGATGGACATGGCGGCGGAGTCGAAGCGGGGGAACAGCTTGTCGGCCGGCT
>NZ_JBODRQ010000198.1:0-4431 GCF_050633025.1 Aeromonas sp.
AACCCACCCGTTTGGCCAGCCACTGCTCTGCGGCGGTAAGGGCCGCTGCTACCTGCTCGCGGGCAACACCGCCTTTGGCGACCCGCTTGGCCAGGGTCGCTTCCAGTTCCAGATTGGGGTAGACGTCGAACTCGATCACCGGGCTGAAGCGCTGGAATTCGCCGATAGAGAGCTCCTCCAGCGGGCGGCCCACGCTGATGGCAAAGACCACGGTTTCACCGACGATATGGTGCGCTTCACGGAATGGAATCCCTTTGGCCACCAGATAGTCCGCCAGCTCGGTAGCGTTGGCATAGCCGCCCTGCGCCGCCGCCATGGTGCGCTCGCTGTTGACCTTCAGATCGATCAGCACCAGCGCCGCCATATCGAGGCAGTCGTGCCAGGTATCGAGGGCATCGAACAGCCCCTCCTTGTCTTCCTGCATGTCCTTGTTGTAGGCCAGCGGCAGCGCCTTGAGGCTCATCAGCATGCCCATCTGGGCGCCGACTACCCGACCGGTCTTGCCGCGAATAAGCTCCAGCGCATCTGGGTTCTTCTTCTGCGGCATCAGGGAGGAGCCGGAGGTGACGGCATCGGAGAGCTCGACAAAGCCCGCCTCGCCGGTGTTGTAGAAGATAAGGTCTTCGGCAAAGCGCGACAGGTGGGTCATGGAGAGGGACGCCACGTGCATCAGCTCTACCACGTGATCCCGATCGGAGACCGAATCCAGACTGTTGCGGGTGGCACCGGCAAAGCCCATGTCGAGCGCCAAGGCTTCGCGGTCGATGGCGTAGGCAGTACCCGCCAGCGCGCCGCAGCCGAGGGGGCTGGTGTCGAGGCGCTTGAGGGCATCCTGCAGCCGGGAATAATCCCGCTCCAGCATCTCCACATAGGCCAGTGCCCAGTGGGCGTAGGTGACCGGCTGGGCCCGCTGCAGGTGGGTGTAACCGGGCAGCACTGCAGCCTGATTGGCACGCGCCGAATCGACCAGCCCCTGTTGCAGGGCGGTGATGGAGCCGAGCAGCAGCTCGCCCTGCGCCTTGCACCAGAGTTTCAGGTCGGTGGCGACCTGATCGTTGCGCGAGCGGCCGGTGTGCAGCTTCTTGCCAAGATCGCCGACGGCGGCAATCAGTTGGCTCTCGACCCAGGAGTGGATATCTTCGGCATCCGAGCTGAGGATCTGCTGGGGATCCTGCTGCACCGAGGCGAGCAGCACCTCCATCGCCTGCTGCAACTTGGCCTGTTCACCCTCGGTCAACACGCCCACCTTGACCAGCGCTTTGGCCCAAGCCATGGAGCCCTGAATATCCTGCTCCGCCAAGCGGTAATCGAACCGCAGCGAATCGTTGAACTGCTTGAACCGGCTATCGGCCCCCTGACTGAAGCGTCCACCCCAAAGTGCCATACTGCTCTCCTTGAATGCGTTGTCGGCGGCGCCCTGGCCACCGAGCTTGAAATCGTGCCCTGTTTTTCTGCGAACCTGTTATCTCACAGAAGCGGCCGGGGCGCTGCCGCTTTGCTCACACCCCATTGATACAAGAGGGGGCAATGCCCCCTCTTCGGTACCAGCGGATTAACTCCAGTGGCTTAACCGTGAGTGTGATCACCACCGATGGCCTGATGCTGCTCCTTCATGGCGCGGATCCGGCTGGCCAGGGTGTAGAGACGGATAAAGCCTTCGGCATGGCTCTGGTCATACACTTCGTCGGCGCCGAAGGTGGCGAAGTCTTCGGAGTAGAGGCTGTTCGGCGACTTCTTCTGCACCGCAGTGACCTGACCCTTGTACATCTTCAGCACCACTTCACCGTCGAGATCTTCGGCGATGGCGTTGGCAGAGGCGAGGATCGCCTTGCACAGCGGGGTGAACCAGCGACCGTCATAGACCAGATGGGAGAACTCGGCACCCAGCTTCTCCCGCCAGGCGCGGGTCGGGCGATCCAGTACCAGCTCTTCCACGGCGCGCAGCGCGGCGACCATCACGGTACCGCCCGGAGTTTCATAGCAGCCACGGGACTTCATGCCCACCATCCGGTTTTCGGTGATGTCGATGCGGCCCACGCCGTGCTTGCCGGCACGCTCGTTCAGGGTCATCAGGATCTGGTGCGGGCTGAGCGGCTGGTCGTCAACGGCCACCACTTCACCCTGCGCCACGGTCAGCTTGACGTACTCCGGCTGATCCGGTGCCTGTTCGGCTGGTACGGTCCACTGCCAGACCGCTTCGGACGGCTCGTTCCAGGTGCTCTCCAGCTCGCCACCCTCGGTGGAGATGTGCCAGGCGTTGGCATCGCGGCTATAGATCTTCTTCAGGGTCGCCTTGCAGGGGATGTTGCGGGTTTCCAGGTAGGAGAGCAGATCTTCCCGGGAGCGCATATCCCAGATCCGCCACGGGGCGATCACTTTCAGCTGGGGCGCCAGCGCGGCGACCGCGCCTTCGAAACGCACCTGATCGTTACCCTTGCCGGTGCAGCCGTGGGAGATGGCATCGGCCCCTTCCGCCAGCGCGGCCTCGACCATCGCTTTGGCGATCACCGGACGGGCCATGGAGGTGCCCAGCAGATAGGTGCCCTCATAGACGGCGCCAGTCTTCAGGGTCGGGTAGACGTACTCTTTGACGAACTCTTCCCGCAGATCCTTGATGATGCACTTGGTGGCGCCGGAGGCGATGGCCTTCTGCTCGATCCCTTCCAGATCGTCGCGCTCCTGACCGACGTCGGCCACGAAGGCGATGATTTCGGCGTCATAGTGCTCTTTCAGCCAGGGAATGATGGCCGAGGTATCCAGTCCACCCGAGTAAGCCAGTACGATCTTGTTGATTCCGCTCATGTTACTTCTCTCCGTGATGATTCGATGATGATTCAATAAAAGTGTCGTGATTCAGGTTGAGTGCCGCGTTACTTGCCGCCAAGAAGGGTCAGCAACACGGCGTTCTGGATATGCATCCGGTTTTCGGCCTCGTCCATGATGAGGGAGGCGGGGCCATCCATCACCTGCGAGGTGATCTCCAGCTCCCGGTGCGCCGGCTGGCAGTGCAGCACATGCTGGATGCCGGTGCGGTCGAGCATGGCCTGGTTGATCTGATAAGGCATAAAGAGCTCGGTGACCTGCTCCATCGGGGTGTTGTCGCCCATGGAGACCCAGGTATCTGTGTAGGCCACGTCGAACCCTTCGATATCCGCCACGTCATCGCTGATGTGGATGGTCGCCCCCGACTTGGCCGCCAGTGCCTGCGCCTGCAGGAAGATCTGGGTATCCGGGCCGTGGCCTTTCGGGCAGATCAGGGTGACGTCGGTGCCCAAGGTCGCCCCCAGCAGCAGCAGAGAGTGGCTGACGTTGTTGCCATCACCGAGGTAGGCGAGTTTCACCTTCGACAGATCGTCGTAGTGTTCGCTAATGGTCATAAAGTCGGCCAGCCCCTGACAGGGGTGGTAGAGGTTGCACAGGCTGTTCACCACCGGCACAGAGCCGTGTTCAGCAAGCTCAACAAGCGTCTGGTGATCGAACACCCGGGCGACGATGGCATCACACCAGCGTGACAGGTTGCTGGCGAAATCCTTTACCGACTCCCGCTTGCCCAGCGCGCCGTTCTGCTGATCCAGATAGACGCTGTGGCCGCCCAGTTTGGCGATGCCGATGTCGAAGGTGACCCGGGTGCGCAGGGAGGGCTTCTCGAACAGGGTGACCACGCTCTTGCCCGCCAGCGCCTGGCTGTACTTCTTCGGGTCAGCCTTGACCGCTTTGCCCAGCGCAATCATCGCCTCGATCTGGGCTTTGTTCAGATCACTGTCTTTCAGAAGATGTTGCATCGGATGTTCCTTGTTCCGGTGGAGATTAGATAGCGACCTGATTGCCATCGGCAATCTTGACCAGAGTGCCGACCGCGCCGCCAGCCAGCAGCTTGAGCAGCTGATCCGGGTAGCGCCAGCTGGCGACACAGACCGGTTTGCCGAGGGTCTCGGCGGCGTGCAGGGCTGCTTCTACCTTGACCGCCATTCCATCGCGGATCACCCCTTTCTCCATCAGATCCAGTGCGGTCAGCTTGTCGAGCTGGGGCACCAGCTTGCCCTTGCCATCGAGGATGCCGCTCACGTCGGAGAGCATCACCAGATCGGCACCGAGCGCCTCGGCAATGGCGGTGGCCGCCTGATCCGCGTTGACGTTCATCAGTTGCCCGTCGGCTGTGATGCCGATGGAGCTCACCACCGGCAGGAAGCCCTGACCGAGGATGCCCGCTACCAGTGCCGGGTTGCCCGGCTTGCACTCGCCGACTGCACCGAGATCCGGGTCGAGCTGGGTCACCTGACACAGGCCGCCATCTGCCAGACAGAGCCCCACAGCCGGAATACCGGTGGCGATGGCCTTGGCCATCATCTGCTTGTTGGCGGTCCCCGCCAGCGCCCCGGCAATAAAGGGGATCTGCTCGAACGGGGTCACCCGCAGGCCATTCTTCTTGGT
>NZ_JBODRQ010000199.1:0-4276 GCF_050633025.1 Aeromonas sp.
GAATGGCCGGACACCGAGAAGGTTCCCACCCTCTTTCTCACCTTTGACGCCATGCTCCCCAATATTGCAACCCTGCTCGAGGGGATCTATCTAAGGCTGGCGGACAGGGTCAACTATGCGGGTGTCAATGCAGGTAGCGGCCAGTTCACAGCCATGCCCTGCCTGTTTGACACCCAGAGATTGCTGGGCCATGGGGTCAGCTGTGCACTGCTCTCCCACCACAGCCCCCCCTTGCTGGAGCACGGCTATCAACTCACTGCCCAGCCCATGCTCGCCACCAGCAGTGAAGGCAACAAGATCTCCTTTATCGACTGGGAGCCGGCTTTTAGCCGCTATCAATCCCTGATCCGGCAGCAGTTCCAGCAGAACCTCACCCCGGATCAGTTCTACCAGTACGGCGTCCACTTGCCGCTCGGGTTGCTCAGAGCCAATGGCGATGTAATCGTGCGGATCCCGGTCGCCGTCACCGAAGAGGGAGCCCTGCTCTGCGTGGGAGAAGTGCCAGATTACAGTATTCTCACGCTGCTCAAGGCGCCGCAAAGTCCGACCGCCAATGCCATCGAGCTGGCCGAGAAACTCAGCCAGCATGGTGTGCCTGAACGCATCGAGATCTACTACTGCGCCGGCCGTCAGCAGCACTTCGGCGAACAGAGCACCCTGGAGCTGGAGACCCTCTTTAGCCACAGCGGTGCCCACGAACTGGTCGGTGCCCTCTCTCTTGGCGAGATAGGCAGTGTAAGGCCAGGGGATTACCCGCTCTTTCACAACGGTGCCATCCTCTGTCTCAGCGAGGGTTAGCAATGAATAACGATCACGCCATGGCCATTGTCTGCGATCTCGCCCTCTGCATCGGTCGGGAGGTCACACTCGATGCCCTGCTCACCAAGGTGTTGCAGCGCTTTATGTTTCACTGTGCCACACCGGTTGGAGTGGTATTGCAGCAGCAACGGGAAGGATATGAGCTGCTCAAGGTCATTGGTGATGATCAGCTATCCCGGCACAGTGGCTCGCTGCTCTCCTTGCCAGCCTGGATTGGTGAAGGTGACCAGTGTGCGCTGCAAACGACCTTGCCTCTCCCCGGTGGCCGGCCGTACCACTTTGCCTATCGGCTCAGGGTTGACGGGGGGTATCTCATCTTGCTGCTGGCCCCCCAACCCCAGCAGCACACAGTGCCGGTCTACCATCTGTTCAGCCCGGTGCTCGGCAATCTGGCGCGCGCCATCCAGTTGTGCAAGGACAGCGAACAGCTCGACAGGCGCCAGCAAGCCGAGCTAGTCGACATGCAGCGCCTCAACGAATCCCTGCTCAAGGCCATTCCCATCCCGGTGTTCTACAAGGATGTCGAAGGGCGCTTTCTCAGTTTCAACCCGGCCTTTACCCAGGTCACTGGGCTCAGCAAGGCCGAGCTGCAGGGAAAGCGGGTGGACGAAATCCTGCCCCCGGAAATGGCGGACGAATATACCCAAAGGGACATGGAGGTGCTGCGTAGCAGGCAGCCGCAATATTTTGAACACACGCTGTTTGATCGCAGCGGCCATCGCTACCAGGTGCTCAACTTCAAGGATCTCTTCTATGACCATCAGGGCGAGGTGGCAGGAATCATAGGGGCACTGGTCGACATCACCCATATAAAGGAGAGCGAGCAGCGCCAGCGCACCCTGCTGTTTCAGACCATAGCGGCCCTCTCCTCTGCGATTGCCCACAAAGATCCGGTCACGGCAGGACACGAACGGCGCGTGCATGATCTCGCGCTGGCTATAGGTCAACAGCTGCAACTGCCACAAGAGCAGCTGGATGGATTGGGTCTTGCGGCCATGGTGCATAACATCGGCCAGCTGCAGATCCCGGCGGAGATCCTCACTCGCCCACGGGAACTGAGGCCGGTTGAGTTCGAACTTATCAAACAGCATCCGGACACTGGCCGCGAGATCCTGCAACAGATTGACTTCCCCTGGCCCATCACCACCATAGTGATGCAGCACCATGAGAATCTCGATGGTAGCGGCTACCCGCAAGGGCTACAGGGGGATGCGATCTCGCTGGAGGCGAGGATTATACGGGTCGCCGACTCCCTGGCCGCCATGACGGCCCACCGTCCGTTCCGGCGTGCCCTCTCTCTCTCCGATGCGTTCGCCGAGCTGACGCGCTACGCCGGTGTGCATTACGACGAACAGGTGGTCGATGCCTGTTTCGCCGTCTGGCAAGCGGGCTACCGCTTTACTACCACCTGACTCTGGTTGCACCAAGATGATGTTAAAAGATCTACCGCCATCCATTCCGCCACCGGGCGTCAGCTCTCACCCCACTGCAGCCCTGCTCCATCAGGTGATGGAACAGCTGCCCTATCGCGTCCTGCTGAAAGATACCCGTTCACACTTCATCGCCTGCAACCGACTGCTGGTCGACGATCTGGCCCTCACCCCGGCCGAACTGGTTGGCAAGTGCGATGCCGATTTTTTCCCGACCGAGCTGGCCCAACGCTATCGGGATGACGATCTCCAGGTCATGGCCAGCGGCATAACCCGGCATCATGAAGAACTCTATCTGAAAGGGGGTGAAGATCGCTGGCTCAGTACCACCAAGTTTCCCCTGTACGATGAGCTGGGCAAGGTGGTCGGTGTCGCTGTCTTTTTCGAAGATATCACCGACCAGAAACAGCAGCAGGATCGTCTCCAGCAATATACCTGGACGCTGGAAGCAATAACCCGCGCCCACCATGCCATGCTCAAGCCGGGGGATGAACAGACACTACTGCAGGAGATCTGTGATGCCATCACTTTCGATGGCCGTTTTCCCCTGGTGACCGTACTACAGACCGCGGATCACAACAGAGTACAGATCCTGGCGCAGGCAGGTCAGGCCATCTGGTTTGCCAGCGATGACTGGCTCACCCGGGACGCAGCCCTGATCCGTGCAATCAGTTCAGGCGAGATGCGCAACGAAGCACTCGGCACCGAACTGGTCCACCACTCCACCACCCTGAGGGGCCGACTGCTGCTGCCATTGCAGTGGCAAGCCACTGTGCCAGGCGGCCTGCTTATTCACAGCACGCAAGCCAGAGCCTTCACCGATGAGGAGGTGCATCTCTTCAACGGACTGGCCGACTACCTGACCTATGGCCTGCAGGCACGTCGAACCCAGCAGGCCTATCTTGCCGCCCAGCGTGAAAAAGCCATGCATGCCCGCCAACTGGAGCTGGCCCTGGAGGATGCGCTGGGAGCCATCGCTGCCGTGCTGGAACAACGCGATCCCTACACCGCCGGACACCAGAAGCATGTCGCTACCCTGGCGCTGGCCATTGGCCGAGAACTGGGGTTGGGTGATAAACAGCTACGCGGTCTCTATCTGGGCGCCATGGTGCACGATATCGGCAAAATCCAGGTGCCTGTCGAGATCCTCACCAAACCGGGCAAACTGACCCCCCAGGAGTTCAATCTGGTCAAGGAGCATCCGACAGCGGGTTATCTGGTGCTCAAGGATATCGCCCTGCCCTGGCCCATCGCCCGGATGATCCACCAGCACCACGAGTATCTCGACGGTTCCGGCTATCCATCAGGGTTAAAGGGCGAGCAGATCCTGCTGGAAGCGCGCATTCTCACGGTCGCTGATATCGTCGAATCCATGTCCTCGGACCGCCCCTATCGCGCAGCCCTCGGCATTCCCCAGGCCCGTGAGCAGATCATCCAGATGCGTGGCCATCAGCTCGATGCAGATGTGGTGGATGCCTGTCTGCGGATCCTCGACCGGGGAGACTTTATCCCCCAACCGCTCGGCAAGCCGTAACGACACGGATAAAAAAACCGGCCAAGTGGCCGGTTTCTGTTTTTATGCGCTAGCGTCGTCTCTATTAACCCAGACAAACCCGGGCGTTACGGAACATCCGCATCCAGGCACCGTCCTCGCCCCAGTTGTCGGGGTGCCAGGAGTTGGCCACGGTGCGGAACACCCGCTCCGGGTGGGGCATCATGATGGTGGTGCGGCCATCGGTGGTGGTCACGGCGGTGATACCATCCGGCGAGCCGTTCGGGTTGGCCGGGTACTGCTCGGTCACGCTGCCGCGGTTGTCGACAAAGCGCAGTCCTACCAGACCGCTCTGCTGCAGTGCGTTCAGGTGAGCGGCATCGCGCACCTCGACACGCCCTTCCCCATGGGAGACGGCAATGGGCATCACGGACCCTGCCATCCCCGCAAAGAAGGCCGACGGGGACTCCTGCACCTCAACCAGACTGAAGCGGGCCTCGAAGCGCTCGGAGCGGTTGCGCACAAAGCGCGGCCA
>NZ_JBODRQ010000200.1:0-4227 GCF_050633025.1 Aeromonas sp.
AAAGGGTAAACAGCAGCAAAAAACCTGCCGTAGCGGCAATGCTGTTCAGATTGAGTGATTATTCATAAATGCGACTTGAGTTGGGGGGCAAGGCTGTTTCCTGTCAATCCTCCTCCAGCCTTTATCCAGCGTGGCTTGCAATAGAAAGAGGGAGGCATCAGGTCTCTCTCACTTTTTAGCCCTGATACTGCGTGGACTGGAACTCAAATTCTTTTAAGTGAACAGCATTGGCTCGATGAGCGAGCTTATCCCTTGTTCAAGGCGCCGGATTAATCAGCGAGGTGAGGATGTGATCCTCCCAGCGACCATTGATCATCAGGTACGCTCGCGCGAATCCCTCCCGCTCGAAACCGAGCCGCTCCAGCAGGGCGCCACTGCGCTGGTTGGCAGGCATATAGCAGGCCATGATGCGATGCAGATCATGCTCCAGAAACAGGTAATCAATAGCGGCAGTCAGGATCTCCTGCATCACCCCTAGCCCCTGATGCTGCTGGTCGATGGCATAGCCCAGATGACACGCCTTGAAGATCCCCATCATGATGTTGCTGAAGTTGCAGGTGGCGATCACCCGCTCACCCGCCGGATCGAGCGCCACCAGATTAACGTCGCTGCCGTTGAAGAACTGGCTGTAGCTATCCTGCAGCCGGCTATGCCAGTAAGAGAGGGTGTAAAAGTGTTCGTCTCGCAGCGGCTCCCACGGGGTAAGGTGGTCGCGATTGCGCCGGTAAAAGTCGAGGATCATCGGGGCCTGATCCGGCGACAGTATGGTCAGGTGGGTGCGGGCCGTCTTGATATGTGGCAGCGCCATCAGGACTCCCTCTGTCTTAGCCACTCATCGCGCAGCAGGCTGTAGTGGGCATGGTCCACAATCCGGTTGCCCAGCCGCTCTGCGCGCCGTGTCACCCCCTCAAGCTGCATCCCGAGCCGTTCACAAACAGCCCTGCTGGGCTCGTTATCAGTGGCGGCGCTGATCTCCACCTTCTCCATCCCCATCTCTTCGAAGGCGTGATGGATCAGGGCCTGACAGGCACGGGTGATGATGCCGTTACCCTGCCAGCGCTCCGCCAGCCAGTAACCGATGACCACCTTGCCAAGGTCGTGATCGATGCTGTTGTAACCTATGACCCCCACCACCTCCCCCTGATACTCGATGGCGGTGGTGAGCCCCTCGCCCCGGGCGAACTTCTCGATGGCACTGCGAATGAAGAGGGCGCTGTCGACGGGGCGCTGGATCAGTGGCGGCCAGGGTAGCCACTGGGAGAGGTACTCCCGGTTGTCATTGCAGAGGGCAAACAGTTCGCTCGCCATATCGGGCTGCAAGAAGAGCAGCGCAAGCTCGTCGTCCAACTGCCATGAAAACATGGGATTCTCCTTTCAAATCAGTGATCAAATCGCGAACCAGCCACCCAATGTAGCCAATCGTAACTGGCCGCGCCAACCCTTTTACACACCGGATACGCCCTTCTCGTTCACCCCTCGTTGCGCCAGCGCCTGGCCAGCGAGCGAGCGGTGGCCAGCACGGTTTCCCGGGCCGGGTTGGGCCGCTTGCCACCTCGCCACGCCATCATCACATCCCAATGCTCTTGCGGCAGATTGCGCACATCGAGCCTGACCAACCGCCCCACCTCCAGATCCCGCTTGATGGCCAGCTCCGGCATCAGGGTGATAAACCCGTGTTCCAGCGCCAGATCACGCGCCGCACTGGCGGGCTGCACCGCATGCAGGGGGCTGGCCGCCCTCCGTAGCCGCCGCAACTGCTGGATAAAGACGTCACACCCCGGCCCCCATACCTGAGGCGCCAGCTGCTGGTCGGCAATATCCTCCAGGGTGAGGCCGTGACAACCGGCCAGCGGATGCAACGGCGAGGCGATAGCGATGATGGGGGAGCAACAGAGCAGCTCCATCTGCAGGCCCGCAACCGGCGGACGCTTGAGCACAAAGCCGATATCGGCCTCGCCAGTCAGCAGCGACTGCATGATCTCGCCGGAGTGATCCGTGGTGCAGCGGATCTCGAACGGCTCATCCACCAGCTCCATCAATAGCGAGCCAAACACCACCGAAGTGAGGGATGGCAGGCTGGAGAGACGGATACAAGGCAGCGCAGGCGCCCCCTGCAGTGCCAGTCGCCCTTCACTCAGGGTGGCCAGCGCCGAGCGGGCGGCAGGGAGAAACTCCTCGCAGGCACGGGTCGGCGTCACCCCGCGCCGATGACGCTGAAACAGCGGCGCCCCTAGGCTCTCCTCCAGCTGGGCAATCCGCTGGCTCACCAGCGGCTGTGACCAGCCACGAATGGCCGCCGCCTGACTAAAGCTGCCCAGCTCGGCCACATCCAGCAGCAGTTGCAGATCGTCCAGATCCATAGACATAAATAATCCTGATATGAAATATAGGTAGTTGTCGTCTACCACTATATCTAAACCCTCTCCAGAATGAAGGTATCTGTGAATGAGAGGGCGTTATGGTCGATAGGGCGAGGTTTTGGGGACGCTGGTTTCTGGCGCTGGATACCACACTGGTGATCCTGGGTTTCTTTGTGGTGATGCCGATGATCAGCCTGCGCTTCGTCGATCAACTCGGCTGGGCAGCCGGTCTGGTGGGGCTGGCCCTCGGCCTGCGCCAGCTGACCCAGCAGGGGCTGGGGATCTTTGGCGGCTCGCTTGCCGACCGCTTCGGCGCCCGCCCGCTCATCGTCACCGGCATGTTGCTGCGGGCGGTGGGCTTCGCCACCCTGGCCTGGGCCGACAGCGGCGCCATGCTGATTTTCTCCTGCTTCCTCTCCGGACTGGGCGGTTGCCTGTTCGACCCGCCACGGGCCGCACTGGTGATCAAATTTACCCGTCCCCATGAACGGGGCCGCTTTATCTCACTGCTGATGATGCTGGAGAGCGCAGGCGCCGTCACCGGTGCCCTGCTCGGCAGCTGGCTGCTGCGCTTTGACTTCACCTACGTCTGCCTGCTGGGCGCCGGGCTCTTCACCCTGGCGGCCCTGTGCAACTGGACCCTGCTGCCCGCCTACCGCCTCTCGGTCAAACCGACTCCGATGCGGGAGGGGCTGGGGCAGGTGCTGGCGGATCGCGCCTTCTGCCGACTGGTGCTGATCTTAAGCGGCTATTACATGCTGTGGGTACAGGTGATGCTGATTTTCCCCATTCTGGTCAAGCAGCTCTCCGGCACCACCACGGCGGTGGGCTGGATGTACAGCCTGGAAACGGCGCTGTCGCTGGCGCTGCTCTACCCTATCGCCCGTTTCAGCGAGCGACGCTATCGGCTGGAGAGCCGACTGATGGCGGGTATCCTGCTGATGACGGTGGGGATTGGGCTGGTTGCGTTTGTCAGCACCCTCTCCGGCATCTTCGTACTGCTGGCCTGCTTCTATCTGGGGATCATCATCTGTGAACCGGCCCGGGAGACCCTGATGACCCGGCTGGCCAACCCCACAGCCCGCGGCAGCTACATGGGCTTCAGCCGCCTCGGACTGGCGCTGGGGGGCATGACCGGCTACGTGGGCGGCGGCTCCCTCTATGACTTCTCGCTGCAACAGGGACAACCGGCCCTTCCCTGGCTGGTGCTGGGCACCATAGGCGTCGCCACCATGTTGCTGCTGGTCCGCTGCTTCTCCCGCCGCCCGGAGCTGGCTATCAGAGCCGCCGCCTGACGAACCCCTGCCTACGGCAGCCCCGCCAACGGGGCTGCCGCTCACCCCATATTCTGCAAGTCATCACAGCAAAAGGTTGCGAATTACAACTTTTACGCTATTTTAGTTGTCATGCACAACTAAACAGGAAACCACGACATGGATCCCCGTCCCCTGCGCGCCCTGTCGCGCGATCTGGTTCGCGAACTCGGCATGCTCTCCCAGCAGTGCGGCAATCTGGCCCTCACCCCCATCGAGGCTCACCTGCTGATCGAGCTGGAAAACGCCCCGGCCACCAATCAGCAGCTGGCAGAAAAGCTGCACATCGACAAATCCAACGCCAGCCGTCCGCTGGCACGCCTCGCGGAGCGGGAGCTCATCAGCTGGCACCCGCACCCCTCCGACGGCCGCAGCAAGGAGGCCCGCCTCACCGTCAACGGTCAGGGGATGCTGCTGGAGTTGCACCGGGAGATGGACGGGGCGATGGAAGAGATGCTGGCGCAGTTGAGCCTGCCCGAGCGGGAGCAGCTGTGGCAAGGGCTGCGGCTCTATCGCAGCGCCCTCTCCCGCGCCCGTCGCCAGCGGGGCTACCA
>NZ_JBODRQ010000201.1:0-4225 GCF_050633025.1 Aeromonas sp.
GCGGCGGTAGCGACAGCGGCGGCGGTAGCGACAGCGGCGGCGGTAGCGACAGCGGTAGCGGCGGCGGTAGCGACAGCGGCGGCGGTAGTGACAGCGGCGGAGGCAGTGATAGCGACGGTGGCAGCCACGATAATCAGGGTCAGGGCGAGCATGCCGGCGGAGAGCAGCATGGTGGAGGTGAACGGCATGCTGGTGGAGAAAAACATGCAGGGGGAGAACGCCATGGTGGTGGCCGCGGATTTGGCAATGGCGTTGATGACAACGGTGTGGATGCCATCGATGCCAATGGCAACAAGCTCAGAGGCGATGGCACAGTCGATGACAACGGCGTGGATGCCGTCGATGCCAACGGCAACAAGCTCAGGGGTGATGGAACTATCGATGACAACGGCGTAGATGCCGTCGATGCCAATGGCAACAAGCTCAGGGGCGATGGCACGGTCGATGATCGCCAGCAAGTGCTTACCGATGAGCAGGAGCGGGCGCTGCTCAACAACGGTTTTCGCCAACAGGGGCAACCATAATGCGATATCTGTTACCACTCCTCCTGCTCGGCCTCACTGGCTGCGCCACGGTCGACACTCCGCCGCTTTACCATCAGATGGATAAGGCTGATGTTCAACTGGCCAATCAGGCCCTTGCCAAGGCGCTGGAAACCCGCACCAAAGGGCAGAGCCTCACCTGGTTCAATCCGGCTAATCGTCACTCGGGTAGCGTCACGCCGCTACGCACCTTCCGCCATACCAGCGGGGAGTGGTGTCGCGACTATCGCGAGCAACTCTATATCGGCAAGGCCAGTCAGCAGTGGCAGGATACCGCCTGTCGCAATCAGCAAGGGCACTGGCGGCCATTGCGAACTTAGTGAATGCCACGGGGTAAACGAAAGGGGGTAGCAACGCTACCCCCTTGTCATCTTTACCGATCCGTTATCCGGGCGGTGAATACGCGGTTATACCCGACGATAGGGCAGGTAAACCGGCTCCCACATGTGGTTGAGGATATGCTGCTGCAGATCCTGCCCGATCAGCGGGTGGGACGGATCCCGGCGCACGATATCCTTGAGCACGGCGGTCGCCACATGCACCGAGATGCTGCGCAGCTCGCGAATGCGTGGATAGACGGCTCCTTTCGCCAGGTCTACCTCACTCACGCACTCAGCCAGCGCAAAGGCGGCAGTAGTGAAGACATCGGGTGTGATCTCGCGGATCTGGCTGACGATGGCCGCCAGACCTACACCGGGGAAGATAAAGACGTTGTTGCCCTGCCCGACCCGGAACTCCTGCCCCTCGTAGCTCACATCCTTGAACGGACTGCCGGTTGCAACGATGGCTTTGCCCTTGCTCCAGCGGTAGATATCTTCCGGCAGCGCTTCACAGTTGGCGGTGGGGTTGGAGAGCGGGAATACCATGGGACGCTCGCAATGCTGCAGCATCAGCTGGATGTGCTCTTCCTGGAAGGCACCGCCCGAGCCACTGGTACCCAACAACACGGTAATGGGCACATGACGCAGCACATCGGCCAGATTGGCCTTGCCGGGCACCTCGGTATCCCAGCCAGCCAGCAGCAGCCCCGGCTTGGCGTAGCGACGTTTGTACTCGTCGAGCCCGTCCCGGTTGTCGCACACCAGCCCCTGGGTATCCAGAATGTAGATGCGATCACGGGCCGCCTGCGGATCCATCCCCTCACGGATCATCCCCGCGCAGATCTGATCCGCAACGCCAACCCCGCCAGCGCCGGCACCATAGACCAAATAGTTCTGCTGGCCCAGGGTCTCCCCCTTGACCTTGACTGCACCGATAATACCGGCCAGCACCACGGCACCGGTGCCCTGAATATCATCGTTGAATGACGGCAGTGCCTGCTGGTAACGGGCCAGATTGTTGAAGGCATTGGATTTGCTGAAGTCTTCCCACTGCAGCACGGCATTGGGGAAGTGGCGCTTGACCCCCTGCACGAACTTGTCGATGAACTCTTCATACTCCTTGCCGCGAATGCGCTTGTGGGGGCGGCCCAGATACATGGGGTCATCGAGCAGTTTCTGGTTGTCAGTGCCGACATCCAGCGCAATCGGCATGCAGCAGGCCGGATGGATGCCCGCCCCAAGGGTATAGAGCGCCAGCTTGCCGATGGGGATGCCCATACCACCTACGCCCTGATCGCCTATCCCCAGAATGCCCTGGCTGTCGGTGACGACTATGATGCGGATCGATTTGGCATCGAAGTGACGGGCCTGACTGCCCATGTCATCCACGTTGTCCGGGGTGATGTAGAGGCCGCGCGGCTTCTGGAAGCGGTGGCTGAACTCCTGACACGCCTTGCCCACGGTCGGGGTATAGATGTAGGGAGTCATCTCCTCCACATGGCGTGACAACAGGGCATAGAAGAGAGTCTCGTTGCGATCCTGCAGGGCACGCAGGTTCTGGTACTTCTCGATATCGCTGCAAGCGCTCTTGAATCCCTCATACACTCGCTCGAGCTGGGCTTCAAAAGTTTGCACCTGAGGCGGCAGCAAACCATCGAGATCAAAATCGGCCCGCTCCTGTTCGGTAAAGGCTGTGCCCTTGTTGAGGTATCGATTGTTAAGCAGATCAGTGCCGGTCAGTGCAACGGGGCGAAAATCCTGTCCCTGTGCATCTTTCCACAGCAGATATTGTCCGGTAGCCATAGTCATTCTCTTTGATTTACGTGAAATTGCCGTTCGGCAGGAGAGCAAGACTCATAATGAAATCAATCATATGACGTTTATTCGATCGGTTTTGTGAGCTTGGGCATACCCTGCGGCCAAAATAAGCCCCGGCGGCCCTGACAAGGCAAATATTCACGGCAAGGAATAAGACTCATGTTAGCATTGCGGGCAGCCTGGCCCCTTCACCATATCACACAACAGGAGTGACTCTGATGCCCTCGTCTCTGCCAGCCTGCGCCCCCTTCTTCCTGCCATGCGCCTGATCCCGCTGCTTGCTCTGTGGCTATTTCTGACCTGCCAATCGGCTCTCGCCGCACCGGGCCGGGTGCTCAACATCATCGTGGGTGAATGGCCCCCTTTCGTCTCCGAGCAATCAAAACAGCACGGCCCGGTGGCTCACCTCATCAGCGATGTGTTCCAGGAAGCGGGCTATGAGGTGAAGTTCCACTTCGCCCCCTGGGGTCGGGTCTATTCGCTGGCGGCCAACAGCCAGCTCTACGATGCCACCGCCGTCTGGATGCACAAACCGGAGCGGGAGCAGGATTTTCTGTTCAGCGAAGCGGTGCTGCAGGAGCAGTTTGTCTTCTTCTCCCTCAAATCACGACAGTTGCAGGCCGAGCGCCTTGAGCAGATCATCGGCATGCGGTTGGGGGGCGATATCGCCTACAGCTACGGGCCCGAGCTGGACAAGATGGTGGCCGATGGCAAGGTAACCCAACAGAAAGTCACCGACGTGAAACAGAATTTCGGCAAGCTGCTGCGCGGGCGGATCGACCTCTATCCGCAGGAGCTGCGAGTCGGTCTGGCCGAGTTGCAGAGCCAGTTCGACCCCGCCAGCGCGGCACTCATCACCCACAGTCAGACCCCTTTTCTGCGCAACGACAGCTTCGTGATGTTCCCGCGCAAGATGCCGGATTCAGCCAAACTGCGGGATCAGTTCAATCAGCAGTTGCAGCAGGCCATCGCCAAGGGACGTTATCAGCGCTACTTCGAGCGACTGGCCCGGGGTGAATATTGACCTTGGCGAGGCAAAAACAGAGGGGATAAAACAACGGTGGCGGCCCTTTGTGGCCGCCACCTCTGTGATGCTTGTCAGCTGCTGGCTTTAGCCGCTGATGCCCACCTCCAGCTTGAACGGCGTCTTGGCCTTGCTGCTCTCGGCCGCCCCCATCTGGTAGACCCGAATGGTATAAGTGCCCTTGGCGGGCAGGGTCGCCTCAAAGTTGTTCCCGTCACGAGAGCCAACAAAGATCGCCTCCCCCTTGCTGCCCGGCGGCAGAATATTGAAGTAGGGCTTGCCGGTCAGGATCACCACCATGCTCTGCCCCTTGTTGGCGGTCAGCTTGTAATCGAGGGTCTGGTTACCTTGAATGGTGCCGTTGATAGTCGCCCCTGTCTCCCCCTTCTTGAACTGCACCTGCTGAGTTTTGATCCCGTCAGCAGCCTGCACTGACCAGGCTGAAACTCCGCCCAGCAACCCGACAGCACATACCGCAGCCAACAATGCTTTTTTCATATTCACACACCCTACTATTGAAA
>NZ_JBODRQ010000202.1:0-4145 GCF_050633025.1 Aeromonas sp.
ACCAGATCCCCGAAACGGGGCAACAGTGGGGATTTGAGCATGAGATTAACCTTGGTCAGATAAAGATGAACCATCGTCTTGGTGGCGTGGCTCAAAAACTGTTAAATCCGCGCAATGATAGGGGGTAGACGAGGTTGGCGCAACACCCCCGCGCGGGAATGGTGGAAAGGGTAGCGGTTGCTGGTCTGTAATCCGTTTTTGCTTGGCGTTATCACCTGGCCCCCGATGTCGGGAGCCCGGTGATAGGGTTATGCCCGGTGAGGTCGGGTTACGCCGATCAGGGCAGATCCAGGGTAAAGCGGGCGCCGCCGAGGGGGGATTCATCGACCCGGATCTGGCCGCCATAGCTGTGGACGATTTCGGTCACCACCGCCAGACCTATGCCCTGACCCGGCGAGCTGTCGGCGCGAACGCCGCGCTGGAAGATCTGCTCCGATTTGGCCGGGTCGATACCCGGGCCATCATCTTCCACTTCGATGCGCAGCCGGTCGAGATGGCGGCGCACCGTCACCTTCACTTCGCTGATGGCAAACTTGCAGGCGTTGTCGAGCAGGTTACCCATCAGCTCCATCAGGTCGCCCTGTTCGCCGTGAAAGAGGGCGTCATCATCGAACTTGAAGTGGGTTTGCAGCTTCTTGTGGCGATAGACCTTGGTCAGGCTGGCCAGCAGTTTTTCAATCATCGGCACCGGCTCGGTGCCCTTGCTGGCAAGGCGCTGGCGGCCGGTCACGGCCCGTCGGAGCTGATACTGGATCATCTGATCCATGGTGAGGATCTGCTCGTTGATGTTGTCGTGGATCTCCCGCCCCAGCTTCACTTCGCGGGTGGTGATCTGGATCAGCGCCAGCCGGGTTTTCAGGCTGTGGGCGAGATCGTTGAGGGCGTGCTGGTAGCGCTGGGTCTGCTGGCGTTCGTTCTCCAGCAGCTGGTTGATGGAGTCGGTCAGCGGGGCCAGCTCCCGCTCAAAATCGCTCGAGAGGTCATCGCGCTTGCCGGCCCGGATATCGTCGATCTGACGGGCGATGGTGCGCAGGGAGCTGAGGCTCCAGAAGGTGGTGAGCAGCAGCAGCCCGGCCAGCAGCATATAGGCGAGCAGCGCCTGTCTGGCGGTCTGGTAGAGATAGGTGCGGGACTCTTCGTGATAGCGTTTGGCCGAGTCGATCATCACCACGTAGTAGGCGGTGGTGCCGCTGCCGGGATTGCGGATAAACCGCAAGCTGTAGACGAAGTAGCTCTCGCCGTTCTTGATGGTGTGCTTCTTGAAGAAGTAGTCGAGATCCATCCCCCCCAGATACTTCATCAGATCGCCGCAGATGGTCTGTTTGGCCTTGATCACCTCCGGCATATGGAGGCTCGACCAGACCAGATCGCCATCGGCGCGGCAGATCAGGGTATCGAGGTTGCGATCCCCCGCACCACGGGATATCCGCCCCAGCTCGATGTTCGACCCCTTGTCATCCGGCTCGGTGGAGGAAAACAGCTTGGCCAGGTTCTCCTGCATCCGGGCGCTGGCCTTCTGGGTCTGCTCCTCGACGTGGCCGAGGTAGAGGGCGTAGACGGCAAACCCCATGATCAGCGCGATGACCAGCAGCGAGCTGAGCAGCAGTTTGATGTGCAGTGAGCTGCGGATCATCTTGATGGGGCGCGGCAGATGAAACTGCATCAGTTACAGGAGAGGTTGAAGATATAACCCTGACGCCGGATGGTGGAGATGGGTTGAATCGTCCCCTCCGGATCCAGCTTCTTGCGCAGGCGGCTCACCATCACCTCGATGGTGTTGGGATCCCCTTCGCCGTCGCCGTAGAGCTGGTCGAGCAGTTGCTGCTTGGAGACCACCTGACGGGCGTTGCGCATCAGGTACTCCAGAATGAGGTATTCAAAGCTGGTGAGTACCGCCACCTCTCCTGCGATGGTCAGCTCCTTGCGGGAGAGATCCAGCTCGTAATCACCGGCCTTCACTCTGGGCGAGATAAAACCGGCGCTGCGGCGTACCAGCGCATTGAGTCGGGCCAGCAGCTCATCTTTCTGGAACGGTTTGACCAGATAGTCATCGGCCCCTGCTTCCAGTCCTTCCACCTTGTCCTGCCAGTTGCCACGGGCGGTCAGCACAATGATGGGGAAGGGGATTTGCCGTTCGCGCAGTTGCCGGATCAGGTGCAGGCCGTCCATATCGGGCAGACCGAGGTCGATGATGGCCACATCAATGGGATAGTCGGCGGCGTAGTGCAGTGCAATCTCAGCTCGGTCGGTGCTGTAGACCTGATTATCGGCTTCGGTCAGCAGAGAGGAGAGGTGGTGATTGAGCAGCTTGTCGTCTTCGACCAACAGAATTTTCATGATGTGGGAGGTCATAGGGTTCCAGGCTGTCAATTAGAAAGTGTATATCGCTGAGAGTCAATTCGAATCCTATTGCATCCCGGCTGTATCGGGACTGAATCAGCGGAACGTCAGTGTTTGCGCCTACTGGCAATTTAACCATGGTCCCGTTGGCGTTTTTCAAGAGAGTTGTCGCTGGCGTACTGGTCGGCAGCCATGCTGGTGGGATTGCCTACAGATAAAAAGTGGGGGTTATGATGGCCCCCTCTGTGTTGCTTTTTCACCCGTTAGCTGTGGCGCGGCGGCATATTGGTGAGGGTGTTGTCTTTGAGAAGATGGTGGTGATAGAGGACTGCTACCGTGTGCAGGCCGATCAGGGTGTAGCCTGCTCGATGGCCACTACCAGACACGCGGGTTCATTGATGCGAAAGCGGACGTTGCAGTCAAACAGCCGCACCCCGTACTCCTTCTCATCGGGCTTGCCCTTCTTGTAGGCGGGGCGAGGATCTTGCGCCAGCACTTCGCTCACCAGCTGGCGCAGCTCGGGGTGAGCCTTGAGCCAGGGTTGCAACTGCTGTTCGGCTGCGGCACTGAAGCTCACCGCCAGCGGCGGGGTGGGGGCGTCGGGGGCAAAGCCGCCACGGGCATCCGGCAGGCTGTCGGCATAGGGAATATAGGGTTTGATATCGACGATGGGGGTGCCATCGAGCAGATCCACCGCCCCCAGCTCCAGCCACAGCTTGCCCCGCTCGCGACCGACCCTGTGCAGCTCGACCACCGAGAGCCCTAGCGGATTGGGGCGGAAGGTGGAGCGAGTGGCAAAGACGCCGACCCGCTCGTTGCCGCCAAGGCGCGGCGGGCGCACCGTCGGGTGCCAGCCCTGCGCCATGGTCTGGTGAAAGACGAAGCTGAGCCACAGATGGGAGAACTGCTCGATGCCGCGCAGCACATCCGGCTGATCGTAAGGGGGGAGCAGCTCGAGGCGGGCGCGGGCCGATTTGACCAGTCCGGGCTGGCGGGGGATGGCGAACTTCTCCTTGTAGGGAGAGCGGATGATCCCGAGGGTGTCGATTTCGAACTTCATGGCGGATCCTGACTGAAAACCCCGGCAATTTAGCACAGGTGGCCCCAAAACGCAGGTTCGGCCTCACTACGCCCTTTTCTGCGGCGTTGCCGTGATCCCTGTCCCATCCCGGCCAGTCGGGGGCTGTGCCATACCGTCAAGTTGCGTAGGGTGGAGGCAACTGGCGTGTCAGGATGAAATGTGCGCACTCGCGCCGAAGGGGAGGGAGAGGGATGAAACTGCTGATTATCGGTGGCACCGGCTTTTTGGGGCGCCACCTCACCGCGCTGGCACTGGATTGGGGCCATGAAGTGACCCTGTTCAACCGTGGCCTGCACCAGCATCCGGACTGGCGCGATCTGGTGCAGCTCACCGGCGACAGGGACAAGAGCCTGAGCGCCCTGCAAGGGGCCGGGTTGCAGTGGGATCTCGCCATCGACACCTGCTGCTATCGCCCCGAGCAGGCGGCGAGCCTCTCGGCAGCTTTGCTCGGGCGCTGTGAGCGGCTGATCTTTATCTCCACCATCAGCGTCTATCGCGATTTCTCAATGCCCGGAATGGATGAGTCGGCGCCGCTGCATGCTATTCCCGAAGGGGAAATGCCCACTGACTATGGCCCGCTCAAGGTGTTGTGCGAGCAGGAGTATCGCGCCCGCTGGGACGAGCGGCTTTGCATCCTGCGCCCGGGCGTGCTGTGCGGCCCCCATGATCCCACCGGTCGCATGGCCTGGTGGATTAAGCGGGTGCAGCAGGGCGGGCCCTGGTT
>NZ_JBODRQ010000203.1:0-4131 GCF_050633025.1 Aeromonas sp.
GATGGTAGTGTGGCATTCGCCATGCGAGAGTAGGACACTGCCAGGCACCCAATTTAAGAACCCCGCTCGATGAGCGGGGTTTTTTATTGGTTGCCATTCAGAAAGTCGGCTGATAATTGACCTTTTATTCTCTCTTCCCTGCCGTTTTCTCTGTTTTTCCTCCCCGATTTTCTCCGGTTATGCCATCGCCGCTGGCGGTGGTTGTCGCTATAATGGCCGCCCTCAAGCAAGGTGGTGGTATGAAAGCAGAATATTTACAGCGATTCGGGGGCATTGCCCGTCTTTATGGACAGAAGGCACTGCGTTCCTTTAGCCAGGCCAAGGTCTGTGTGGTGGGGATCGGCGGCGTGGGCTCCTGGGCGGCGGAGGCGCTGGCCCGTGCCGGTATCAACCAGATCACCCTGATCGACATGGACGATATCTGCATCACCAACACCAATCGCCAGATCCACGCCATGCAGGGGACGGTCGGTCGCCTCAAAACCGAGGTGATGGCCGAGCGTATTCGCGCCATCAATCCGGATTGCGAAGTGATCGAGGTGGACGATTTCGTCACCGCCGACAACCTGGCCGAGCATATCAAGCGAGAGTTTGACTATGTGGTGGACGCCATCGATTCGGTCAAGGCCAAGGTGGCGCTGATTGCCTTCTGCAAGCGCAACAAGATCCCGGTGATTGTAGCGGGTGGTGCTGGCGGGCAGATGGATCCGACCCAAATCACCGTGGCCGATCTGGCCAAGACCATTCAGGATCCGCTCGCTGCGAAGGTTCGCTCTGACCTGCGCCGGTTGCACAACTTCAGCAAGAATCCGGCGCGCAAATTCGGGGTGGAGTGTGTCTTCTCAACCGAGCAGCTGAGTTATCCGGATGGCAATGGCGGTACCTGTCAGGCCAAAGCGGCCAGCGATGGCACCATGAAGATGGATTGCGCCTCCGGTTTTGGCGCCGTGACGCCGGTGACGGCAACCTTCGGGCTGGTTGCCGCGTCCCGGGTATTGAAGAAGATTGCCGAGCGGGGGACCCGCGCCGAGAAAGAGGCCGGGAATGAAGACGTAGGGTCGATTGGCGAAGCCTAATCGACCACTGAACAAGGCGGGTTAGACCGCTTGTTCCCGGATCGCCAGTACGATCGCTCTGAGCCCGTTACCTCGTGACGGGCTCAAGTGTTTCTCAAGTCCCAGTTCGGTGAAATACCTTTCCATATCAAAAGCCTGGATCGCCGCAGCCGATTGATGGTTGAGTGCCGCCAGCACGATGACGATAAGGCCACGCACGATGCGGGCATCGGAATCACAGGCAAAATGCCAGCAGCCATCCTCGCTTTGTTCTCCCTTCAGCCAAGCCTGGCTTTCACACCCCTTGAGGCGGAACTCCTGCTGCTGCCATTCGCCGGGTAGCACCGGCAACTGCTTGCCGAGCTGGATGATGAGCCGGTACTGGTTCTCCCAGCCGTGAGCGGCGGCAAACTGCTGGCGGATGGTGTCGGCGTTGGGCTCAAGGCCAATCTGGGTATAGCTTGCGAGGTCACTCATTCGGTTGTCTGCCTTAGAAGAAGTCACTGAGTTTGTGCAGGGCGGCCAGCAGGGCATCGACATCATCCCGATTGTTGTAGCAGGCCAGCGAGGCGCGCAGGGTACCGCCGATCCCGAGCGATTCCATCAGCGGCATGGCGCAGTGATGGCCGACTCGCAGGGCGATCCCCTGCATATCGAGCAGGGTGGCGGCATCTTGCGGGTGGATGTCGTCGAGCAGGAAAGAGACCGCACCGGCGCGCTGATTGGGTTCGCCGACCAGACGCAGCCTCGGCACCTGTTGCAGGCCAGCGACCAGATAGTCGGTCAGTGTCTGCTCATGGCTGGCGAGCCATTGCCGACCTTGCGCCATCACAAAGTCGATGGCGGCGGCGAGGCCGATAGCGCCAGCGATATGAGGGGTGCCCGCCTCGAACTTGAAGGGCAGGGTATTGAAGGTAGTGCCGCTGAAACTGACCCGATCGATCATCTCGCCACCGGCTTGCCAGGGTGGCATCCGTTCCAGTAGTTCGGTGCGGCCCCACAACACACCGATGCCGGTCGGGCCATAGAGCTTGTGGCCGGAGAAGGCGTAGAAGTCGCAACCGATAGCTTGCACATCCACCTCGAGATGAGCCACCGCCTGGGCACCGTCGATCAGCGTCACGGCGCCAACCGCTTTGGCGGCCGCCACCATCTCTTTGACCGGATTGACGGTACCGAGGGCATTGGAGACGTGGGCCACGCTTACCAGCCGGGTGCGTGGCCCCAGCATGGCGTGATAAGCGGCCAGATCGAGATCGCCCCGCTCATTGAGCGGGATGACCCGGATCACCGCACCTGTGCGTTGGGCGACCAGTTGCCACGGGACGATATTGGCGTGGTGCTCCAGCGTGCTGAGGATGATTTCGTCTCCCGCCTTGAGCTCGCTTATCCCCCAGCTCTGGGCCACCAGATTGATCGCCTCCGTGGTGCCGCGGGTCCAGATCACCTCGTGGCTGCGGGGCGTATTGATAAAGCGGGCGACCGTCTCGCGGGCAGCTTCAAAGGCACGGGTCGCGCGGCCACTCAGGGCGTGAGCGGCGCGGTGCACGTTGGCATTGTCGGCCCGATAGTAGTGAGCGATGGCATCCAGTACCGCTTGCGGTTTCTGGGTGGTGGCGGCGTTGTCCAGATAGACCAGAGGGTGGCCGTTTACCTCCTGCGCCAAGGCCGGAAACTGGCTGCGCAGTTGGTCATGCTGTTGCTGATTCATGCTCCCCTCATCATCCGGAAAAAGTCATCATCTCGAAAGGTCGGCCATGATCCTGAAAATAGCGCCCGAACACAAGGCGCGATAAGCCCGATTGGTGGTTGCCTGCCGTGCAGCAGGTACGGCTCGTCGGGTGATTTCTGGTACAATGCCGCCCCTCATCATAAGCCAAGAGATCCGGCCCATGAAGCTCAACCCCAATCAGAACGAAGCGGTCAAGTATGTTTCCGGCCCTTGCCTGGTGCTGGCGGGTGCCGGATCGGGCAAGACCCGCGTCATCACCAACAAGATTGCCTATCTGGTGCAGCAGTGTGGCTACAACGCGCGCAATATCGCCGCCGTCACCTTTACCAACAAGGCGGCGCGGGAGATGAAGGAGCGGGTTGGCCAGACGCTGGGGCGCAAGGAGGCGCGGGGGCTGATGGTCTCCACCTTCCATACTCTGGGGCTCGAGATCATCCGCCGGGAGCACAAGAGCCTGAATCTCAAGGCGAACTTCTCCCTGTTCGATGACACCGACCAGCTGGCGCTGCTGAAAGAATTGACTGAAGACGAGCTCGACAACGACAAGGACAAGCTCTCGGCCCTTATCAGCCAAATCTCCAACTGGAAGAACGATCTTATCCTGCCCGCCCGCGCCATGCGTATCGCCCGTGGGCCGGAAGAGGTGCTGATGGCCCAGCTCTACGAGCGTTATCACCGGCAGATGGTGGCCTATAACGCGCTGGATTTTGACGACCTTATCGTGATGCCGACCCTGCTGCTCAAGAGCAATCAGGAGGTGCGCGAGCGCTGGCAGAACAAGATCCGTTACCTGCTGGTCGATGAGTACCAAGACACCAACACCAGCCAGTACGAGCTGGTGAAGCAGATCGTCGGCGAGCGGGCCCGTTTTACCGTGGTAGGGGATGATGACCAGTCCATCTACTCCTGGCGCGGTGCCAAGCCGCAGAATCTGGTGCTGCTGAGCGAAGACTTTCCGAACCTGCGGCTCATCAAGCTGGAGCAGAACTATCGCTCCAAGCGGCGGATCCTCAAGTGCGCCAACATCCTGATCGCCAACAACCCGCATGTCTATGACAAGGCGCTCTTCTCCGAGCTGGATGAGGGGGTGAAGCTCAAGGTGCTGTTCGCCAAGAACGAGGAGCACGAAGCGGAGCGGATCGCCGCCGAGATGATGGGACACAAGTTTATGAACCGCACCCGGTTCAAGGATTACGCCATCCTCTATCGGGGCAACCATCAGTCGCGCATCTTCGAGAAGGCGCTGATGACCAACCGGATTCCTTACCGTATCTCCGGCGGCACCTCATTTTTCTCCCGCACCGAGATCAAGGACATCATGGCCTACCTCAAGTTGCTGGTGAA
>NZ_JBODRQ010000204.1:0-4116 GCF_050633025.1 Aeromonas sp.
CGCAGTCACCCCAGTGCAGCGAGCCCTATTTTCATTACTTGAAATGGCCCGCTACGATGACTTCCATATTACTGAGGTGTTACTCATCTCCCAAGCTCTGGACGGACTATTGGTTAAGAAAGAGGAGCAAAAACAACAAACCCTAGGGCGACGAATTGCAAACCTCATTGGTACGCCATCGAAACAACAAAACTGGGTGAAGGAAT
Source organism: Aeromonas sp. (assembly GCF_050633025.1). GTDB lineage: Bacteria > Pseudomonadota > Gammaproteobacteria > Enterobacterales > Aeromonadaceae > Aeromonas. The sequence goes on from NZ_JBODRQ010000204.1 coordinate 207, forward strand.
TCTACAATCTCAGAAGTACTATCGCGCACGGCTCATATCCGATTGTGAGAGCACACACCGCCCATGAGAACAGTCCAGAGGTGGCCGAGTATCATGAGCAGTATTTTGTTCCTCTGGTCCGAGCAATAGCTGCACTGCTTGCGATCTTGCAGGATATGATCCTTTCGAGAGTCACAGAATATCGATTTGAACAGCATGAGACCATTCTTCGCATCCCACTCGCGGGACAGCAAAATGTCTAAGCCTGCGGTCCATCCGATGTTGCACGATAAAACTGCGCTGCGACCGGTGACGTTTCATGCCATGACAAACAAGCAATTTATAACGGTACTGTTCTAAGTAGGAGCGCTATTGCGCCCCCAGTCCTTTGAGTACCAGCTGCCGTCCCTCTGGCGTCAGCGAGCCCATCAAGCTAAGCACCAGCTGGTTCGTGGTCTTGGCCGAGGGGCTGAGGGTGTGGGCGAACGACAAGGTGGCCACCCAGCTGTGGCCACACTCTGCATCGGTGCACTGGCAGTAGAGATCCGAGACATCATCGCTCAGTCGGTTGGTCTTGGTAATGCGGCCCCGCTGGCCACACACTTTGCAATAAACCCGCATTACGCCCCCTTTTCTATCCAAATCAACAGCCTATCTTGCCACAGCAAACACTGTTTGTTTATACAGTTGAACCGATATTCTCCCGAAAATCGGCCCGCAGGGAGACGGGAGTCCCGCACTGTTGATGGCATCCTGGATAAGCTCGCACAGCGGCAATACCTCGTTACGGGCATAGGTCGCATCGTACTTCTCAGGGTCTCCAAGCCCTCCCCCGCCATTGGTCGGGATGATGCCGGCCAGCGCCGCTGGAAAGCGGTGGCTGGTCAATACGTCCTGAGCGGTGATCCCCTTGATGGCCGCGAACTCGTCCTTGGTGGCGATATCCCCCACCGCGATCAACTTGATGCCATCCGGGATATTCACGCAACGAATGCTTGTAGTGTCTTTCCCACTAAACTTATTTTACAGTTTTTAAAAATCAGCAACAGGCCGTAGTAGATTGGCAAAGAAAATATCTCTAGACACAGTTCCAGACAGTATAATAGTATGATTTAAAAACGATCAATTAACATCTTGATTGGGAATTTGCTCTATATTAAGAATATTTACCCAACCTTCATATTAATCACTATTAGTGAGGGGTTATGCGCATAAATATCGGTCAGAAAGGTATCGGTGGAAATAATGAGTCATGGTATTACCTTGAATTCAACGAACACGAAGGGCGGTTCTATCACGTTCACGAATGGCACAATATGAATCATTCGCTCTCTGTGGACGAAGGCGAAGAAAGAACCCCACTGGAACAAGCTAAAGAGAAACGCTTCTATGCCGAGGCAATAGGAGTCATCAAACAACGCATGTTTCCGAGTCGCGCTAACTAAAAATTCAAGCCGATTTCTTATCTGCGAGACAACATTTTAACGTTAGAACTTAACGCTTCAATACACTAATATTTGCAATAAATTTTTTATGTTAAGTGAATATGATATCAGGGGGCTATTATTTCGCCCCCTTTTCTATCCAAATCAACTGCCTATCTTGCAATAGCAAACACTGTTTTTTATACAGTTAAACCGATATTATCCCGAAAATCGACCCAAAGGGAGCGAGGGAGTCCCGCACTGTTGATGGCATCCTGGATAAGCTCGCACAGCGGCAGTACCTCGTTGCGGGCATAGGTGGCATCGTACTTCTCGGGTTCCCCGAGCCCTCCCCCGCCATTGGTCGGGATGATGCCGGCCAGCGCCGCCGGAAAACGGTGAGAGGTCAATACATCCTGAGCGGTGATCCCCTTGATGGCCGCAAACTCGTCCTTGGTGGCGATATCCCCCACCGGGATCAGCTTGATGGCATCGGGCTTGCCGTCCGGGATGTTGACGAACATGGAGCGGAAGTTCCCCACCCCCTTGCTGCTGGCGATCATCTCCTTCATCCCCTCCTCGGTGTCGTCATCCATGTTCGGGTCGGTGGCGTAGAAGATGAAGCCCATATGGGCGCCGTTGAGGAAGTATTTGCGCCGAAACAGGGTGGCATCCTGGTTAAGCAGCGCCGACTGCAGGCCACCCAGGTAGTCGGGCATACCGTAGATCGCTCGTGCAGCTCGCAGTCAGAGCGGATTGCGGCGTGGCCCGAACGGCAGACGCCAGCGAAACAGGCTGTTAAAGGTGGCTCGCCACTGATTGGGGCGCCCCAGGATCTGCTTTTGCAGGCGGGTCTCTTCTTTGAGCATCGCCTCATCGCTGCGGGCCCAGGCCTGACTGTAGAGCTGCTTGATCCCCGCCAGGGCATCGGGCGACTTGGTGATGAGGGTGCGGGCAAACTCCCGCGCCTCCACCAGCGGATCGGCGCAGACCCGGCTCACCATCCCGAGGGATTTCGCCTCGACGGCATTCAGCTCGCGCCCGCTCATGGCCAGCTCCATGGCGGTATCCACTCCCATCAGGTTGCGCATGGTGACACTGCCGCTCATATCGGGAATGATCCCCCACTTGATCTCCATCACCGAGAAGCGGCAATCGGGGGTGCTGAAGCGAAAATCGGCGCCGAGCGCAATCTGCAAGCCACCGCCAAAACAGACTCCCTGGGTCACCGCAATCACCGGCACAGGCAGCTGATGCCAGCCATAGGCGACCAGTGACCCGGGACACCCACCTTTTTGACAAAGACGTAGCAGGGATTGTCAGACCATGGGGGCTTGCCCCAGCATCCACAGGTCGACCTGATATCAATGCAACATCCAAGAAAAAAACGCGCGCTGACGTGAAAACTCGTCGCTCAGAAAAGGGGCAACCCACCAACTGAGTAGCGATGTGGCTTGATGATGAAATGGCGTTATCCGGTCACAAAGCAGGTTGGTGACATCGCTGCTGACCGCAATGCAGAGCGAACTGCTGGCAATGCACCCTGTCACCCACGGCTCTGATCCCCTGACGCCGGAACAGTGCCACTTGTCGCAGCCATTGCGCGCCCTCCAGGCCAAGCCGTTGCAGGATAGGCGCGAGATGAGCTGGAATGTGGCCTCGCTTGTCGGTTCTGATGGCTCGACCAGTCCAGTCCACCAGCATCAGATAATCGGTGAAAACATAAGGTAAATCATCAGGATGGCTCTTATCGGAAAATGGCAATAACAGGGGCGGCAGTGATAGCACAGACGGTTCGCCATCGAGCCGTTGCTTGATGCTGGTGTAGTCGCTCTCCTCAGGCGCCTCTGCCAGCTTGGCTCGAATAGGGTTGAGATCCACATATGCCATGCAGGCCAGCAAGGCCGCTTCGGTGAGCAGCGCCTGACTTTTGAAGCGCCCTTCCCAGAAGTGGCCCTTGCAGCCATCTTCCAAATTGGCCTGGCGCGCCAGATTTTCGTTGAGCAATCGCACAAACCAACTGATGGAGTGCAGTCGCTCACGCCATGTTGCAATCAGTTGCTGCACAACCGCCAGCTCAGGCTCAATCAGTGGATCCCCTTGATACCATCGCCGAACCAGTAGGGGCCATTGGAACAAGGCCGCCCAGCGTTCGGCCACTTCCCGTTCATCCCAGGCTGCGGCTTTGTCAGCCTCCACTTTCAACACCAGATGATAGTGATTACTCATCACCGCATACGCGCATACGCCGATGGCAAACAGCCGAGACAGCTGACCCAGCTTGTCGACAACCCATTGGCGCCGATGCTGGTAACTCTGGCCTGAGTGGACATCTTCCCCACATAGAAAGGCCCGCCGCACGCAACGGCTGACGACATGGTAGTAAGGGGTATCTTGCAGGCTGATTTGGCGGGAACGGGCGATAGTCATGGCAATCTCCTGTGGCACTCCTCTCAGTCAAGAACAGCGATATCCCACTGTCAAAAAGATGGGTGTCCTAATAAGAA
>NZ_JBODRQ010000205.1:0-4033 GCF_050633025.1 Aeromonas sp.
AATAAAAAAGCCGACGTATCAAACGTCGGCGAATAAAAAGTGCTTACAACAGAGGATTCAAATATTGAGACCCGCGGGTCGAAAGATTGGTTCCCTCTTTTTGTAATTAATTTTCGGCGCGTTTAAACATCAGGGTATTGGCGTCCGACTCTTCCGGTACGAAGTAGTAGCCCTCGGCGTTGAAACCGGTCAGCTGCTCCACCTCGGTCAGACGGTGCTTGATGATGTGGCGGGCCATCATGCCGCGCGCCTTCTTGGCGTAGAAGCTGATGATCTTGAACTGGCCGTTCTTCTCATCCTTGAACACCGGTGTGACAATCCGCCCTTTCAGGCTCTTGGGGCGTACCGACTTGAAATACTCGTCGGAGGCCAGATTGATCAGCACTTCATCCCCCTGCGCTGCCAGCGCGTCGTTGAGATGGTGAGTGACCACCTCCCCCCAGAACTGGTAAAGATCCTTGCCGCGGCTATTGTCGAGCTTGGTCCCCATCTCCAGCCGGTAGGGCATCATCAGATCGAGGGGGCGCAGCACGCCGTAGAGGCCGGAGAGCATCCGCAGGTGCGCCTGAGCGAAGTCAAAATCAGCCTCACTGAAATCCTCTACCGCCAAACCGGTGTAGACATCCCCCTTGAAGGCCAGCAGCGCCTGACGGGCATTGGCGGGGGTGAAATCTGGCTGCCACTCGGCAAAACGGGCAGCATTGAGACCGGCCAGCTTGTCGCTGATCTTCATCAGAGTGGCGATCTGGTCAGGGCTCAGTTGGCGGGCCCGGCTAATCAGTTCGGCGGAGTGATCCAGCAGCTCGGGTTGGGTGAAACGGGGGGTCACCAGCGGTGACTCGTAATCCAGCGTCTTGGCCGGGGAAACCACAATCAGCATAACATTCCTTTATGGCGAGGGGCCGAACGGCAAAACGGCCCCATGATTCATTCATCCAGCGTCACATTGTCCAGCACGCCAGAACCCAGCGCATCCTGGCCTGAGAGCTTGATTTGCAGACGTAAATCATTGGCCGAGTCGGCATGGGCGAGGGCCTCACTGTAGCCAATCTGGCCGGCGCAGAACAGGCTGAAGAGCGCCTGATCGAAGGTCTGCATACCCAGCTCGGTGGATTTGGTCATCACCTCCTTGAGGCGATGCATCTCTCCCTTGCGAATGATGTCGGTGATGAGCGGAGTATTAAGCAGCAACTCGAACGCGGCAAAACGCCGCTTGCCATCCATGCTTGGCACCAGTTGCTGGGCAACGATGGCTTTCAGGTTGAAGGAGAGATCGAACAGGAACTGGCGATGTTTCTCCTGCGGCACCAGATGGAGGATCCGATCCAGCGCCTGGTTGGCGTTGTTGGCATGCAGAGTGGCGAGGCAAAGGTGACCGGTCTCGGCGAACTGCAGGGCAAACTCCATGGTCTCCTGGCTTCGGATCTCGCCGATCAGGATCACGTCCGGCGCCTGACGCAACGAGCTTTTCAGCGCCACATCGAACGATTCGGTGTCGATCCCCACCTCCCGCTGGGTCACCAGACTGCGACCATGCTGATGGACAAACTCCACCGGGTCTTCCACCGTCAGAATGTGACCATCGGCATGCTGGTTGCGATAGCCGATCATCGCCGCCTGGGTGGTGGACTTGCCCGCCCCGGTGGCCCCGACAAACAGCACCAGCCCCCGCTTGGCCATGGCGACCTCTTGCAGGATCTTGGGTAGCTGCAGATCTTCAAAGGTGGGAATGCGGGTCTCGATACGCCGCACCACCATGCCGGGCAGCTCCTGCTGCCAGAAGGCGCTGACCCGAAAACGGCCAAGCGCCTCGCGATAGATGGCGTAGTTGGCCTCCTTGGTGCGGATATAGCGCTCGAAGTGATCGCTGCTGAGGGTATCCCTGACCAGCGTCAGCGCCCCCTTCTTGTCGAGCGCCTCGCCCCCCAGCGACACCAGATGGCCATTCACCTTGAGGATGGGCGGCGAGCCCACTGTCACAAACAGATCCGAGCCCTTTCGTTCGACCAGCTCGGCCAGCAATTCATCCAGATTCATCATCTATCCCTCCCTGGGTTCGATGCTCTTAAACGCTGTTGGGATCGACGGCCTTGGCCTTGGCATCGAGGGATGCCACCACGCCGCGGCTCACCAGCTGCTTGAGGCTCTGATCCATGGTCTGCATGCCGTGGGTCATCCCGGTCTGGATCACCGAGTAGAGCTGGGCGATCTTGTCCTCCCGGATGAGGTTACGCACCGCCGGAATGCCCATCATGATCTCGTGGGCCGCCACCCGACCGCCACCAATGCGCTTGAGCAGGGTCTGGGAGATAACCGCCCGCAGGGATTCGGAGAGCATGGAGCGCACCATGTCTTTCTCCGCACCGGGGAAAACGTCGATGATACGGTCGATGGTCTTGGCCGCCGACGAGGTGTGCAGGGTGCCAAACACCAGATGGCCGGTTTCGGCGGCGGTCATGGCCAGACGAATGGTCTCAAGGTCGCGCATCTCGCCCACCAGAATGATGTCCGGGTCTTCCCGCAGTGCCGAGCGCAGGGCATTGCTGAAGCTCTTGGTATCCCGGTGCACTTCCCGCTGGTTCACCAGACAGCGTTTGTTCTCATGGACGAATTCGATGGGGTCTTCGATGGTGAGAATGTGGTGATGGAAGTTCTCGTTGATGTAGTTAACCATCGCCGCCAGGGTGGTCGATTTACCGGAACCGGTCGGGCCGGTCACCAGCACCAGACCGCGCGGGAACTCGGAAATCTTGCGGAAGATCTCCGGCGCATCGAGATCTTCGAGGCTCAGCACAGTGCTGGGGATGGTACGAAATACCGCGCCCGAGCCGCGCGCCTGCTGGAAGGCGTTGACCCGGAAACGAGCCAGATTGGGCACCTCGAACGAGAAGTCGACCTCGAAGTTCTCCTCCAGCTCCTTGCGCTGATGGTCGTTCATGATGTCATAAATGAGGGCATGCACTTCCCGGTGTTCCAGGGCGGGCAAATTGATCTTGCGAACCTCACCATCAACCCTGATCATCGGGGGAACCCCGGCCGAAAGGTGTAGATCCGAGGCTTTATGCTTTACACTGAAAGCCAATAACTCTGTGATATCCATAGACTTGTCATTCTCCCATCACAAGATCACTAACGAAATATGAACCAGATTGCCCAGCACCTGTTTCAGGTAAAGGAACGTATTGCCCAGGCCGCCGAACGGGCGAGCCGCAACCTGCAGCAGATCCGCCTGCTGGCCGTGAGCAAGACCAAGCCCGTCGAGGCCGTCATGGCCGCCCATGCTGCAGGTCAGCGCTGCTTTGGCGAATCCTACGCCCAGGAAGCGGCGACCAAGATCGATACCTTGCGCCAGCAGCCGGAATATTGCGACATAGAGTGGCACTTTATCGGCCCTTTGCAATCGAACAAATCCAAACTGGTCGCCGAACGGTTCGACTGGGTGCAGAGCGTGGATCGGGACAAGCTGATCGACCGCCTCAACAATCAGCGTCCCGCCAGCATGGCACCGCTAAATGTTTGTCTGCAAATCAATATTAGCGGAGAGAGCAGTAAATCCGGAACGTCGGAACAAGAGATTTTCCGCCTTGCCGAGCTGGTCTCTCAAAGTGAGCGACTGGTGCTGCGGGGGCTGATGGCCATTCCCGAGCACACCAGTGACGAGAGCGTACTGGCCGCCCAAATGACCCGTATGCAGACTCTGTTCACCGAGCTTGCGCGACAATACCCCACGGTGGATACCCTCTCGATGGGGATGACCGAGGATCTTGAACTGGCGATCGCCCACGGCAGCACCATGGTGCGGGTCGGCACCGCCATCTTCGGCGCCCGTGACTACTCATAGGCAAGGCTGGCGGATAACTGACAGATCCGCCTCTTGCCGCGACTTCATCAACAGGAGCGTTTGATGGAACACCGAATTCTGGCGTCAGGTGGTGCAGGCTGCACCCACCTCACCGTGACAGCATGTGCAACAGGAGCATCTGATGCAGCATAGAACGCTGGCCTTTATCGGCGCGGGCAACATGAGCCGCAG
>NZ_JBODRQ010000206.1:0-3995 GCF_050633025.1 Aeromonas sp.
TGGGATGAGAGATTTTGGGATGAGAGAGTTTGGGATGAGAGATTTTGGGATGAGAGAGTTTGGGATGAGAGATTTTGGGATGAGAAATTTTGGGACACCCACCGTTTTGAACTATCTGTTGGGTGATAAGCATATGGATGAATATATCTGAAATTTAAAGGTTATTTTGCTTGTCTGCGATGCTGCAAGTTGTAGCGTAACGGCGCCCTTCTCCCCTTGTGGGAGAAGGGCTGGGGATGAGGGGCTCATCCTAACCCTCTCCCGGAGGGAGCGGGAACTGATCGAGGTTCGGTTTGGACATCATGGTCGGTCAGCAAACACCTTTCAGTGGGGTCTGTTGGTGATCCCATTCAATTTCGGAGGCGAGTTGCCTTACCTCGGCCCCACCAGCTCTTTCATCAAATCTTTGAGCCACACCAGTGCGGGCTGTTGCGCGTGAACGGGGTGCCAGACGCAGTTGAGGTGGTAATCGGGCACGTCCTCGGGCAGCGGCAAGCTTTTCAGCGGCCAGTGGGTGGCGAGCAGCTCGGCCACCATGCTGGGCAGCACCAAGAGGTGATCGCTCTGGCTGACGATGGCGGCGGCGGACATATAACTCTGGCTGTTGACCGAGATGGTGCGGCTAAAGCCCTGACTCTTCAGATAGCGGTCGAGGCTCGCCTCCGAGGTGCCCAGCGGCGAGTGGAACACATGGGGCATGGCGATAAGCTGCTGCAAGGTGATGCGCTCCATCCACTGGGAGGGGTCATCCTCGGCCCCGGCGGGGGCCGATTTGGCAATCGGCAGATCGGCGCGTACCAGCCCGGCCAGCGGCTCGGTGAGCCAGGTCTCTTTGCCCAGATACCCCGGCACCTGCATGTACTCGTCAAACCCCAGCACCAGATCGATCTCGCCGCTTGCCAGTTCGGCTTCGGGCAGGGTGTCGCGCAGGATGCGGATCTCGATGGTGACCCCCGGCGCCAGCCGTCTGAGCCGCTGGATCAGCGGCGGGATCAGCACGCACTCCACGTAATCTGTGGTGCAGAGCACGAAGCGGCGCTTCGACTGGCTCGGCTCAAACTCCTCTTCCTCGGTGAGCTGTTGCTCCAGCAGCCGCAGCGCCTGCTGCACCCCGAGATGCAACCGCTGGGCGCGCGGGGTCGGCAGCATCCCCTGCGGGGTGCGTACCAAAAGCGGGTCGCCGAGAAAGGTGCGCAGCCGGTTAAGGGAGTGGCTCATGGCGGGCTGGCTGATAAAGAGCGCCTCGGCGGCGCGGGTGACGCTGCCCTGCGTCATCAGGGCGTCAAACGCGAGCAGCAGATTGAGGTCGAGCTGGTGCAGTTTCATGGGGGGATTATTCGCCGTGTTTATGGGACAATCCATCCTATTCATTTGATGGATGGGGGCGCAACGTCTTACTCTGCGACCCACTCTTTTTTTTCCGGGTTCCCGCGCCGCATCGGGCGTAAACGGGGGCCTCAATCTATGCAAGGAGCCTTGCGATGAGCATCAAGACCATGAACTCCGCTCTTCTCGATTCAACACCGGCCGCCGACGGCTTCACCATGCCCGCCGAGTGGGCGCACCAGCAGGCCGTCTGGATGATCTGGCCGTTTCGCCCTGACAACTGGCGTGAAGCCGGTCGCTTCGCCCAGCCCACTTTTGCCAAGGTAGCCGATGCCATCGGTGGTGCGACTCCGGTCTTTATGGGGGTGCCAGCCCAGTTTATGGAGCAGGCTCGCGCCATCATGCCCGCCCACGTCACTCTGGTTGAAATGAACAGCGATGACTGCTGGGCCCGCGATACCGGCCCCACCATCGTTACCAACGCAGCAGGCGAGTGCCGTGGGGTGGACTGGGGCTTCAACGCCTGGGGCGGTCACAAGGGCGGTCTCTACTACCCGTGGAATCAGGATGAAGAGGTTGCTGCCCAGATGCTGGCCCAGCACGGCATGGCTCGTTACGATGCGCCGCTGATTCTGGAAGGGGGCTCTATCCACGTCGATGGCGAAGGTACCTGCCTGACCACCGCCGAGTGCCTGCTCAACGAAAACCGCAACCCGCACCTGACCAAAGAGCAGATCGAAGCTCACCTGCGCGACTATCTGGGCGTCACCAGCTTTATCTGGCTGGACGAAGGCGTCTATATGGACGAAACCGACGGCCACATCGACAACATGTGCTGCTTCGTGCGTCCGGGTGAAGTGGCGCTGCACTGGACTGACGATCAGAACGATCCCCAGTACGCCCGCTCCGTGGCCGCCCTCAAGGTGCTGGAAGCGGCGGTCGATGCCAAGGGTCGCAAGCTGAAAGTGTGGAAGCTGCCCCAGCCGGGCCCGCTGTTCTGCACCGAAGAGGAGTCAGCCGGTGTCGAGATCGGTACTGGTGTGCCGCGCGAGGCAGAGGGCCGTCTGGCCGGTTCCTATGTGAACTTCCTTATCACCAACGATCGCATCGTCTACCCGCTGCTGGATGCCGCCACCGATGGCGAAGCCCAGCGCATTCTGGAAGAGATCTTCCCGGAGCACACCGTGATCGGCGTACCGGCCCGCGAGATCCTGCTGGGCGGTGGCAATATCCACTGCATTACCCAGCAGATCCCTTCAGGTCAGTAAGCTGGTCGAAGAGTGTAGAAATTCAAAACCCCACGCTGTGGGGTTTTATCTCTTGATGGTGTGATGGTCGCAGGCGCTGATGTGGCGATCATCATGACAAACAGTCACCCTTTTACAGGAGATCCCCATGATCGCCAAAATGGTAGATGTCACCGAGATTTCCATTGCCGAGCTGCGTGCCGCGCTCGGATCAGGCCGCACCACTGCGGTCGAACTGGCCAAGGCCTATCTGGCCCGGATCGAGGCCTACAACGGCCCCGAGACTGCCACCAAACTCAACGCCGTGGTGGTCGCTAATCCCGATGCGCTGAAAGAAGCCGAAGCTTCCGATGCCCGCCGTGCCCGTGGCGAGACCCTGAGCCCGCTCGACGGCATCCCCTACACAGCCAAAGACAGCTATCTGGTCAAGGGGCTGACCGCCGCCTCCGGCAGCCCGGCCTTCAAGGATCTGGTGGCCCAGCGCGATGCCTTTACCGTGGAGCGCCTGCGCGCCGCCGGTGCCATCTGCCTTGGCAAAACCAATATGCCGCCGATGGCCAATGGCGGTATGCAGCGCGGCGTCTATGGCCGTGCCGAGAGCCCCTACAACGCCGACTACCTGACCGCGCCGTTTGCCTCCGGCTCCTCCAACGGCGCTGGTACTGCCACCGCAGCCAGCTTCTCCGCCTTTGGTCTGGCGGAAGAGACCTGGTCGAGCGGCCGTGGCCCTGCCTCCAACAACGGCCTGTGCGCCTACACCCCGTCCCGTGGCGTCATCTCGGTGCGCGGCAACTGGCCGCTGACTCCGACCATGGATGTGGTGGTGCCCTATGCCCGCACCATGAATGATCTGCTGGAAGTGCTGGATGTGGTAGTGGCTGACGATGCCGACACCCGTGGCGATCTGTGGCGCATGCAGCCCTGGGTGCAGCTGCCCAAGGCCTCCGAGGTGCGTCCGGCCTCCTATCTGGATCTGGCTGCCAAGGCCGATGCCCTCAAGGGCAAGCGCCTCGGCGTGCCGCGCATGTTTATCAACAAGGATGAACTGGCCGGCACCAGCGAAAACCCCGGCATCGGTGGCCCGACCGGTCAGCGCATCCATACCCGCGAGACCGTGATTGCCCTCTGGGAAGATGCGCGCAAGGCGCTGGAAGCCGCTGGCGCAGACGTTATCGAAGTGGACTTCCCGCTGGTTTCCAACTGCGAAGGGGACCGACCCGGCGCGCCGACCGTGTTCAATCGCGGCATCGTGAGCCCGGAGTTTCTCAACGACGAGCTGTGGGAGCTCTCCGGCTGGGCGTTCGACGACTTCCTGCGCGCCAACGGCGATCCCAAGCTTAAGCAATTGGCCGATGTCGATGGGCCGAAGATCTTCCCCCACGATCCGGGCACCCTGCCGAACCGCGAGGGCGATCTGGCGGC
>NZ_JBODRQ010000207.1:0-3975 GCF_050633025.1 Aeromonas sp.
AACCCCTTGTTTTATATGGCGCTCCCGACTGGAGTCGAACCAGTGGCCTGTCCCTTAGGAGGGGACCGCTCTATCCTGCTGAGCTACGGGAGCTGTGTGGCTGGCATTATACAAGAAGCAACTCCCTTTTAAACCCTTGATTTCTATTCCAATACAGCCAAATCCCCATTCTGGACGTTAAACGGTGAATATTTGTTCTGACTGCTGATGATGGCGCCATCGTCGAATACCTGTACCACCTCGAACAGGCCGTCGGCCGGGTTGCGCATCATGCGCGACTTGCCGTAAGGGTCGATGAAGTCGGCGTTGTGCTGGATGCGGAACTGGTCGCCAAGTTTGACGCCGTTGCGCCGTCCCAGATTGATGTAGGGGCCGCGTTCGTTCTGGCCGACCACCCGGGCGGTGACCGGGGCGCAGGTGAGCTGGGCTACCAGATCCTGAGCCGCCTGCTGCAACTGGTAGTTGACCTCCTGGCCATAGCTTGACTGCCAGAACTGGCCGCTGCTGCTGCCTACCCGGTCCCGTTTGCCGAAGGTCCAGGTGGCGCGCCCTTCGTAGACCTTGCGGTTGACCAGGCTGCCGTTGATGCCGTCGAACAGGTAGAGCTGCATGCGAAAGTTGCGTACGGGATCCTCATACCAGCTGGTCAGCTGGTTGCCTTGCGGCTCGATGGAGAGATCGTCGATGCTGCCGAGCACCAGATACTGGCTGTCGGTACGCAGGCTGAGTGCCTTGATCTCCTCGAGGGCGCTGCGATCCCCCTGTTGCAGGTGAAGCGGGTCGATGCGCAGGTTTTCATCCAGCCACTGGCGCACCGCGACCCCTTGCGGGGCGTTGGCGAGGGTTTCGAACAGCCGGCGCGAGAGGTTTTCCGGCATGTCGTCCATGGCGCCATAGCTTGCCTGATCCGGATAGCGCAGGCGTAGCCTGACCAGTGTCAAATCCTTGGCGAAGTGCTGGGTCTGGCAGATCTGGCGCTCGGCCTGAATGTCGGCCACCAGCGTGATGTACATGCGGCCGTTGCGCACCTCTTCACGCTTGAGGCGGTACTGGCGAATGTCACCGCCGGAGCGGATCTGGATCTGCTCGGAACGCAGACTGCCATTTTCCAGACGCTGCACGCTGGAAACGGCCGCGCCGCTGGCTAGCAAGGCTTGACGCAGGGCGTCGCGGGTCGCCTGCTCGCGGGCATAGACTTCATCGCCTCCCAGAATGGCGGCGCTGCCTTGTGCTTCGATAAGCTCGGCGCGGGCGCTCAGGCTGGCCAGCAGCAGGGTCAACAGCAGCGGTAATTTCATAGCTGATACCTTGAATTGGCGGGCAGCCGCGCCATTTTGAGGAAATGGCACCTGCTGGCCGACATGGATCACAACATGTTCCAAGTGGCAGCGCATGTTGGCGCTGACGATGACCATTAGAAAGCAAGAATCATGCCTCATTCCCGGCTCAAGCTTTGTCCGGCGCGTCCGATAACAAGTCAGGTGCACAGGTGCAGATACAGGAAAGGTATCCATGAACAAACTCATCACGGCGTTGGCGCTCGCCCTGGCATTGACCGGGTGCGGCTCTGACCCTATCGATCGGGATCAGGGTGACCCCCGCCAGGCGGCGCAGGGGATGGAGCTCAACTGGTTGGTAGCGCGCATGACCGAGCAGCTGATGGAGCGCAGATCGCCGACTACTCTGACCGAGCCGATCGCGGTGGCTTCTTTCGTCGATCTCGATACCCTGCAGGATACCAACTGGATGGGGCAGCAGATTGAGGAGAGCTTTATCTACGAGCTTAACCGTCGCGGCGAGGTGGTGGTGGACTTCAAGCTGACCGGCAGCATCAAGGTAACGCCGCAGGGAGACTTCGTGCTAAGCCGCAACTACAAGGAGCTCTCCTCCCGTTTGCCGATCTCCCGCATTCTGGTCGGCACCTTCAGCCGCAATAGCAAGGGGATCCTGGTCAACGCCCGCGTTATCGACATGCGCACCAAGATGGTGGAGACCACGGCCCAGAGCCTGATCCCGCAAAAATATCTGTTCGGTGCCAACAACTCGTTTGGTCGGGCATCGATCAATCGCGGTTATCTGATGCGTGACAGTCAGGCGAGGCCGGGTGGTCATCTGGTTAACCTGACGCCGTGAGGAGCGAGTCATGAAGATATTGCTTGGTTGCCTGTTGGCACTCTTGCTTACCGGTTGCAGCTACAACCGGGTGGTGGATTACACCCAGGGAGGCAAGCCCGATGATTTTCCGGTGCTCAAGGCGGTGGGCTATGCGGTGATCGACATCCAGCCCGGTCCCTCCCAGTCGGAGAAGATGCTGCAAGCCATTCGCGCTTCCAAGATGGATGCTTATCGCGAGCTGGCCGAGCAGCTCAATGGTCAGCAGGTGCGCGGCCAGAGCAGCTATCGTGACCTGACCCAGACCTCCAACTCGCTCGATGTGTCGGTCGCCGGTGTGGTGCGTGGTGCCCGGGTGGTGGCCTCCTATCCGCGCGGTAACACCTATGCCACCGAGATGGAGCTCGATACCCGCGCTCTCTACAACATCAATCAGTTGATGGCGGGTCAGTTCTGAGTTGATTGCCTGACCTGAAAACAGGCATCAAAACAAAAGGCGAGCAGGGTGCTCGCCTTTTGTCATGGTGGGCTGGTTAGCTCCCCATCAGCACCGGCGGCACTGCGGTGGGTTTCACATCCTCGCTCGGGTAGCAGCCAAGCACCTTGATATAGCGGGTGATCTTGGTCAGCTCCACCAGTGCGGCCTGCATCGCCGGGGTTTGCAGGTTGGCGGAGACGTCGAGGTAGAACATCTCTTCCCACGGGTTGCCTTGCACCGGACGGGACTCCAGCTTGGTCATGTTGATCTCGTGGCTGCGCAGTACCAGCAGTGCCTCGACCAGCGAACCCGGCTTCTGGGAGGTGGACATGATGAGGGTGGTTTTGGCCGGGATCTGCGGCGCCACGTCGATGGGCTTGCGCGCCACCACGATGAAGCGGCTGTAGTTCTCTTTCTGGTTGGCGAGCTGCTCGGCCAGCACGTCCAGGCCATAGAGCGCGCCGCCAGCGGCGCTGCCGATGGCGGCGGCCTCGGGGCTGGCCAGTTCCTTCACCTTCATCATGGCGCTGGAGGAGGAGTCACAGATCTCGTGACGGGCCCCTTCCAGCTTGCTCAGATAGTGAGAGCACTGCTGGAACACCTGCGGGTGGGCATAGAAGGTCTTGATGCGGCTCAGCTCGGTCGGTACGGCGGTGAGGATGCAGTGCTCGATGGGGTAGGTGAGCTCGCCGACGATGGAGAGGCTGGTGTGCTGCATCACGTCATAGACTTCGTTGATGGAGCCCGAGCTGGTGTTCTCGATGGGCAGCACGCCAAAGGCGGCGCGGCCTGACTCCACCGCATCCAGCACTTCGCGGAAGTTCTGGCAGTTCACCTCGATCACCTGATCCTTGTAGCGCGCCAGATATTTGCGAGCGGCGAGGCTGGAGTAGGAACCGCGCGGCCCCAGATAGGCGACGCTGGTCATCGGCTCCTGCTGCTCCGGGTTGAGCAGGCTCTGCAGATAGGCCTGCTGGGAGAGCACCGAGTCCTCGATGATGGTGTGGTAGATGCGGGTGATGTACTGGGCATCCAGCCCAAGCACGCGGCCTTGCTGGATCAGGGCGACCAGCAGCTCCTGCTCCCGCTGGTGGTCACGGATGGGGCGCGGGTTGGCTTGCTTGGCACGGGCGACCTCGATGCTGAGGGTCTTGCGTTTCGCCAGCAGGGCAAGCAGCTCCTGATCCAACCGGGTGATGTTTTGTCTGATCTCGTCGAGCGTTGCCATGATTGTTCCCTATCCAAGTAATCGATTGATATTGATGCAAAAAAAAGCCTCCGCGAGGGGAGGCTTGATTCGTCTTTGCTTTCTGTTCACACGACGACAGGCCTTCCCTCAAGCGGGCCGGATAAACGAGAAAGCAAAGAAGAATGGTGCGTGCATA
>NZ_JBODRQ010000208.1:0-3913 GCF_050633025.1 Aeromonas sp.
GCATATTCGGCCTCGCTCACCAGTCCGGACACGCAAGGGCCGGCGCAGCGCTTGAGCTGATAGAGCAGGCAGGGACGGGTGCGGTTGGCGTAGACCGCATCCTCGCACTGGCGTACCGGAAATATTTTCTGCATCAGATGCAAACTCTCACGCACCGCGCCGCCAGAGGGGTACGGGCCGAAGTACTCCCCCTTCACCTTGCGAGCGCCGCGATGGACGCCGATGCGCGGATGCTGGTGCGCGGTGATGATGATCCAGGGGTAGGATTTATCGTCCCGCAGCAGCACGTTGTAACGGGGCTGGTACTGCTTGATCAGGTTGTGCTCGAGGATCAGCGCCTCGGTCTCGGTGTGGGTGACGGTGACCTGGATATCGGCGATCTGGCGCACCAGGGTGCGGGTCTTGATGCTGTCGACGTTGGTGCGAAAGTAGGAAGCGAGCCGCTTTTTCAGATCCTTAGCCTTGCCCACATAGATCACGGTGCCACCGCTGTCATACATGCGGTAGACGCCACTTTGATGGGTGACGGCGCTCAGAAACGCCTTGCTGTCAAAAAGGGGCTCGGGAGAGAGGGTCATCGGCAACTCGACTCAACGGATGAAGGCAAAAAGACGGGGAGAGCATACTGCGCCCACTCATGAAAATGCAAAAGGGGGCTAAAAAGCAAAAGGCGGCAAATGCCGCCTTGGTGACCACACGACCCCGGTTACAGGGTGTCGGCATCCAGCATGCCGTAGCGAATGGCCAGATGGGTCAACTCCACATCACCGTTGATCCCCAGCTTGCTGAACAGGCGGTAACGGTAGCTGTTGACCGTCTTCGGGCTCAGGTTGAGCTGCTCGGAAATATCGGTCACCTTCTGCCCCTTGGTGATCATCATCATGATCTGCAGCTCACGCTCGGAGAGGGACTTGAAGGGATTCTCGTCAGCCGAGGCAAATTGGCTGAGGGCCATCTGCTGGGCAATCTCCGGGGAGATGTAGCGCTGACCGGAGTGCACCAGCCGGATCGCCTGGATCATCTCGTCCGGCCCGGCCCCCTTGGTCAGGTAACCGGCAGCGCCGGCCTGCATCACCTTGGTGGGGAACGGATTTTCTGAATGAATGGTCAGCACTATGATGCGTACATCGGGGCGGATCCGCAGAATTTTGCGGGTCGCTTCCAGACCACCAATACCCGGCATGTTCATGTCCATCAGGATCACGTCCGGATGGTGTTGGCGACAGAAAGCAACTGCTGTCTCGCCGCTCTGTGCCTCGCCCACCACCTTGATCCCGCGCACATCTTCAAGAATGCGTCTTATCCCTGTACGCACCAGCTCATGATCATCGACCAGGAATACATTTATCACCCAAACACCCCGTTTTATCTCGTTTTAGCCGCCCGGTTAGGGTTAACAAGGCGTCTTGCATCATAACCAAACTCATCGCTTTGGCAAACCATGCGCGCCAAAAGTTTGAGAAAACCCATATTTAGCGTTTAAAATCAAATAATTATATAAATTTTCAAAACAAAAAACGGTGCCTTGCGACACCGTTTTTCATGACGTTAATGCTGTGGCCATCACTTGGCCAAAAAGGCCCGCACCTTCTCCAGATCGGCCTGGGTATCCACCCCAACCGGCGGCGCTTCAAGGGCTTGAGCGACGTGGATCTTCTCCCCGTACCAGAGCACCCGCAGTTGCTCCAGTGCCTCGACCTGCTCCAGCACGCTCGGTGCCCAGTCTACGTAACGCTGGATAAAGCCGGCGCGATAGGCGTAGATACCGATATGGCGCTGATAGTGATCGCCAATCTGCTCGTGACTGTTGGCAAAGCGATCCCGATCCCAGGGAATGCTAGCGCGACTGAAGTAGAGGGCGTAGCCATCCTTGTCAGTCACCACTTTCACGGCGTTCGGATTGAACGCCTCTTCGGCATCCTTGATCGGCACCGACAAGGTCGCCATCGGCGCCGTGGCAACGGCCAGATTGTCCGCCACCTGACGAATGATGACGGGCGGAATGAGCGGCTCATCCCCCTGCACATTGACGATGATGGTATCGGCAGCAAAGCCGTAGTGACGGCACACCTCGGCCAGACGCTCGGTGCCGGACTGGTGATCCGGTGAGGTCATGCACACCTCGACGCCGGTGCTCAGCAATGCCTGCTGTACCCGGACATCGTCAGTGGCGACGATCACCCGATCGGCACCCGACTGCAGGGCTTTCTCCACCACGTGCTGCACCATGGGCTTGCCATGGATATCCGCCAGCGGCTTGCCCGGCAGACGGGTTGAGGCATAGCGGGCAGGAATAACGACAACGAAACTCATGACGGCAACTCATCGCTATTGAGCGGACGGGCACGGTTCTCCAGCAGCACCGGGATCCCCTCCTCCAGCGGATAGGCCAGCTTGTCAAAGCGGCAGACCAGCTCATGAACTGCTTTGTTGTAATGCAGCTTACCCTTGCAGACCGGGCAGGCGATGATGTCGAGCAACTTGATGTCCAAAGCCAAAACGATACTCCTTCAACGATGTCGCGCTGGCGGCTTCATCACGCCAGCGATGGATGTCGAGCAACCAGCTATTCCATACGGGGCATATCAACCCCCAGCTCCCCCGCCGAGGCGAGAGAGATTAATCTTGCGCCCTGGTCGCGCCCTTTGCCTTCGCCCCCAGCTTGTGCAGCAGGGCATCGAGCAGGGAGGTAGGCAACTCGGCACTGACCGGCAGATACCACCAGTTGTCGAGTGCAAACGCGCGGCACTTGACCGCATCCTTCTCGGTCATCAGCAGCATCTTGCAGGCAAAGCGGCCCACCAGCTCATCCCGATCGAAGGGATGATGATCGCCGTAGGCGGCCTGCTCATCCAGCTGATATCCGAGCCCTTCTAGGGTGGCAAAGAAGCGGGGCGGATGACCAATCCCCGCCAGCGCATCGACCTGCCCCGACAAGGGGGCGGCTAGCGGTGCATCATCGCGTACCCGGCGCGGGGTGTCGGCGACCAGTTGCATGGGATACTCCCCCTTGCCCGGCTCGCCGCCGTTACAGATGATGGCATCCACCCGTTTGAGTCGAGTGACCGGCTCGCGCAGCGGCCCCATCGGCAGCAAGCAGGCGTTGCCGAAACGGCGCGCGCCGTCCACCACCACCAACTCGATGTCGCGGGCCAACGCATAGTGCTGCAGACCGTCGTCGGTGATGATGATATCCACCTCACCGCTCTGCTCCAGCAGTCGTACCGCGTCGGCCCGTTTCGGGGAAACCACCACGGGGCAGCCGCAGCGCCGGGCAATCAGCACCGGCTCATCCCCCGCCTGCGCCGTGGTGCTGGTTTCATCCAGACGATAGGGATAATGGGGCGCCTTGCCACCATAACCACGGCTCACCACCCCGGGGCGATAGCCGCGGGCTTGCAACTGATCTACCAGCCAGACCACCACCGGGGTCTTGCCGTTGCCCCCCACCGAGATATTGCCCACTACGATCACCGGCAAGGAGGAGCGATATCCCTTGCGCCAGCCGTGACGATAGGCGTAGCGGCGGGTGCCGCTGATGATGGCAAACAGCAGGGCAAAGGGGGCCAGCAACCAGCGCCAGCCACTTTTGCGATACCAGAGCCGTTCCAGCATCAGGCCTTGCTTCCCACGTTGCCAAACTGAATGGCGCGCAGCTGGGCATAGGTGCCGCGCTGCTCCATCAGTGCTTCGTGGTTCCCGCGCTCGACGATATGACCTTCGTCGATCACCAGGATCTCATCCGCCTTCTCGATGGTGGAGAGGCGGTGGGCGATCACCAGCGAGGTACGCGCCTTGCAAAGCTCGTCGATCGCCGCCTGAATGTGGCGCTCTGACTCGGTATCGAGAGCCGAGGTAGCCTCATCCAGCAGCAGAACCGGCGCATCGCGCAGCAGAGCCCGCGCAATGGCAA
>NZ_JBODRQ010000209.1:0-3900 GCF_050633025.1 Aeromonas sp.
GTCGCCTTCGGGGTGGATCGCACCCTGCCGCTCTATGACCTGACCCACGAGATCCCGGCTTACAACATTTGGGAAGCCTCCTATCGCCTCTACCAGACCCTGCAGTATTGGCCCCAGGGCACAGTGTTCGTCAGCGTAGTTGATCCGGGTGTCGGCACTGATCGCAAGTCGGTGGTGCTCAAGACCAAGAGCGGCCACTACATCGTGACCCCGGACAACGGCACCCTGACCCTGGTGGCCGAGCACTTCGGCATCGAGGCGGTGCGCCAGATCGATGAGAAGCTCAACCGCCTCAAGGGCTCCGAGAAGTCCTACACCTTCCATGGCCGCGATGTTTACGCCTATACCGGCGCACGGCTCGCCTCCGGCGCCATCAGCTATGAGCAGGTTGGCCCGCTGCTGCCCGCCGAAGTGGTGAAGATCCCCTATCAGCCTGCGGTCGCCGAGAAAGATGGCACCCTCAAGGGCACTATCCCGATCCTCGATGTGCAGTACGGCAACGTCTGGACCAACATCGACGATACCCTGCTGACCAAAGCGGGGATCAACAAGGGGGATAACGCCTGCATCAAGATCCGCGAAGGGGATGTGGTCAAATATGACGGCAAGGCCCCTTACGTCAGCAGCTTCGGCGATGTGCCGGAAGGTCAGCCGCTGGTCTACCTCAACAGCCTGCTGCAGGTGTCGGTGGCGCTGAACATGGACAGCTTCGCTGCCAAGCATCAGGTGCAATCCGGTGCCAACTGGCATATCAGCCTGAAGAAGTGCTCCTGATCCCTGCAGGTATAAGCAGAGAGAGAAATAGCAACGGGCGCCTCGGCGCCCGTTTTGTTCTCTGGTAATAAAGAAAGGGATCAGAACTCGTTGGAGAGCGCCTTGTACCCTTTGACCAGATCGATATTGGTGTGAGCCACATCCTCGGAGAACTCGGCGGCATCTACCGAAACCCGCGGGATATGGGTCAAATCGCTCTGCTGGTTGATGCGGGTGGTGGAGGGAACGTAGAACTCCGGCGGCAGATCGCAGCCATCAATCACCGAGTTGTGGCGCACCACTGCGCCGTCACCGATATGGCAATTGAACAGCACGCTGTTGAAACCGATAAAGACCCGGTTGCCCACTTCACAGGGCCCATGCACGATAGAACGGTGGGCGATGGAACTGTACTCGCCGATGGTGACGGCAGCGCCGGATTTGGAGTGGATCACCACCCCGTCCTGAATGTTGGAGTTGGCACCGATGACGATGGGCTCCATCTCGCCGTTGGCATCCACCTCGTCGGCGCGGATCACCGCATAGGGGCCAACGAAGACGTTCTCTTTGATGATCACCTTGCCGCAGATGATGGCGGTCTTGTCGATATAGGCGGATTCATCGATGACAGGCAGATGGCCGGAGGGATTCTTGCGGATCATGTTACATCCTGTGGTTGCTTGAAATGATGCGGCGGCGCACCCGGCGCCAGGATGCCAGCTTACGCCTCGTTATTATCCGGTGAAACCCCGAAGTGGTCTGACCCTTGTCGCCAGCCTCAGCGGGAGCACTGTTCCTCGCGCTGGAATACGGGAGCATTGCAGTCATTTCCGAGTTGGTTGAAATGGACATATATAGATGAAGAAGATGATTGCCCTGCTGGCGGGTGGTTTGTTGCTCTCCTCGGCCGCACAGGCCAAAGGGGAGGCGGGGATGTTTGATTATTACGCCATGGCGCTCTCCTGGTCGCCAGTGGCAAAGAGGTTACTCTCCATTCATTGCCCCTGCTCCGCATCGCCCTATAATTTGGATTCAACCCTTCCCCTAGCTGGCATGCAATAACAAAAGAGGGAGGCATAATGTCTCCCTCACTCTTTAACTCTTACCCAGCGGGTTGGGACTCAGATTCTCTTAACTGACTAGCGTTACCCTGCAGGGAATCTTCCTTAGTTTTATATCTGAAACCGCTCCACCAACCGATGCAGGGTACGGCCCGAGTCGGCCAGCTCCTCGCAGGTATGGCGGGTGGCATCGGCCCCCTGGCTGAGCTCGGCCACGATCTGCTGAATGGCCACCAGATTGCGGTTGATCTCCTCGGTTACCGCGTGCTGCTGCTCGGCAGCGCTGGCGATCTGCAAGTTCATGTCATTGATGGTGGTGATGGCGCTGCTCATCTGGTCTAGATTGGTCACCAGGGCGCCGGTTTCGCTCAGGGTGCTGCTGTGGCGGGTCTGGCTCTCACTCATCAGAGTACCGGCGGTAGTCACCATCTGTTGCAGCCGCTGCAGCATGGTGCCGATCTCCACCGTGCTCTGCTGGGTACGGGAGGCGAGTTGGCGCACCTCGTCGGCCACCACGGCAAAGCCGCGCCCCTGTTCACCGGCTCGGGCAGCCTCGATGGCGGCATTGAGCGCCAGCAAGTTGGTCTGATCAGCGATCCCCGAGATAACCCCCACTACGTTCTGGATCTGATCCGTTTCCCGGGTCAGGGTGCTTATCTGTTGGTGGATAGCATTGAGGTCGGAGATCAATGAGTCGATGCCATCCATGGCACGGGTGATCACCACCCGAGTCTGGCGCGACAGGTTGTCGGCATTGCCGGTAGCAGTGGCCGCATCGCCAGCGTTGCCTGCCACACTGTGGGCGGTAGAGCTCATCTCTGTCATGGCAGCTACCACCTGCTCCGTCTCCCTGTGGTGGGAGCTCATGCGGGAGAGGTAGTCACCGGACTGACGCTGCAGAGTCTCGACCGAGCGATAGACCCGATCCGATGACGATGTTACCTGCTCCACCAAATGATGGATTTTCTCGATAAAACCGTTGAAACTACGGGCGAGATCGCCAAGCTCATCCCCCAGCTCCAGCTTGAGGCGACGGGTGAGATCCCCCTCGCCGTGGGCGAGATCGTGAAAACTCTCCACCAGGGTCTGGATCGGTCGGGTGATGGAGCGTGACACCCAGATGCCGCCAACGATGGCCAGCAGGGTCAGCAACAACGAGATGAGCAGGGTATCACGCATAGTGATAGCCAGTTCAGCCTCCCCCTCCTCGCGGGCCCTGGCCATCTCATCATCGATGTCATCGATATAGAAACCGGTGCCCAGCACCCAGCCCCACTGGGACAGTTGCACTGCATAGCCAAGCTTGGGCTGCTCGCTCCCCTTGGAGGGCTTGTCCCAGATAAAGCGCGAATAGCCGTCACCACTCTCGGCCGCCTTGATGATATCGAGGATCACCTTGTTACCTTCACTGTCGGTCATGCCGGAGAGGTCCTTACCCTCCAGCGCGGGCTTGATGCCATGGGCGATGTTAACCCCCTTGGTATCGTAGACGTAGAAGTAGCCATCCTCGGCATAGCGCAAGGTGCGCAGTATGCCCTTGGCCTGCTCGCGAGCCTCGGGACCATCCTGACTGAGCAGATGGGCGATGGCGGTTCTGGCCATCTGCACATGTTCGGCCAGTGCCACCTTCTTCTGCTCGAGGGCACTGTGGCGGTAGCGCTCGAGCTCGGCATCGAGGGCTCTCTGCTCACGCCACCAGAAACCGACATTGAGCAGTAGCGCCATCATCAAGATAGGCACTATGGCCAGAGTCAGGGTCTTGGCCCGGATAGAGACATGTTTCATTTGCGTATGACATCCCATATCAATCGTTTGAATGGATATCATACGAGCCCCATCAGGCCAGAACTGTTAACAAGCTCATGGGTTTGTGCATCAGGTGTGCCCACACGAGATAATGAGGCTTATTGGAGGATCTCCACAGACCCTCCGGGTGGAGGGGTCTGTGGAGATCGTCTAGCGGACCCACTCCTGTTCCAGCCGCGTGAGTCGTCCGGCAACCGTGGCCAACTCGCGCAACTGCGCCCTCTGGGCGGTCAATCCGTCTTCTGACAGAGGTCGGTGCCCCAATTGAGCTAACAGCGGT
>NZ_JBODRQ010000210.1:0-3823 GCF_050633025.1 Aeromonas sp.
CGGAGGCGAGGAAGAATCCCCCCAGCGCCAGATTGGCCAGCATGCGCAGATAAACAGCCACAGACTACCTCTTTATGGAGGGATATATTCTAGCAATCTCCGATTGAGCCGCAATGGCTAAACCCATGTCAGAGACGATAAATCTCGATGTCGCCGGGCAAGGGCCTAGACCGGGCATGAATGCCTGTTCCCGGCCCGTATTGCCATCAGGCGAACTGGGGCAGCCACTGACGCTGGGCGGCGTACATCTCGTCGAACATCTGCTGGATCTGCTCCAGGGTGCAGACGGTGGCGGTGACCGGGTCGAGGGCCAGCGCGTAGCGGGCGGCATCGAGATCGCCGGTCAGGGCCGCCTGCACGATCAGCTCCTGCACTGCGGTGTTGCTCTTGCACAGGCTGGCGCATTGGGTCGGCAGCCGTCCCATCGCCTGTGGTTGCAGCCCCTTGTCATCGACCCAGATCGGTACCTCGACGACGCAGTCAGCGGGCAGGTTCTCCACCAGCAGACCCTCGGGCTGGCAGTTGGCCAGGTTGCCGTTGATGCGGGTGCGCTCGCCGCTCACCATGGCGTGGATCAATTTGGGCCCGTTGAGCATGTTGGGGGCGATGACGAAGGGTTTCTCCCCCGCCAGCTGGGCGGCGATCTCCGCCTTGCCGGCGGCGTGAACCTGCTCCTCCAGGGCCAGCAGATTCCAGCGCTGGGGCAGGAAGTGGTTGATCATCGCCTCGTTCTTGCGGAAGTAGGGGAGGTAATCGCTGCAGTGCCAGTGGTTCTCGGTACACCAGAGGCCGAAGAAC
Organism: Aeromonas sp.; assembly: GCF_050633025.1. Taxonomy (GTDB): domain Bacteria; phylum Pseudomonadota; class Gammaproteobacteria; order Enterobacterales; family Aeromonadaceae; genus Aeromonas. The sequence goes on from NZ_JBODRQ010000210.1 coordinate 799, forward strand.
TTCAGCACTTCGCAGCGCACGCCGTCCGCCTCGCGGGTTTTCGGATCATTCACCAGCGCCCGGATTTTCGGCTGCATATCTTCGCCATGGATGGCGAAGCGGGTGATCCAGGTCATGTGGTTGATCCCGGCGAACTCGTACTCCACCTCGGCGGGCACATCGTGATACATCAGGCGTTGCCAGCGCTCCGGGGTGGAGGGGTGATCCACCCAGGGGCCGACCCCCAGATAACCGGCGAGCTGGGCGACGGTGTAGCGCACCCCGTAGCAGAGACCGATGGATTGGATGCCGCTCGCCTCCTTGGCTGCCCAGGTGAGGGGCGCCAGCGGGTTGGCGTAGTTGATGAAGAGGGCGTTCGGGCAGAGCTCCTCCATATCCCGCAGGATCGCCAGCATGGGCGGAATGTGGCGCAGGGCGCGGAAGATGCCGCCCGGTCCCATGGTGTCGCCCACCTCCTGGATCACCCCGTATTTGGCCGGGATCGCCATGTCCAGCTTCCAGGGGGCGAGGCCGCCCACCTGAATGGCGCTGATGACAAAGTCCGCATGGCGAATCGCATCGCGCTGGCTGGTGGTCTGGCTCACCAGCATGGGGAGGCCGGATTGCGCCACCATCATGGTGATGAGGCGGTGACTCTGGGCCAGCACCTCGGGATTGAGATCCATCAACACCAACTCGGTGCCCGCCATGGCGGGGTAGGAGAGCAGGGCCGAGACGATCTGGCGGGTAAACATGACGCTGCCGGCGCCAATAATGGTGATTTTGCTCATGTCAGAACCTTATTTGAAAAAACGGGAACGCCAGCGTCCCTGTTGAAGTTGCAGCAGGCTGCCGTGGATCATCAGGGCGGCGAGGATCATTACCCCGTAGACCAGCCGGGTCCAGAAGCCGTCGAGACCGGCGCTGATGATGCCCGCCTCCAGCATGCCGATGATGCAGGCGCCAAACAGGCTGCCCAGCAGGGTGCCTCTGCCCCCCAGTACCGAGGTGCCGCCGATGAAGACGGAGGCAAACACCAGCAGCATGTAACCCTGCCCCTGATTGGGCCACCAGCTGCTCATCTCCACGCTGATCAATACCCCGACCAGGGCGGCGAGCAGCCCCATCAGCATGAAGAGGCCGAGCCGCATCCGGTTGACCGGTACGCCCATCAGGCGGGCGGCCTCCGGGTTGTCACCGATGAAGTTGATGTTATCCCCCAGCTCGTGATGGGCCAGCAGCAGCCAGAGCAGCAGTGCCACCAGCAGGCTCCAGAGGGCCTGGGCGGGCAGCCACTCCCCCACTCTGCCAGTCAGCAGGGTATGGAGCAGGGTATCGCGGATCTCGGGCAGGCTGAGGGCCAGTCCGTCGGCCAGCACAGTGGTGAGGCCGCCGATAAAGAACTGGGTACCGATAGTGGCGATGATGGAGGGGATCTGGAACTGCACGATCAGCAGGGCATTGAGCAGCCCGCACAGCAGCCCGCCCGCCATCGCCCCCAGCAGCGCCAGCAGCGGCGAGCCGGTGTGCTGGAACAGCCAGGCGAAGATAAATCCCCCCAGCGCGATGATTGCCGGAAAGCTCATATCGATCTCGCGGGCGATGATCAGCAGGGTCATCCCCAGCGCCAGCAGAATGGTCAGCGGAATGGTCGAGAGCAGGGAGGTGTAGATCCGGCCATGGAAAAAGGTGACCGGACTGATGCTGGCAAACAGCCCCCACAGCAGCAGCAGGATCAGCCCGGTCAGTAAAGGCGCCCGATGGGCGAGCAGGAACTGTCTCATTGGCTGCCTCTTCTGACGGCATCCAGCAGCGCCTGTTGCAGGGCAGGGAGGGTCATGTCGGCCTTGTGGTACTGGGCGACGATGGCGCCCCTGTCCATCACCACGAAGCGGTCGGCGACCCGGTAGGCATCGGCCATGTTGTGGGTGATGAGCAGGCAGGCACGCCCCTGTGCCCGCAGTTGTTCGATAAAGCTGAGCACCTTCTCTACCTCACCGAGGGAGAGGGCGGTGGTTGGTTCATCAAGGATCACCAGCCTGGCGTCGAACAGCATGGCGCGGCCGATGGCTAGTCCCTGCCGCTCACCGCCGGAGAGCAGGCTGACCGGGGCATCGACGTTGGCGCCGATGCCGCGAAAATGGAGTACCCGCAGCAGCTCGGCGGCCCGGCGTCGCTCCTCCTGCCGGTCGATGAAGCCCCAGCGATTGCGCAGATGGCGCCCCAGAAAGAGGTTGCGCCAGACGCTCTGCTGCTCGCCGAGGGCGCCACTCTGATAGACGGTCTCGATGCCGAGCCGACGGGCGGTGGGTACATCGTAGCTATCGTCCGCCACCGTCTGTCCGGCGACGGTCAGGGTGCCGCTGCCGAACGGTTCGGCACCGGCAATCACCCGGATCAGGGTCGACTTGCCGGCGCCGTTGTCGCCAAGCAGGGCGACCACTTCACCCGCCCGCTGCTGGAAATGGATATCCCGCAGGGCCTGCACCGGGCCGAACCATTTGTTCAGCCCGTGCAGCTCGAGGGCCAGTGGCGTCATTTAGCGCAGACCTTTGGCCGCCAGCGGGGCGATGAGTGCGATGTTGTCTTTGGTGACAAAACCGGCCCCGGTATTGATGTCCAGACCGGCGAAACCGTAACGCTCGCTCAGCACCAGCTGAACTACCGAGAGGTAACCCATCAGGTAGGGTTGGCAATCGGCCACCAGCTGCACATAACCGGACTGGATCCCGTCTGCGGTGGCGGGAGAGAGGCTGAAACCGGCGACAAACAGCTCACCGGGTTTGACGGCGGCGTTGCGCAAAAAGTTGCCCATCTGGGCGGTCAGGGCACCGTGATCCACCAGCACCATCTTCACGTCGGGGTGGGTGGCCAGATAGGAGGTGACGACCGGGGCGCCCAGAGTTGGGTCCTTGTCCACTTCCTGCGAGATCTGGATGAAGTCGACCTTCATACCCGCCTCTTCAAGGGTCTTGATCAGGCCACGGGTGGAGTCGCTACGCTGGGCAATATCCTTGATGCCCCACACCATGGCGCGGTCACCCTT
>NZ_JBODRQ010000211.1:0-3774 GCF_050633025.1 Aeromonas sp.
TTCAAAATCCGCCGGTGAATAACCGTGTCGGTTCGAGTCCGACCCCGGGCACCATTCTTTTCCCTGTTTGGTCAATAGGTTACAGCGCTCAAGAGCGCTCCTGCTCAAAGTTTCTGCGGTTGATAACTCTCATTCATGTGCAAATATGTGCAAGAGGCTTCAACCAATGGCAAGCATCCAAGTTCTCACTCGAAAAACCGGTAAGTCCTATCGCGTTCAGTTCATGCGTAACGGCAACCGTGTATCCAAAGTTTTTACCCGCAAAAAAGACGCAGAGCAGTTCCTGGCTCAGATTACTGTATCTGACGAGCTGGCAGATGCCTTAACCAACGTCACCCTCACCAGTACCACCATTCAACAAGCTATCCATGAGTACCTTGAACAGCACAAGGGACGGGACAAATCTGTACCACAGCGTCTGGGCTGGTGGGCCGAACATCTCGGCGACAAGACGTTGAACAAGGTAAATCGCCAGCGGATCAAGAACGCCATCTCGATTCTGGAGGCCGAAGGGAAAGCACCTGCGACTCTTAATCGGTACAAAGCGGCGTTGTCGGCGGTTTTTGCCTACATGTGCGATCGCTATGACCTCAAAGTGAACCCTTGCCTGGAAGTGAAACAGAAGCGGGAAGACAATGCCCGCACGCGCTTCTTGTCTGAAGATGAATTGGCTCGATTGATGAAGGCCACCAAGTCGAGCAAATGGGGGCGGCTTCATATGCTGGTTCATATGGCGTTGACTACAGGAGCGCGGAGGGGCGAGCTGATAGGCCTCAAATGGTCAGACATCAACTTCAACACGCGAACAGCTCATTTGGCGGTGACCCAAAATGGTAGTCAGAGGGTTCTGTCGCTGACTGAGGAATTGCTGACTGAGCTCTCTAGGTTTCGCGAGATTGGTGCCAGCTTTGTTTTCCCTCATCCCTCTGGCCTCAATCGACCGTTTACCGAGTTTGACTACCACTGGCAGGCAGCGAAGAAAGCTGCGTTGCTCTCTGATTTCCATTTTCACGACCTTCGACATAGCATGACTGAAGAGCCTGAATTTCATCATTCGTTCGTTCTGCAGGAACGCGAGCGAGAAGATAGGCCATCCAGAGATCTTCAACCGAGGGTTTAGAGCTCCATTCCTTGATCTGAACCACTAACGAACCGATATCATGGATTTTGTTGGGTAACTCGAATTTAGTCTGTGTCATTACATCTGCTCTCAAAGCCCGCTGTGATGGCCATTTAAATATCAGGTCATTACATGCCCTTGGCTCGTGGCACTGTTACCTGCCAACCACAGGCTCAACGATGACTCATCTCTTCGATCCAACGGGCCATGCTATCAGGGTCAGCAAGCAGCTGGGCGAGCGGCAGATGATTGGAGCAGATCTCAAGCTGATGACATTTGTCACTTTGCTGCCAGTCAGGTTGATGAGCAGGCCAGCTAATCTGCTTGAGCAGATCCCAGAAGTGGTGGTCACTATCCTGCAGGCAACGGTACAGATTCACTTCAACCACTGCGTTACCAGACAATTGCAAAGGATCGGGCTGGCCCTTCGTACTTGTACGCAAGGTTGAGTTTTGACGGAAATCATCATCGATATAGAGGCGAAAAATCAGCGTCTTATCACCTTTCAGAGCCGTATCGCCATTCCTGTCCCGGTAGGCGTGATTCGATGCAAACAGTGGCAGATAGTCCCATGCCCAGCTGCTGGATGGGCGGGTTCCCGAGCGACAGGGACGACTGCTTTCGCTGGGCTCCCAATACCAGAACTCGGCGTCCAGCGCCTGACTGGCGATCTGATCGAATAGTGGGAGGATACGCTGATAAAAACCGGCGGCGAGTCGGTGAGCTTGTTGAAGTTGGGTAACCAGCTGGGTGGTATGTTCAAGATCGTGTTGCATGACGGCATCCTTAGCCAAAGTCAGTGATTCAAAAAAGAGAAATCGGGGCGAGAGAGGTGCAATGTTCCGGCATAATCGAGCAGATCAGCCCAACCAGTAGGCTCGGCCAGTGGCGGCGTTTCACGTTCTGACATCATCCCGCAGTCCAGATTCAGCAGACCTGCGTAGGCGAACAATGGCGTCCACTCGGGCACCACCGGGGCCATGCCAAACAGCTCAAACGCCTGCAGCCACTCATCGCGAATGGCGCGGTCCTGTCGACAAGCCTCAACAAACTCGGAGGCAGTTTGCAGATAGCGGCGCAGTGGCTCCCATTCACGCAAGGTCATCTGGACAAAACGTTCGGGCAGATCGGGGGGAGACAGCGGAGCGACAGGGATATTGCCAAGTGCCACGTAATAGAGTCGGTCTTCATAGTCATCAAACTCGGCTTCACTGACCACAGCATTGACCTGCGCCAGCCACTGCTCCCGATACTGGTCACCACCGAACGAGGGCTTCACCTCGATAACCACCAGCGCGTCGCCAAAGTGGAGCAGCACATCGGGCTCGACATAACGGCGATCCTGCAGCGATGCCAGTTTTGGCCACAGCTCCAGCCGTTGAAAGGTGGCTGGGTCTAGCGGATTGTCACCGAGTAGAAAGCGCAGCACGGCACCCAGAGCGCCGTCCGAGAGGTGGGGCAGACGGCCGAAGAAGGTGGCGGTCAGCAGATCTTCACTGCCTTTAAACAGGTCGCGCCAGCGCAGGGATTCCCCTTCCCGCTCGATGCGGCCCGCCTTGCCATGCAGGATTGCATGTAGCATTGCAACTCCTTGTAATGTTGATATTTCAAGCAAGCTCTCACGTTGCTGAAGAGCCTTCGAGATCCTGCTCTAATACCCACTCGACTACCAGTCTATCCATCACAAAATGGGGTAAAAAAGTTTGACTGAATGGAGGTTCCCCCCCCTATTCTTCTCCGCAACACGACCCCGGCCTCTTGGTTGCTTTGCAACTTACGCTGGGGTTCTTATTTGGTGGATTTACCACCACTCCTGCCAGTTCTCTATGTACCCCATATTTGCCAACCCCAGCTTGCGCACCGACTTTTGTGTGGGGAACGTCAGCAGATGATCCCGCAGGCGCAGATGGCTAATTACGCAGACCGACATGCTCGTTTCACACTGGCGGGCGAGATCCCGAAGTGTTCAGCCGTCAGCTTGATGCTAGCTGAATTCTCTTTGCGCCAGATGGCAACGGCAGCATCGTTAATTGTCTTCTCGCGCCCCAGCGCCTTACCTTCTGCCTTCGCCTTGGCGATCCCTGCCATCTGCCGGAGCTTGATGTTTGAACGTTCCAATTCTGCAACAGCGGCCAACATGGTCAGCATGGCTTTGCCAATGAGAGTGGAGAGGTCGAGCCCAGATCAACTTTGCCTCGTTGACTCTCGTTGGTCGATTAGTTTAACCTTCATCTCAAGGGCTCGGAGACGCCCTGCCGGGTCGTCGGCGCCGCCAACGCCGAAAGCAAGTTCTCCTCGTTTCGAAAATCAGAACGACAAGTTATCAAAACACTAACAACTCAACTTAATCACGATCCCATACTGGCGGCCTTGGGGTAGGGGATGATTTTGTTAGGAGAATATAGTGTCTGATAACCACAAATTTGCTGAGCGTCGCCTCGGCTACCTCCCTTTGCGCGATGGCCACGCCATTCCTCTGCGCGGAATATCACCAGCGGACATTAAAGAAGGCGCGAAATCACGCGTGCTTCATCCCGATGCTGACCCCTTGAAACATAGACAGACGCTCAACGCTATTGTCGATCGCTTGGGCTTCGCCGGAGACTTCGGGACTTATCAAAATAAAGGCTGGCCCGAGTTTCAAGCCTTCCTCA
>NZ_JBODRQ010000212.1:0-3741 GCF_050633025.1 Aeromonas sp.
AAGAGACCCGCGCTGGCGGGTCTCTTTGCTTGCTGGCTTGCTGGCTCAGGAGCCGTGGTGCAGTTGCGACTGCTGGTAGTTCTCCAGCCCGATGCGATCGATAAGGTCTAGCTGGGTCTCCAGCCAGTCCACGTGCTCCTCCTCATCTTCCAGGATCTCCTGGAACAGGTCGCGGCTGATGTAGTCCTGCACCGACTCGGCATAGGCGATGGCTACCTTGAGGTCGGGGATGGCATCCATCTCCAGCGAGAGGTCGCAGCGTAACATCTCTTCGACGGTCTCACCGATACGCAGCTTGCCCAGATCCTGTAAATTGGGCAGCCCTTCGAGAAACAACACGCGCTTGACCAGCTCGTCGGCGTGTTTCATCTCATCGATGGACTCGTGATACTCCTTGTGCCCGAGCGCCTTGAGGCCCCAGTCATCGTAGATGCGGGCGTGCAGGAAGTATTGGTTGATGGCAATCAGCTCATTGGCCAGCACCTTGTTGAGGTGGGCAATGATCTTGGGATCTCCTTTCATCGACAGTGCTCCTTGGTTCGTGCCTGAGGCTCCGATCGTTAGAGCTTAGTCCAGAAAAGTGACAACAAGAGGTCTGGCGGGCCAGCTCGCCTGAGAAAAGGGGTGACCCTGTTGGCGGGTCGCATCAGAAAAGAGGTGTCCGGATCAGGCCACTTCGTAGTAGAGCACGGGTTGCTCCTGCTCCATCTTGTCGAGTTCGGTGGCGATAATCTCCATGGTCATGCGCACGCATTTGCCACATTGGGCGCCCACCTCGAGCGACTGCTTGAGCTGGCGGAATTCGCTTTTACCTGACTGCACCGCTTTGCGGATCTGGGTATCTGTGATGCCGCGGCACAAACAGACGTACATGATGATCACCTCTTGTGGAATGAGATGAAATCTAAATGAGAATAGTTCGTAGTGCAAATAACCATTGGTAATAAGATCCCCTGCTTGCCACTGTGCAACCCCTTGGGGACAATGCTGGCAACCAGAGGAGATCACCATGCTCAAGAAACTGTTCAGCGCCCTGTTCGGGGGCGAGCCGACCAAGGCGCCGGAAGTCACTCCCACCGAATATGCCGGCTATCTCATCTATCCGGAGCCCATGGCGGAAGGGGGCCAGTATCGGTTAGCGGGGCGCATCACCAAGGAGCTGGATGGCGTGTTGCAAACCCATCGTTTCATCCGCTCCGATCTGTTTGCCAATCCGGCCGATGCCGAGCGTTTCATGGTGCAGAAGGCCCACACCTTTATCGATCAGATGGGAGATCGCATGTTCGAGCCCCGCAAACCGGCTGACAGCCAAGCTTCATGACACTGCAAGAGGTCACCCTGCTGCGCGAGGCGCTGGCCCGCGCCGGTGAGCGGCGCCTGATCTGGCTGGAGGGGGAGGAGGCCGAGTGCATTGCCCGCGCTCAATCCCTGCTCGGTGAGACCATTTTTTGGCTGGGTGCCGGGCCCGAGTGTTATGCCCCGCAACCCGCTGCCAAGGCGCTGCAGCGGCTCGGTCAGGAGTGTGACACGCTGGTGTTCAACGCCTTCAGCGGCTTTCATCCCGATGCCTTCGGGGCGCTGGCGGGTACTCTGTGCGCCGGTGGCTTGCTGTTGCTGCTGACGCCGCCCAGAGCACAGTGGCCTGCATGGCCGGATCCTGACCGGATCCGGCTGGTGGCCCAGCCGGAAGAGGCGAGCCGGGCCGGTCACGGTTTTATCGCCCGGCTGGTGCGGTTGCTGGTAGGTGATCCTGCCCTCTCTCTGGTGCCGCCGCTTTGCTCGCAGCCGTGGCAACCGATTGGGCTGGAGCGCAGGCTGAGCTGCGATCAGACACGGGCACTGCCCGCCATCCACAAGGTGTTGCACGGTCATCGCCGTCGGCCGCTGGTGCTGAGCGCTGACCGCGGTCGTGGCAAGAGTGCGCTGCTGGGGCTGGCTGCCGCCGAGCTGCTGCGCCAGCAGCCCGGGCTGAACATAGTGGTGACGGCCCCCTCGCAGGCAACGGTAGCGACCCTGTTTGCCCACGCCGCTCGCGGGCTAGATACTACGCCTGAACAGCTGACCGGACTGAGCTACTGCTCGCCGGATCGGCTGGTGCACGAGTCGATGAATCCCGATCTGCTGCTGGTGGATGAAGCGGCCGCCATTCCGACCCCGCTGCTTGAAGCCATGCTGGCCCGCCACAGCCGCATTGTGTTTGCCACCACCGAGCACGGTTACGAAGGGACGGGGCGCGGTTTTCACCTGCGCTTCAAGCGGGTGCTCGATAGCCAGACCCCGGAGTGGCAGGAGATCCACCTCGCTGAGCCCATTCGCTGGAGTGAGCGCGATCCGCTGGAGCCGCTGATCTTCCGCCTGCTCGGCCTCAATGCCGAAGTGGCAACGCCCTTGCCGCCGGCCAGCCCGAGCTGGCGTCTGGTCAGTCAGGAGGCGCTGGCGAGCGACGAGGCGTTGCTCAACCAGCTGTTCGGCCTGCTGGTGCTGGCTCACTACCAGACCACGCCGAGCGATCTCAGATCCCTGCTGGAGAGCCCGGATCTCGACATCCATCTGCTGGAGCAGGATACGAGCCTGCTGGGAGTAGCCTTGGTGGCGCGGGAAGGGGGGATAGACCCCGAGCTGGCCGAGGCGATCTGGGCCGGGCGTCGCCGTCCGCGCGGCCATCTGCTGCCCCAGTCGCTGCTGGCCCACGCCGGTTTCAAAACGGCGGGGGGGCGCAGCTACGCCCGGGTGATGCGTATCGCCATCCACCCCGAGCTGCACCGGCACGGACTGGGTTCGCTGCTGCTTGGCAAGCTTGAGGAGCACTATCGTCAGATTGGCATCGACTACCTCGGCTCGGCCTTTTCGGCCAGCGCCGACCTGCTTCCTTTCTGGCGCAAGGCTGGGTTGACGGTGCTGCGCATCGGCCTGCAGCGGGATGCCGCCAGCGGCTGCCACGCAGCCCTGCTGCTCAAAGCGCTGAAACCCGAGCATGAGATCGAGTTGAATCAATGGCAGCAGCGTTTTGTACGCCAGCTGCCGACCCTGCTGGCAGGCGAGTTGAGCGCGTTGGATCCCGAGTTGGTATGGCAATGCCTGCAAGGCAGTACCGTTACCGCGCCGGAGTTTGGTGAGTTCGAGCGCGATGAGATTGAGTGCTTTGCCCATCATCACAAGCCGCTCGAACTGAGCCAATCCAGCCTGCAGTTGTGGCTGGCGCGCAATCTGGCTGTGCTGGGTTCACTGACTCCTGACGAACGTGCTCTGCTGATTGCCCCCATCTGGCAATATGCCGACTGGGGGGCGCTGGCTGCGAGGTTGCAACTGGCGGGCAAGCCCGCCGTGATCAAGAGCTTGCGGGCGCTGCTGGCGCGTCTCTTGAGTTCCTCTACCACTCGATAGGTTTGCCCTGCCAGTCGAGAAAGCTCAGTTCACCATCCGGTTGCAGCCGGTTCATCAGGTTAATCAGATGGTCGGCTACCAGCTCGGGACTCTGCACATTTCCTGGCGGTACATTGGCGTGAAATGGGCGGGATAGTTGGGTATCTACGGTGCCGGGATGGAAGGCCAGCAATTTGACGCCGGGGGCCCGCCGGGCCAGCTCGATGGCGGCACACTTGAGCAGCATGTTGAGGGCGGCCTTGGATGCGCGATAGCCATACCAGCCGCCCGCTCGGTTGTCGCCAATGCTGCCGACCCGAGCGCTGAGAACGGCCAGAGTGCAAGGCTCGCGGCCAAACAGCGGTAACAACTGGCTGA
>NZ_JBODRQ010000213.1:0-3675 GCF_050633025.1 Aeromonas sp.
ACCCACATCGGCAACGAGCGGGATCTGGCGCTAGCCGCCAAGGTAAACGGCCTCGATGCCATCGTCGGCGGCCACTCCCACAGCTTGCTCGGCGATTTTCGCAATATCGGCTGGGGAAAGACCGGCGATTACGCCAAGCTGGTGACCAATCCGGATGGCATCGGCAAAACCTGCGTGGTGCAGGCAGGCTCCTACGCCCAGGCCATCGGTCTGGCACAGGTGACCTTTGACAGCCAGGGTCAGGTGACCGACTGCCAGGGCCACAATAGCCTGCTGGCCAGCCGCGACTTCTTCGCCGATGCGGCGCGCAAGCAAGCGCTCGACGACACCCGCAGCAAAGAGGCGAGCCAGTTTGTCGACAACCAGCCCAATCTGGTGATCGTGGATGAAGATCCGCGCCTGCGCGGCATCATCGACAGCCACTACAAACCGGCGCTGGAGAAGGCCTACGGGCCAGTGATCGGCACTATTCCCGAGCAGTTGCAAAATGCCCGTCGCCCTGGCGACAACGGCAGCGACAGCCACGGCTCAGATGTGGCGCCGCTGGTTGCCGAAGGGGAGTTCTACTGGGCCAATACCCCAGCAGTACAAACCCTGACCGGCGGCCCGGTCGATTTTTCTCTGGTGGCGGTGGGCGGCGTGCGCGCCGACCTGCCTGCTGGCGAATGGCGTGAGGGGGACAGCGCCCTCACCCTGCTGCCGTTCAAGAACCAGCTCGCCGTGCTGACCCTGACTGGCGCCGAGGTGCGCGCCCTGTTGACCGAGACCATCACCGCCACCCTGCCCGCCAGCGCCCATGCCGGCAAGTTCCCCTATGGCGGCCACCTGCGCTACACCTTCCAGGAGACCGACGCAGGCAAGGCGGGCACCCTGACCCAACTTCAACACAAGACGGCGAGCGGCGAGTGGCAGGATCTGGTGGATAATCAGCGCTATCGCGTGGTGATGAACGCCTACAGCGCCAACGGCAACGACGGCTGGCAGGCGCTGGCCAATGCCCAGCGTCACCAGAGCGAGCGGGTCGATATCGCCAGCGTCAATGGCAAGCTGACCGCCTTCCCGGTGCTGAAAGTGGCACAAGACGGCGAACTGCTGAGCGCCGTCTATGCCCCGGGCCAGGCCCTCGATTGCAAGGCCAGCGGCGTGGATTGCGGCACCGATGCAGCCTCCTTCATAGAGTATGTGCGCGATGCCCGCCCCACCCTGACCGCACTGGATGAAGAGACCGTCACCCTGCTGCGTGCCAAATAACCGGATCATCAGCAAATCGACAGAGAACGGGCCTCTCGCAAGGGGCCCGTTTGTCATCCATTAGCCGCCAAAATCGCTCAAATCCCGCCATAACATGCGCATTGGTTGAGTGATCGCCACTCGGCGGCTAGAATATTGCGTCCTATTGCCCTGGGTAGTGTGCCCATGGCAGCTGCGAGTGAAGACATCAAGCGTGACAAGCGAAATCAAACTGATCGTCGGACTGGGCAATCCCGGCCCGGAATACGCCAAAACCCGCCACAATGCGGGCGCCTGGTATGTGGAGCAACTGGCCCGCTGGCACAATGTCAGCCTGCGCGAAGAGCCCAAGTTCTTCGGCCATACTGCCCGCATGCTGATTGATGGGCGGGATGTGCGACTGCTCATCCCGAACACCTACATGAACCTCTCAGGCAAGGCGGTCGCCGCTCTGGCGCGTTTTTATCAGATTGAGCCGGAAGCGATTCTGGTGGCCCATGATGAACTGGATCTGCCCCCTGGCATCGCCAAGTTCAAGCAGGGTGGTGGTCACGGTGGCCATAACGGCCTCAAGGACATCATCGCCAAGATGGGCAACAACAATAACTTCTTCCGGCTGCGCCTCGGGATCGGCCATCCCGGCAGCAAAGAGCTGGTCGCCAGCTTCGTGCTGACCAAGGCGCCCAGCAGTGAACAGAACCTGATCGAAGCCGCCCTGGACGAGTCCCTGCGCGCCACCGACATCCTGTTCAAACAAGATATGACCAAGGCCATGAACCGACTGCACAGCTTCAAGGCCGAATAAAGCATGACACGGGCCGCCTGCGGGCGAGCCTCACAGCATCCATCAAGTAAGGTAACAATCCATGGGTTTTAAATGCGGTATCGTGGGCCTGCCCAATGTAGGCAAATCCACCCTGTTCAACGCGCTGACCAAGGCCGGTATCGAAGCCGCCAACTTCCCGTTCTGCACCATCGAGCCGAACACAGGTGTGGTGCCGATGCCGGATCCCCGCCTCGATCAGCTGGCGGCCATCATCAATCCGCAGCGAGTTGTGCCGACCACCATGGAATTTGTGGACATCGCCGGTCTGGTTGCCGGTGCCTCCAAGGGTGAAGGTCTGGGTAACCAGTTCCTGGCCAACATCCGTGAAACCGAAGCGATCGGCCACGTAGTGCGCTGCTTCGACGACGAGAACATCATTCACGTGGCCGGCAAGGTCTCTCCTGCTGACGATATCGAGGTGATCAACACCGAGCTGGCCCTGTCAGATCTGGACGCCTGCGAGCGTGCCATTCACCGTCAGTCCAAGCGCGCCAAAGGCGGCGACAAGGATGCCAAGCTGGAAGTGGAAGTGCTGGAGAAGATCCGCGTCGCGCTGGAAAACGGTCAGATGATCCGCGGCATGAAGCTGGATAAAGAAGAGCTGGCCGCCGTGAGCTACCTCAACTTCCTCACCCTGAAACCCACCATGTACATCGCCAACGTGGCGGAAGATGGCTTCGAGAACAACCCCTATCTGGACAAGGTGCGCGAGATTGCTGCTGCCGAGAACGCGGTTGTCGTGGTCGTCTGCTGCGCCATCGAAGCTGACATCGCCGAGCTGGACGATGCCGATCGCATCGAATTCATGGCTGATCTTGGCATCGAGGAGCCGGGCCTGAACCGCGTTATCCGCTCCGGCTACCAGTTGCTGAACCTGCAGACCTACTTCACCGCCGGCGTGAAAGAGGTACGAGCCTGGACTATTCCGGTCGGCGCCACCGCCCCGCAAGCGGCAGGCAAGATCCACACCGACTTTGAAAAAGGCTTTATTCGCGCCCAAACCATCGCCTTTGAAGACTTTATCAACTACAAGGGTGAACAGGGCGCCAAGGAAGCGGGCAAGATGCGCGCAGAAGGGAAGGATTACATCGTCAAAGATGGCGATATCATGAACTTCCTGTTTAACGTGTAACCCCATGACAAGCCAGCATTTGCTGGCTTGCTTTTTATCGGGCAAAGTTAGCTATCTGCCGACCATGCTTTAAAAAAAACCAGATTGTCGGGCTTTTGCGCGACAGAGGACAATATCTGGTCAAACGCACTCAAATTGCGTTTTTCTGGCAAAAAAAGGGTTGACGCCCCAGAGCCAGATACGCATAATTCGGCCCGCACGGTGACGAGGTAACGACTCACCGGAAGCAAGGTTGGCTATGTAGCTCAGTTGGTTAGAGCATCGCACTCATAATGCGGGGGTCACAGGTTCGAATCCCGTCATAGCCACCATCCTTAGTTGGGGCATCGCCAAGCGGTAAGGCAGCGGGTTTTGATCTCGCCATACCTAGGTTCGAATCCTAGTGCCCCAGCCATTTTTAAAGGTGTTTGATAGTTTCTCTCAGACATCACTGTTGGGGCATCGCCAAGCGGTAAGGCAGCGGGTTTTGATCTCGCCATACCTAGGT
>NZ_JBODRQ010000214.1:0-3658 GCF_050633025.1 Aeromonas sp.
ATTGATGCCCTGGGGGCCGAGTGGTTCGGCCATCAATTGGCCCCAGCGGTTCATGCGCCGAAATAGCGGCCCCTCGCTGATCCGGCTTTTGTGTAGCCATTTTTGCAGTGCCGACACGGGACAATAGTGCTTGCCCGGGATCAGGGCTATCTCGGTTTCATGCAACTGATGCTTACTAGGTTTGAGACGAAGGCGGAGCCCCTGCCCCACAAAATCGAGATCGCTCACCTCAATTCGGGCTGCTTCCGAGCGGCGCAAGGCGCCACTGAACATCAAGAGCAGCAGGGTGTGATCACGCAAGCCCGCCAGATCATGGGTGTCGATGCCATCCAGCACCTGGGTCAATGGTTTCAGCGTCAGGGCCCCGGTTTTTCGTTTGCGGTTATCCCCCAACCTGACAATACCACGCATCATCTCCTTGATTTCAGGATGCTCGGTGGGCATGGGATGAATGCCTTTCTGCTTGAAGGCATAACGGATCCCGGCTAGCCGTCTCACCAGGGTTGCCGGTTTTCGAGGTTCACCGTTACGCAGCTCTCCCTTCCCCTCCTCTTTATCCAGCCATACCCAGTCGGCCAATACGCCGTCAGCCTGATCTGCCAGAAAGTTCATGATGTCATGATGGGTCGTTTGCAGCGGATCCAGCCCGTGCAATTGGCACCAGAAGACAAAAATACGGGTATCCGCTTGATAGGCATTGAGGGTGGAATCCGCTTTTGCACTGCGTAAAAAGCGGCGTGCCCGACTATTTAGCTGTGCATCAAAAACGGTCTGCAGTGACTGATGAGCCGGGTTGGACAAGGTTGGATATGCCACGGAACACTATGATTCATATGAAGTTTGATAGGATCTTACAGGATCCTCCACACACATCAAGTATCGATAATGAATATTATCGATACTTAAAGCATCTTATTTTAATACCCTTTGATCACGGTGAAAAAACGAAACATAGGAATATCATTCAACTCCAGTTTGGTATGGATGAACGAGTTGAATTGACTGGGCGAGTGAGAGATAACGTTGAGTGAGGTTGATATTCAGGTGGGTAATCTAGCTTGGTATTTGAAATATAAAAAGCCCCGAGCAACGGGGCTTCAGTGTTATTTTTTCGCCAGTTTGAACAGTTCAAAGAAATTCCGGCTGGTCGCATCTGCCAATTCAGCCAGCGGCATTTGACGCAGGTCAGCAATAAACTGGGCAACGTCTCGCACAAAGGCTGGTTCGTTCTCCCTCCCCCGATGCGGAACGGGAGCAAGATAGGGCGAGTCGGTCTCGACCAGCAATCGGTCGAGGGGCAGTGCCTTGACCACGGCTTGCAAGGCAGATGCATTTTTGAAGGTGGCGATCCCGGAGATGGAGATATAGAACCCCATCGCCATCGCGGCTTGCGCCATCTCGAGAGACTCGGTGAAACAGTGCAGCACACCGCCAACCTGATCAGCTCCCTCTTCACGCATGATTTGCAAGGTATCTTGCTGGGCATCGCGAGTGTGGATGATCAGCGGCTTGTTCAGTGCGCGGGCAACCCGGATATGTTCGCGGAAAGTGGCTTGCTGAACTTCCTTGTTCTCCGGCGAGTAAAAGTAATCGAGACCGGTCTCACCGATGGCCACCACACGTGGATCGGCAGCTTGCTTGAGCAGCAACTCGGCATCGACACCGGGTTCCTGATTGAGCGGGTGTACCCCGCAAGAGGCAAACACCTGGGGATAGGGCGCGATCGCCTCGAGCATGGTCGGGAACTGTGCCTGAGTCACACTGACACAGAGAAAGTATCCCACGTCCAGTTTCGCGGCCTTTGCCAGTACATCAGCCATGCTGGTCTGCTTGCTGCCATAGCTGAGGCGATCGAGATGACAGTGGGAATCAACGAGTAACATATAAAACCTTTCTGCTTGTCGGTACTTATAACCAGCGACTGAACCAGTTCATCAGATGGATGGTGGGATTAGAGAGCTGACCCGGCTGGCATGCCGCTTTCAGGGCAACCAGATCTTGTTCTGCCTCCAGCAGTTTTTCGCTGGAGTGCTGCTCTGCCAACCGTTGACTCAAGATGGCCAGATCAGGCATTGCCAGCTGATGGTGACCACATCCGGCCTGGGTTTTCAGGGCATCGCACAAGAAGAGCTGCAACCAGTGCAACCTGACCTGCGTCTCCTGACCAAGCTGGCTGCACAATGCCGTCGCCTTGACTGGGCTTTGACTCAGAGCGACAAACTGTTCCAGCAGTTCGCGGCGAGTACCGTCCTGTTGCTGCTCGATATAGTCGAGTACCCGCAGCGGGGCCCCCTGACAGATCCGCACCTGAGCCAGGGTGGCCTGATGATCCTGCTCGGCCAACCAGCGTACTGTTTCCCCTTCCGCAGGCAACTGACAGACATGTTTGTGACAGCGACTGAGAATGGTGGGAAGCAACCGGGAAACCTGGGAGGCGATCAGCAACAGCAAGCTGTCGCCGGCCGGCTCTTCCAGGGTTTTCAGCAGGGCATTTGCCGCCGATTCGGTCATCCGCTCCGCATCAGGAATGATCACCACCTTGCCACGGCCGAGCTGGGCAGAGCCCTGCAGCCGGGTGCAGATCTCGCGAATGGCCTCGACCCCGATGGTCTTGCTGTCGCGTGTTATGGTACCGAGATCAGGGTGGTTACCCTTGTCAAACAGCTGGCAGGAATGGCACTGACCGCACGGTTCTCCGCAATCAGGCTGCTGACAAAGGTGCAAACGCGCCAACCGCTCGGCCAGCTGCTCCTTGCCAAGACCGGGATCGCCGAGCAGCAACCAGGCGTGGCCGAGACGACCGGACTGGGCAGTCTGGCTCAGTGCATGCCAGTCGGGGATCAACCAGGGATACATAGCGGCTCGTTCGACAGATAGTGATCCAATGCGCGCTCAATGGACGTTTTGACCTGTTCCGGCGTTTGCGCCGCATCGATCACCACAATTGAGTCATCCTTGGCGGCCAGTTCGAGATAACGAGTTCGAGTACGCTCGAAGAAGCTCAGTTGCTCCAGTTCGATACGATCCAGCTCGCCGCGATGGCGGGCGCGCTGCAAGCCAAGGGCAGGATCGATATCGAGATAGAGGGTGAGATCCGGCGTGAAGTTGCCGAGCACCGCCTGTTTGATGGCACCGATGAGCTGGGCATCGATACCACGGCCGCCACCCTGATAGGCCTGGGAGGAGAGATCGTGGCGATCCCCCACCACCCAGATACCGTCGGCCAGTGCGGGTTTGATGCGGGTCTCCACCAGTTGTACCCGGGAGGCATACATCAGCAGCAATTCCGCCTCGATGGTGAGGCGCTCGTCGTGCACCTCTTTGACGATGGCCCGCATCCGCTCGGCCAGTGGCGTACCACCCGGCTCGCGGGTGCACTCGATCCGGTTGATGCCGTGCCGCTGCAGATAGTCGGTCACATAACGCACGGCCGAGCTCTTCCCTGCCCCTTCCAATCCTTCGATCACAATAAATTTAGACATTAGGGTTTCTTCAATATGTATTCACGAACCGCCCGATTGTGTTCATCGAGGGTCTTGGAGAAATAGTGGGCACCGCCCCCCTTGGCGACAAAGTAGAGATAATCGGTCGATTTGGGGTTGAGTGCAGCTTCGATGGAGGCCTTGCCCGGCATGGCGATAGGCGTGGGCGGCAGACC
>NZ_JBODRQ010000215.1:0-3647 GCF_050633025.1 Aeromonas sp.
CGGAGGTGTAGACCAGCGCGGAGATCCCGAGGAAGGAGGCGGCGGACATATAGTCTCCGGCGATGGCCAGACCGTTCTGGAAGCCGGTGATGCGGCCACCGGCGGCATAGTAGTCGGAAGCCGAGCGGTTACGCTTGGAGGCCCAGTAGGTGATAGCCAGGGTCGCGGCCACAAAGACCACGAACATCACAATGGCTGACACGTTGAGAGGTTGACGCTGTACCTCTCCGGTCAGTGCATCCGCTGCCCACAGGGGGGAGGAGACCAGTGAGGCCAACAGTAGCCACTTGCCTTTCATGCTGTGTGTGCTCATGACTGTGCTCCCTTGAGGATCTTCTGGTTCAGCTCGTCAAACTCGCCGTTGGCCCGAAACACATAGATGCCGGTCAGCACGAAGGAGGAGAGGATCAAGCCCACTCCCATTGGGATACCGCGAGTGATGGTCGAGCCCTCGCTGAGCGGGGTGCCCAGCCAACCGGGGGCAAAGGCGATGAGCAGAATAAACGCCAGGTAGAGTCCCAGCATCAGAGCCGAGAGGGCCCAGGCAAAACGCTGGCGCTTGGCGACCAGCTCCTGGAAGTTGGGATCTTGCTGGATCCTCAGATAGCTTTGCTGTTCCATTGCAGTTCTCCATGACATGAGTGTCAGCGGTGGATGGGGTAACCCCGACGAGCAGGCAATCTGCTCATGTAAGCAAAATGTGAATTAAATGTTATTTGTCGACAATTAGACTTTGGGATAAGTGAGCGGCGAGCCGCAGGTCAGGTGCAGGTAGATGAGCGCGGCCGTGGTGGCATCGGCAAGGGCATCGTGGGCGGGCAGGGATGGCAGTTCAAGGTGGCTGCAGATGGCACTCAAGTGGAGGTCAATAGCCGCATCGGGATAGCGGCGATAGAGGTGGTCGTGATAGAGCTGGCTCACCTCGATACCTCGTTGGGGCAGGGTTAATCCCCACAATTTCTGGCAGGCGAGATTGAGAATGCGCAGGTCGTAGGCGATGTGATAGCCCACCAGTTCACGGGGGCCGATAAAGGCCAGAAGCAGGCGCAGCGCGGCTTCCAGTGTCATCCCCTGTTGCAGATCCTGATGGCGCAGGCCGTGGATCACCACCGATTGGCCGGTCAGGCTGGCCGGTGGCAGCACCTTGATGGCGAGCGCCTCGCCGGTCAGTAGCCGGTTGCCCTGAATGCGCACCGCCCCGATGGAGACGATCTCGGCCTGCTCGGGATCGAGACTGGTGGTCTCGAAATCGAGGGCGATCCGTTCATCTTCCGATGGGGTGGCAAAGAGCGGCGCGAACTCGCCCGTTCGGAACGCACGGCCATACCAGTAGCGTCGAACGCGGCTCAACATGGCTATTGTCTCAGACGAAAGTGCAAGGTGAGCCACTGCTGGAACTTCTTCACCTGATGTAGCGCCTGGCGCAACAGATCCCGCTCGCTGTGGCTGAGATCCTGTGTCTGCACCCGACTACCGCTCCCCTTGAGCTGGCTGCGCAGCCTAAGCCGGATAAAGAGCCGGAACGCCTCCGCTAGATTGCTGCCATAGTCGGTACTGAGCCGCTCGGCGGCCACCAGCGCGTCGATACGCCCCAGGGTTGAAGTCTCCAGAATGCCTGCCTCAAGGGCCAACATGCGGATACCGTGCACCAGCGGGAACAGGCCGCCCCGCTTGAGATCCAGCCCTTCCGGTGGCTGCTCCAGCCTGCCAAACAGGGTGAGCGGGGCATGGAAGGCCACCGCCGGTCGCACCATCTCCGCCAGCAGATCCCGTCTGTCCGCCAACTGCTCGCGCAGCGCTCTGGCAACCGGTAGATGGAGTTGGCGATCCCCCGCGATGGGGTGAGCATCCGCGAGAGTCGCCAGCCAGAGCAGCTCCTCCTCACTGGCCGTGGTGCAGGCGCTGGCAATGGCGCTTTGCCACTCGCTGCCCATTTTCACCCAGGCCGGATTGTTCACCATCACCTGCCCGGGGCAGAGGGGGTAGCCGAGCCGCTCCAGCAGGGCGCTGAATTCGGCCAGATCGGCGGCCTGGGTGGGCCATGCCAGCCCCTCTGGCAGGATCAGGGCGTTGTCCTGATCGGTTTTGAGGATCTGCTCGCCGCGCCCCTCCGAGCCCAGCATCAGCAGGCAGACCTTATCCTGTACCTCGGGGGGGATCACCAGCGCAAAGGCTTTGGCGATCAGCTGTTCGTTGATGGTGGCGATCAGCTTCATCAAAAAGGCGGTGTGGATCCCCTGGGCAAACAGCGAGCGGGTCAATTGTTGCTGCTCGCGGGCCACCGCCTCCAGTGCCGGCAGACTGTCGGCGCGGGCGATACGCAACGTCAGCACGTGGGAGTGGGTAGAGAAGAGCCCCAGCACCTGAGTCAGTTGCAAGATGCCCGCCACTTCGTTGCCACGCCACACCACCAGTCGCTTGATGCGATGGCGGGTCATCAGCAGCAAGGCATCAAACAGATAGCTCTCCAGCGGCAGACCAATCAGGGGCGTGGGGGTCAGCACCGAGAGGGGGGCTGTCAGCGGCAATCCCTTGAGGGTCAGGGCGTGGAGCAGGGTCTTGCGGGTTGCCAGCGTGAGGGAGCCGTCGTGGGCCGGGTAGAGCAGGCAATCGGTTCCCTTGCTCACCATGGTTTCGGTCGCCGCCAGCAGTGACAGCTTGCTGTCGACGATAAGCGGTGCCTGCAGGTGGCCGGGTTCGATGCGGGTCAGGATAAATTCCGCCAGATTCTTCTGACCCAGCTGTTCGCGCTGCTCCTGCTGGCGCTGACGCTCGGCCAGATTGGCGGTGAAGTAGCTGGCAAACTGCGGATCCTGCTCACAGAGCGCCAGAAATGTGTGGCGAGGGATGAGCTGGCAGAGGCTATCTTCCAGCGCGGTGAAGCGGTGGCGGCAGCGGCCGTCAAACTGGGCGCGCACATCGAACAGATCATCGACCCCGTAATCACCAAACTGGTGGTGAGGTGCCGACTCTTCCACCGCCCCCTTGATGATGAGATAGAGGCCGGGAGGCTCATCCCCCTCTTTTAGCAGCAGATCTCCGGCCCGAAAATAGCAGAGCGAGAGGTGACGGGATAGCCGTTCGCGCGCCTCCTCATCCAGTCGGTCGAACGGTGGTCTGGCAAAATTGAACAGGGTTGACATGACAGCGTCCTCTGCTGGCTTGCGGCACTCAGGCAGCTCCCAGTGTGACAAAGGGAGGGGGAGGCGACCAGCCGACTTTAGTCTCAGCTGTACCGCCTGTTCACACTCTGATAACGTAGTGGTATGACCAGTGGGTCAGTTTCAGGGATCAAGGAGAGGACAAGGGAGATGGAAAAACCAAGGATCAAATGCGAGATCCACGACGGGATTGCCGAAGTGATGTTGACGCGGGGGGACAAACTCAATGCGCTGGACCGCGCCATGTTCAGCGCCATCGACGAGACGCTGACGCAGCTCGCCCGGCACAAGGGGTTGCGGGCGGTGATCCTGCACGGCGAGGGGCGGGCCTTCTGCGCCGGGCTGGATGTGAAATCCATGCTGAGACAGCCGGTGGCGGCGCTCGATATTCTCAAGCGTGAAGCGGACGAGGCGACCAATCTGGCCCAGCGGGTCGCCTATGGCTGGCATCAGCTGCCTGTGCCGGTGATTGCGGTGACCCAGGGA
>NZ_JBODRQ010000216.1:0-3508 GCF_050633025.1 Aeromonas sp.
GCAATGTTTGTTTGCCACCGCTGGAATGCTGTCTTGGGACTAGACCCAGCCATGCAGCCAACTGCCTGCCATTTTTGAAATTTTTAGCATCGCCAATGGAAGCTACCAGCGCACTGGCGGTGAGCGGCCCGATGCCTGGCAACTGTGCCAATTTCTGGCTGACAGCACACTCTTGGTGCTAACGCACGATCGTGTCCTCCAACTCACGGACCTGTTTGTCGAGGTCTTTGAGGTGCTCGTGGAGTCGCATCAGTAATTGGCGAAATGTCCCTGGCAAGCCATTTTCACTATCTTCCAGAAGGTCAGGAACTTGCTTGCTGATGTGACTAATGCCTTGGGGGATGATGTGGCCATACTCGGCCAGCAATCCACGGTTCTGATTGGCCTGGGCGGTCCTTGCCTTGACGAATCCCTGCCGTGCCCGATGCAGCGCCAGGACGGCCAATTGCTCGCAGCTCTTTATCGGCACGAAACGCATGGTGGGTCGAGTCACCGCTTCACAAATAGCCTCGGCATCAGCAGCATCGTTTTTGTTAGTTTTGACGTAAGGTCTGACGAATTGCGGGGCCATTAGCTTGACGGTATGCCCCAACCCTTGCAGTTTTTTGGCCCAAAAGTGTGCGCTGGCGCAGGCCTCCATGCCAATAAGGCATGAAGGGCGGTTGGCAAAGAAGGAGAGCATTTGGTCACGCTTCAACTTGCGGGCGAGGACAGTCTTGCCATGTTGATCCACGCCATGTAATTGAAAACATGTTTTGCCAGATCGATGCCGATGGTCGTAGCCTGCATAGTGGTCGCCTCTTCTCAGTCAGTGGGAAAACTCATTCGCCACTTTGGCACGTTAGATACCGTTTTGGGCAGGGGCGACCATCCCATTAAATCTGGTGTGGAGTGTCAATGACCAGAAGGCCCTCGCTTGGCTATAGTGCAAGCCATTGGTGTAGCGCTGAGTGTCATTTTCAGAGCGAAGCTGATTGCAGGGGGCTTCCATTTGCAATCCGGTGCCTGGAAACCAAAACCAGATATTTAATGTGCCCGACGGGATCAGGGTAAATTATGCCATCAGATTGCCTTGTCCGACAATCTGGTAGGCGCATTGGTGTGGTTATGTATGCCGAGATACTCGTTTTTTAACAGTTATCTCTTGCATGCTGACTCAATCGATCTAGCGGCTTTTGCCGAGCGCTCTCATGTCGTTCGCTGTTGCTGGTGTGCAGGTATTTCGAAGTGGTGTCGATGCTGTCATGCCCGGCATCGGCTTGTACGTGGGAAAGCGGTCGACCATGCAGGTTGATGTCATGGGTGATCCCGGTGTGGCGGATCGCATGGGGAGAGAGTTGCCGCATTTCGGCCGCATCCTGGGCAAAGCCATCCTGCTCGGCCAGCTCGGCCCCCTTGCCGATGATCACCATGATCAAATCCCGTAGCTGGCGAATGCCGAGGTTGGCGTTGAGTTCGCCCTGCTCGCGGCCGTGGGCGGCCGCTTTATGGCGCACGAACAGCGGCGTCTGTTCATCCGGTGTAGGCAAAGAGGACAGACCAAGGAAGCAACGGTAGCGCTCAAGTGCGGCCAGCAACGCCTGGGAAACTGCCACTGTACGCCGTTTGCCGCCCTTGCTCTGTGGAATGAAGTAGCCCCAGACGCCGGTTTTGCGATCCCGGCGAAACTGCCCCATTACAGGGGTAAAGCCCGGCCGGGCAGCGACCTCCGAGATCCGCAGATAGCAGGCGTACATCAGGATGGTGAGAAAGCGGCTGCGCTCGTGCTGTTCTGGGTGGTCGCTGGCCAGGGTATCAGCGGCCTGCATCACGTATGACCACTGCAACTCGCTGAAGGCCTGCACCAGATCATCGGCCTCCTGCTGTTGCGGCCGTTTGACCCGCTGCAGCAGCAGGGCGGGATTCCTGTCCATGTACTCCTCCTGGATCAGGAACTGGAAGAAGGCCGACAGGATGGCGATCTTGGTCTTCATCGCCTGCTCGCTCAGGCGATAGGGCAAGGTGCGGCCCAGCTCCCGCTTGCCGAGAAACGGTCGCCATTGCGGATTGGGCAAGCGCTCTCCCCACTCCTTGTCGAGGATAAACTGCGCCACGTTGCGATAGGCGATCAACTTGTCAGGGGGGGACTGACAGTAGTCAAGATAGCGGATCATGATGCGGCGAGTGAGATCTTTTGGGCTGATGGCCGCCTCGCGAAAGCACCAGTGCAAAAAAGTGGTCAACTCGCTGCGATAGGTTTTGTAGTTGTTTTCGCTATTGCGCTGCTCCAGCAGCCAGTCGACCGCCAGTTCGTAAACCAGCCCGGCATCGGGCACATCATTGAGGCTGAGGTTGGCAAGGTACTGATTGACCTGTGGGTTACCGGCTTCCAGATAGATAAGGCTGTCAAACAGCGGCATGGCTGGCGGCAAGGATAATGGTTGTTGAGTCATGGTGTTGCTTGTTGATGCTGAGATGAGTCGATATGAGCCTGTGAGCCGAGTTGATAGAAAAGGGCTCGTGATAGATGAATGCGGCTTCTATTGGGATTGGTACTGCCTCTTGTTGTTGCTGATTAAGGTCACCGGGATCGATCTGGATAACGTTCTCTCCACTGTTTGCTCATTATTTCCTCATAGTTCTGGCTGATGTCGCTCAGTGGTGCACGCTATTCAGTTATGCATGTGATATGCACCGTTGTGAAAAAATTTACGGGGTAAATAGCCGTAAAAATGGTTTTAAATGCAAATGAAGTGAATGCTGAGAGCTGTTTATCCCGAGAAATAGCCGGCCTAGGCAATCAGGCCACCTGTTTGAGTGGCTTCTCTTTGCGCTTGGCGGCTGGCGCATCGTCCTCTTTCGTGCCTGCCTGAACCTTGCCGCCGCGCAGCAGGGTTTGTAGCACATCGCGTTGTTCTGCCAGGTAGAATGCCAGACTCTCTTGCTGCTCTGGCGCCAGCTCGATCGGGGCTCCAGCCAACAGGGTCATCAACTCGTCGGCCGTATCCAGCAGCTTGTCATAGGCATCGGCCTCTTTTTTGCTGGCAAAGGTCATTTTTTCCACTCCCCCACGAACAACCACATATTTGATCTCGACAGCCATGATGGCCTCCTCTTGGTGATGATGGACAGAGTATATGTATGGATATACAGTATTGCAAATAACCTCACCAGAAAAGAGTTCGCCGGGGTTTAGCGACAAAAGCCGCGCTGGATCAAGCTGTCTCAAAGTGCCATTTGACTTCCACGCCTGACTGGTCGGATCATAGCCTCATGACGATCGTACGACACCTGTTTATCCTGCTGATGGTGGAGGTGCTGCTCCTCGGGAGCATCGCCCATCTGGTCGTGGGACTCCCTTGGTTGCTGACCCTGCTGTTTGTGGTGTTTGCCCTGCTGGGCTTGCGCTGTCTGGTGGTGCTTGGCAGTTGGCTGTTTACCCGCTTCTACCCCTCCCCGGCCATCGGTGCCTGGTGCCGGGTGAAGATGATGGCGCAGGAGATGCTGGCCTACCTCTATACCTTCACCT
>NZ_JBODRQ010000217.1:0-3364 GCF_050633025.1 Aeromonas sp.
CGAAGATATTCGCGAGTTTGGCGAAGAGATCGCCAAATTGGAGAAATGATGGTATCGGATGGGCAAGTGGATATCCGCTTCGCCCCTCTCTACCTCAGGACACGAAGATATTCGCGAGTTCGGCGAAGAGATTGCCAAGCTGGAGAAGTAAACCGCCATTCTCACCCATGTTGCCGCGTCCGATTACGCTGCGCTAATCGAACCTACGATACTGCGTAAAGTCGAGATGTGTTGTCAAAGGAGCCCGAATGTTTAGTCAAGATGATTACCAATGGATGAGTCGGGCCCTCGAACTGGCCCGCCGCGGCCGCTACACCACGGCCCCCAACCCCTGCGTCGGCGCCGTGCTGGTCAAAGATGGCGTGGTGATTGGCGAAGGGTGGCATCAGAAGGCGGGCGAGCCCCATGCCGAGGTCTACGCCCTGCGCGCTGCCGGTGACAACGCCCGTGGCGCCACCGCCTATGTGACCCTCGAACCCTGCTCCCACCACGGACGTACTCCCCCCTGCGCCGAAGCGCTGATCAACGCTGGCGTGGCCCGGGTGGTGGCGGCCATGGTCGATCCCAATCCCCAGGTGGGTGGGCGTGGCCTGCGGATGCTCTCCGAAGCGGGGATCAAGACCGATTTCGGCCTGCTGGCGAGCGAAGCCGAAGCGCTCAACCCGGGCTTTTTCAAGCGGATGCGGACCGCCTTCCCGCGAGTGACCGTCAAGCTGGGGGCCAGTCTCGATGGTCGCACCGCCATGGCGAGCGGCGAGAGCCAGTGGATCACCTCCCCGGATGCGCGCCGCGACGTGCAGCGGCTGCGGGCCCGTCACGATGCGGTGCTCTCCAGCGCTGAAACCGTGCTGGCCGATGGTGCCTCCCTGACCGTGCGCTGGGACGAGCTCCCCCCCTCGGTCAAGGCGAGCTATCCCAAGGAGACCCTGCGCCAGCCGCTGCGGGTCATCGTCGATTCGCAAAACCGCCTAACACCTGACTTGCCGCTGTTCCAGAGCGAGAGCCCGGTGCTGCTGGCTCGGCACAAGGCGTCCAGCGAGTGGCCCGAGTGGGTGCAGCAGCTGGAGCTGCCGCTGCTGGATGGCAAGCTGGATCTGGTCAGCCTGTTCATGCTGCTGGCCAAACAGAACGTCAACTCGGTGCTGGTCGAGGCGGGCCCGCGGCTGTGCGGCGCTCTGCTGGAAAAAGGGCTGGTGGATGAGCTGGTGCTCTATCAGGCGCCCAAACTGATGGGCGACGAAGGGCGCGGCCTGTTCCATCTGCCTGGCCTGACCCGGCTGTTCCAGGCGCCCAAGCTCGCCATCAAGGATCTGCGCATGGTGGGGCCGGATATTCGCATTACCGCCAAAATAGCCTGATTTATCAATGTTCAAGGGGGCATAATCAGCCCCCGTCATCAGCAAGGTGATCTGCATGTTTACCGGAATTATCGAAGCGGTGGGGACCCTGGCCGAACTGCGTCGTCAGGGCGACGATATGGCCCTCACTGTTCATGCGCCGCATCTCGACTTCAGTGACGTTAAACTGGGCGACTCTATTGCCACCAACGGCGTCTGCCTCACCGTGGTTGCTCTTGGTGACAAGAGCTATACCGCCGACGTGTCGCTGGAAACCCTCTCCCGTACCGGTTTTTCCGCCGCCAGAGTGGGCGATCGGGTCAACCTCGAGAAGGCGCTGATGCCCACCTCCCGCCTCGGCGGCCATCTGGTCTCCGGCCATGTGGACGGGGTAGGGGAGGTGAAAAGCGTCTCCAGCAGCGGCCGCGCCATCGAGTACTGGATCAAGGCGCCGGGGGAACTCTCCCGCTATATCGCCGAGAAAGGCTCCATTGCGGTGGATGGCATCAGCCTCACCGTCAACGCGGTGCAGGGGGACCTTTTCCGCTTGACGATCGTGCCCCATACCGCCAAGGAGACCACCATCGCCAGCTGGAAGCCGGGCCACAAGGTCAACCTCGAAGTCGATCAGATCGCCCGCTATCTGGAGCGGCTGATGATGGGCAAGAGTCAGGAGAGCAGCGCCTCGACCCTGACCATGGAGACGCTGGCCAAGGCCGGTTTTCTCTGACGGTGAGCGCTGAATCTGGCCCCCAAAACGATTTTCTGTGATCCCGCTCTGATTGAAATGGAGCCGCTAGCCCCAATCTAGAGCAACATACACTCGCATTTGCGTTGAGCCTGCGGGCTCAACCCCCAAGCACAC
Organism: Aeromonas sp.; assembly: GCF_050633025.1. GTDB lineage: Bacteria > Pseudomonadota > Gammaproteobacteria > Enterobacterales > Aeromonadaceae > Aeromonas. Next base: position 2,203 of record NZ_JBODRQ010000217.1, read on the forward strand.
TGATGGAGTAGCCCATGGCGCTGAGCACAACCCAGGAAATCATTGCCGATATCAAGGCTGGCAAGATGGTGATCCTGATGGATGACGAAGACAGGGAGAACGAAGGGGACCTCATCATGGCCGCCTCCTGCGTCCGTCCGGAGGATATCAACTTCATGGCCCGCTACGGCCGTGGCCTCATCTGCCTGACCCTGACCCGGGATCGCTGCAAGCAATTGGCGCTGCCGCTGATGGTGGATCGCAACAATGCCCAGTTCTCCACCGCCTTTACCGTCTCCATCGAGGCGGCAGAAGGGGTGACCACAGGTATCTCCGCCGCCGATCGTGCGGTGACCGTGCAGGCCGCTGTGGCGTCCAATGCCAAGGCGGCCGATCTGGTGCAGCCGGGCCACATCTTCCCGCTGATGGCGCAGGATGGCGGCGTACTGACCCGTGCCGGTCACACCGAAGCGGGCTGCGATCTGGCCCGTCTGGCCGGTTTCGAGCCTGCGGCCGTCATCGTCGAGATCCTCAACGAAGATGGCACCATGGCGCGCCGTCCTGACCTGGAGATCTTCGCCGAGCAGCACGGCATCAAGCTCGGCACCATCGCCGACCTTATCGAGTACCGCAACCAGCACGAGACCACGGTCGAGAAGGTGGCCGAGTGCAAGTTGCCGACCGAGTTTGGCGAGTTCGACCTCATCACCTTCCGCGACACCATCGACAATCAGGTTCACTTCGCCCTGAAAAAGGGTGAGGTGCAGGCCGACCAACCGACCCTGGTGCGGGTCCATCTGCACGATGTGCTGAGCGATCTGTTGCTGACCGACCGCCATGCTGCCCGCAGCTGGCCGCTGCCCAAATCCATGGCCCGCATCGCTGACGAAGGCGGGGTGCTGGTGATTTTGGGGGCGGAGTCCCATGGCGAGGAGCTGCTGGCCCGGGTCAAGGGCTTCGAAGCTGCTGATAAGGGGCTGGCACCGGAAGGGGCCAAGTGGCAGGGCACCTCGCGCCGGGTTGGCGTGGGTTCCCAGATCCTCAAGGCGCTGGGCGTAAGCAAGATGCGCCTGTTGAGCTCACCGAAGAAGTACCACGCACTTGGTGGTTTCGGGCTGGAAGTAGTGGAATACGTCGGCGAGTAAAGGACTCAAGGTTCTACCAGAGAAGTACCATCCCCTTC
>NZ_JBODRQ010000218.1:0-3246 GCF_050633025.1 Aeromonas sp.
GCAGCCACATCCTCGGACGGGTTGTAAGTCAGCTTGGCATGCAGACCCGGATCGGTGGCGTCCTGACGGGCCGCGTGCTCACTGTCGGCGCACGCCGGGTTGTCGCGCAGGCGCTGCATCTGCCAACTGGTCTCGCCCCAGATGGTGCGAAGAGCCGTGCGGCTGGCGCGATAGACCTCCTGACCGCCCCGCTGCAGGGTGATGAGATCCCCTTCGCGCACGGTACCGAGCACATGGGAGCAGGCCGCCAGACCGTGACCGGCCAGCAGGGTCATCACCGCCTCTTTATCTTCACGGCGCACCTGAATGACGGCGCCCAACTCTTCGTTGAACAGCGCAGGCAGCAGCTCGCCGCCGATGCGATCGAGCTGGATGTCGAGGCCACAGTGACCAGCAAATGCCATTTCGGTCAGGGTGACGAACAGGCCGCCGTCAGAGCGGTCGTGATAGGCGATCAGTTTGCGATCGGCCACCAGCGCCTGAATGGCGTTGAAGAAGCCTTTGAGCTGGACCGGGTTGTCGAGATCCGGCGCCTTGTCACCCAGCTGGCGATAGACTTGCGCAAGCGCCGAGGCGCCGAGGCGCTGCTTGCCATTGCCAAGGTCGATAAGGATAAGGTCGGTTTCACCGAGATCAGTACGCAGCTGCGGCGTAACGGTGTTGCGCACATCCTCAACCCGGGCAAAGGCGGAGATGAGCAGAGAAAGCGGCGAGGTGACGCTGTGCTCCTTGCCATCCTGCTGCCAACGGGTCTTCATGGACATGGAGTCCTTGCCCACCGGGATGGTGATGCCAAGGGCCGGGCAGAGCTCCTCACCCACCGCCTTGACCGCCTCATAGAGACCGGCATCTTCACCCGGGTGACCGGCAGCGGCCATCCAGTTGGCGGAGAGCTTGACTCGCTTGAGGGAACCGATATGAGCCGGCGCCAGGTTGGTGAGCGCTTCCGCTACCGCCATGCGGGCAGAGGCCGCATGGGAGAGCAGCGCCACCGGGGTGCGCTCCCCCATCGACATGGCTTCGCCGTGGTAGCTGTCGTAGGTCGCCGCCGTGACGGCGCAGTCAGCCACCGGGATCTGCCAGGGGCCAACCATCTGATCGCGGTTAACAAGACCGGTCACACTGCGATCGCCGATGGTGATGAGGAAGGACTTCTCCGCCACGGTCGGCAGGCGCAGAACCCGCTCGGCCGCCTCCACTAGGGTGATGCCATCAAGGGCCAGCGGCTTGCCTTGTGCGGGCAGGCTCTCGACCTCGCGGTGCATCTTGGGGGTCTTGCCGAGCAGCACATCCAGCGGCAGATCGATAGGATGATTGTCAAAGTGGTTGTCAGAGAGGGTGAGGTGCTTCTCTTCGGTCGCGGTACCGATGACGGCATAGGGTGCGCGCTCGCGCTCGCACAGGGCCTTGAACAGCGGCAGCTTGTCCTTCGCTACCGCCAGCACGTAACGCTCCTGGGATTCGTTGCACCAGATCTCCAGCGGGCTCATGCCCGGCTCGTCGCTCTGGATGGCGCGCAAATCGAAACGACCGCCGCGCTCGCCATCGTTGACCAGCTCCGGCATGGCGTTGGAGAGACCACCCGCCCCCACATCGTGGATGAAGACAATGGGGTTGTCGTCCCCCAGCTGCCAGCAGCGGTCGATCACCTCCTGGCAACGGCGCTCCATCTCGGGGTTGTCACGCTGCACCGAGGCAAAGTCGAGATCTTCGGCCGACTGGCCGGAAGCCATAGAGGAAGCCGCGCCGCCGCCCAGACCGATGTTCATCGCCGGACCACCCAACACGATGAGGGCCGCCCCGACCGGGATCTCCCCTTTCTGAACGTGTTCGGAGCGGATGTTGCCAATGCCGCCCGCCAGCATGATGGGCTTGTGGTAGCCACGCACCTCGACGCCGTTGTGGCTCGGCACCTCCTCTTCGAAGGTGCGGAAATAACCGAGAATGGCCGGACGGCCGAACTCGTTGTTAAACGCGGCGCCGCCGAGCGGCCCCTCCTGCATGATGTCAAACGCGCTGACGATACGGCTTGGCTTGCCGAAATCCTGCTCCCAGGGCTGCTCGAAGCCGGGGATACGCAGGTTGGAGACGGAGAAACCGACCAGACCCGCCTTGGGCTTGGCACCGCGACCGGTGGCCCCCTCATCGCGGATCTCGCCGCCGGAGCCGGTAGCTGCCCCCGGGAACGGGGAGATTGCGGTCGGGTGGTTGTGGGTCTCCACCTTCATCAGGATGTCGACCTGTTCCTGGTGATACTGGTATTCGCCATTGACCGGGCTCGGGAAGAAGCGGCCACCCAGGCTCCCTTCCATCACGGCGGCGTTGTCTTTATAGGCAGAGAGGACATGATCCGGCGTCTGCTCGAAGGTGTTCTTGATCATCTTGAACAGCGACTTGGGCTGCAGCTCACCATCGATGGTCCAGTCGGCGTTGAAGATCTTGTGGCGACAGTGCTCTGAGTTCGCCTGAGCGAACATGTAAAGCTCGATGTCGTTGGGGTTGCGACCCAACTTGGTGAAGTTCTCCACCAGATAGTCGATTTCGTCATCGGCCAGCGCCAGACCCAGCGCCACGTTGGCTTCGGCCAAGGCTGCGCGACCACCACCCAGCACATCCACCTGGGTGAAGGGACGCGGCTCATGGTGAGCAAACAGGGCGCTCGCCGCGTCCATGTCGGCAAACACCACTTCCATCATCCGATCATGGAGCACGGCGGCAATGGCGCTGCGCTGGGCGGCACTCAACTCACCCTTCATCGTCAGGTAATAGGCAATACCACGCTCCAGCCGCTTGACCTGTTTCAGGCCGCAGTTGTGGGCGATGTCGGTTGCTTTGGAAGACCAGGGGGAGATAGTGCCGGGACGGGGGGTAACAAGAAACAGCTGACCGCTGGGGGTGTGTTCGGGGATGGTCGGGCCGTAGCGCAAGAGCTGGCCCAAGGTCGCTCGCTCGGGGGGAGAGAGGGGGCTTGTCAGCTCGGCAAAGTGCACATACTCGGCATAGACATCCTCTATCTCTACTCCGCTCTCTACTCCACTCTCGTTTCTCATCTGTGCGAAGCGTTGCAGCAGTTTTTGGACACGAAAATCAGACAGTGCTGGGGCACCACGCAAGATATCCATATGGCCTTTCTCACCAAGTTTTAAAGTGGGGGGAATTGAGACGCGCGTATTATAGGGAGCCGACTTACGACAGACAAACGTTTTCTTGTTTTGTGCGGTGTGACTCGGCACACACTCTCTGGTA
>NZ_JBODRQ010000219.1:0-3242 GCF_050633025.1 Aeromonas sp.
CCATTTTCCTGTAATTCACTTTGATCAAAGGCATCTTCAGAGCTGGAGCGAGACATCACAAAAACTGTGAATACCCCCGCCAACAAAAATAGACCGAGCAGCATAGCGACTAGCCACTCTACCAGCGTGAAACCGCGAGAATTCATAAAGTCGTCGTCAGAATAAACTGGCGCCTCGAAAGATTATTTGCTGTCGAGAGTTGACACTCATTGATCAGCGTTGCTGCGGCAGCAGCAGCCCCCCCATCAGATATCTCTTGCTTGCCAGCCCAGAATATTCCGACAGCCAATACATTATTGGCCCGCCGCACCACGCAACCTATCGGTGAATTCAAGGAAGATGCAGCCCCCGACACACTGGCCCCAAGCAAGGCTTGTTGCCAGTAGTGAAGGTCGGCGTTACGTAAATCTGCAGCACTGCACGCGCTAATTGTGCCATCTGCTGCGGCGCATGTCGGGCGTGGCAAGTTGGCGGCAAGATTAACGGTCACTGCACCGGATGCGGTCCAGCTATCGCGATTTATCCGTACTCGTTCGACCATATCGTTAGCCAGCCAGCTGGCAATAGTGCGCTGGCGAGCTTCATAACTGGCAAATTTTGAATGGGTTTGCAAAGCAACCAGACCAAGCAGCCCCAGCGACAGGATGACTGCGGTGATCATCACCTCCAACAAGCTGAATCCCCTCTCATGTGATGAAACATGAATGGCCATGACTATTCCCAACAGCTATTGCTAGCTGCACCAGAAGCAGTTTTGACGCCCAACTGATTAATGGAAAACACCGTGCAATCGGTATCTTTAGCTTGGGCCGTCGCCGCGCCGGCACTGGCTGACAAGGTGTAGGTGTTGCCTGATACGGCAATGGATAATTGATACAGACCATTCTCAGATGCACTACTGATACCAAGAGCAGCTGCAGAGGATGCATACTGATTGAAATCCATAAAATAGGTTTCTTGCCGATTGGCCGCATTGAGCAGCATGCTCTTGGCTTCGACACGATGACTGGTCAGCACATATTGCTGATAGGCGGGATAAGCGATGGTGCCAAGAATCGCCACGATGGCGATGACAATCATCAACTCAATAAGAGAAAAGCCACGAAAGTATCCAATCATATCCCATCCTTGGTGACAGACTGCTTCATAAGTTTAACGCCGAGCCTGTCTCTTGAACAAACCCGGCGTCATTATCAACACACTTTATTCTTAAGCCTTCCTGGCTGCACTCAAATTATTCTAAGTTCGGGAGGAACCTCAAAGACTACGTTCTCTTCACGGCCAGGATGCTCGGCAACCACCTTGCCACCCAGCTCCCGCAGACGGGCAATCACGTTTTGCACCAGCACCTCGGGTGCCGAAGCACCGGCAGTGACGCCGATCGCCTTCACGCCTTCCAGCCAGCTAGCCTCGATCATCGAGGCATCGTCGATGAGGTAGGCCTTGGCGCCCACCTTCTCGGCCAGCTCCCGCAGGCGGTTGGAGTTGGAGGAGTTGCGCGACCCCACCACCAGCATGGCGTCCACCAGCCCCGCCATCTCCCGCACCGCATCCTGACGGTTCTGGGTGGCGTAGCAGATATCGTCCTTGCGCGGCCCCTGGATCTTGGGGAAGTGCTTGCGCAGCGCATCGATGACGTCAGAGGTCTCATCCACGCTCAGAGTAGTCTGGGTGACGAAGCAGAGGTCATCCGGATTCTTCACCTTGAGCCTGGCCACATCTTCCGGTGTTTCTACCAGATACATGCCGCCTTCGCGATTCTCGTACTGCCCCATGGTGCCGATCACCTCGGGGTGGCCGGCATGACCGATAAGCACGGCTTCGGAGCCCTTGCGGCTGGCGCGATGAACCTCCATGTGCACCTTGGTCACCAGCGGACAGGTGGCATCGAATACCTTGAGGGCGCGGGACTTGGCCATCTCGCGCACCGTCTTGGCCACGCCATGGGCAGAGAAGATGACAATGCTGTCGTCCGGTACCTCGTCCAGCTCTTCGACGAAGACGGCTCCCGCCTCTTTCAGCTTGTTCACCACATAACGGTTATGCACCACTTCGTGACGGACATAGATGGGGGCCCCGAACTTCTCCAGCGCGCTCTCGACGATGCTGATGGCACGATCGACACCGGCGCAGAAACCACGAGGGTTAGCGAGCAGAATATCCATTAGTGCACCTTCTCCTCATCATCAACGCCCAGGATCTCCACCTCGAAGGTGACGGTATGACCGGCCAGGGGATGATTGAAGTCGACCGTGACCGACATCCCGGCTACCGCCCGGATGATGCCCGGCAATTCGCTGCCATTGGGCTGATCGAACAGGATGATGGTGCCGACTTTTGGCTCCACATCGGCGCCAAATTTGGCACGGTCGAGATGGTAGATGTTGTCGGGATTGGAGAGACCAAAGGCCTCTTCCGGCGCCAGAGTAAAACTCTTGCTCTCCCCTTCGCACAGGCCCAGCAGGCACTGCTCGAAGGTCGGGGTCAGGCTGCCATCACCCATCCGCAAGCGGGCCGGCTTGCCGTGCAGCGCCGTGCTGTCGGCAACCGAGCCATCTTCCAGCTTGATGGAGAAGTGGAACAGCACGCTGCTGTTAGCGGTGATCTGCTGGCTCATGCCTGCTCCTTTTTCTCACCACGGAAACCGTCCAGCACAATCATGGCGGCCCCGATAAAGATAAAGCTGTCGGCCAGATTGAATGCCGGCCAGTGCGCACGCTGCCAGTAGAAGTCGAGGAAATCGACCACATGGCCCAACACCAGTCGATCAAAGACGTTGCCAAGGGCGCCGCCGATGATGAGTGAATAGGCGATACCGCTCCAACGCTGGGTCACCGACTGCTTGCGCAGCCAGTGGATCAGCAATCCACAGATGGCAAACGCCAGCACCGCGAAGAACCAGCGCTGCCAGCCCCCCTGATCAGCCAGAAAGCTGAATGCGGCGCCCTTGTTGTAGACGTGAACCAGATTGAAGAAGGGGGTGATCTCCACCCCCGGGTAACCAAATGGCAGCAACTTGACCACGGCGAGCTTGCTCGCCTGGTCCAGTACAAAGGCCAGCACTGCCAGCCACAGCCAACGCAGGCCGCTTTTATGTTGAGTCATGTTCATCAGGCAAATTGACGCGTTTCGCCGTCACCCTCAACGTTGGTCACACAGCGACCACAGATCTCTTCGTGACCCGCGATAGTGCCCACATCTTCTACATGGTGCCAGCAGCGGTCGCACTTGGCGGCGGCAGA
>NZ_JBODRQ010000220.1:0-3236 GCF_050633025.1 Aeromonas sp.
GCGCCGATGGACATGGCGGCGGAGTCGAAGCGGGGGAACAGCTTGTCGGCCGGCTCCACTTGATCCAGTGCGACCGGATTGTCGACCTTTTTCAGGGCAAGCAGGTCACGCAGGGTAGAGACCGGACGCTCGTTAACCAGACGGGCGTACTCCTTGTAATCGGCATAGTTGCCGGAGCGCACCGCGGTTTGCAGGGTCTGCACCACATCCGGGTTGTAGGTGTGATACTCGCCGCCGTGAACGAATTTGAGCAGGCCGCCGTGTGCGAGGGGCTTGCGGGCCAGCCAGGCCTGACGGGCGAGCTTGAGCTGATCCTGCTGGATGTCGGCAAAGTCGGCGCCCTGAATGCGGCTCGATACGCCACGGAAACAGGTCTCGACCACCGATTTGGCCAGACCCACCGCTTCGAACAGCTGGGAGCAGCGGTAGCTGGCGACCGTGCTGATGCCCATCTTGGACATCACCTTGTAGAGCCCCTTGTTGATGCCGTTGCGGTAGTTGACCATCGCCTGGCGCAGGGACATGGTGAGCACCCCCTCTTCAACCTGTTTGGCCAGGGTTTCGTAGGCCAGATAGGGGTAGATGGCAGTCGCGCCAAAGCCCAGCAGCACCGAGAAGTGGTGCGGGTCGCGGCAGCTTGCGGTCTCCACCAGAATGTTGGCGTCGCAGCGCAGGTTGTTGTCCACCAGGGTGCGCTGTACCGCGCCCACCGCCATGGCGGCCGGGATGGGCAGGGTGTCGGCGCTGATATCGCGATCCGACAGCACCAGCAGTACGGTGCCACTCTTTGCGGCGGTTTTGGCCTCATCGCAGATGCGCAAGATGGCCGCTTCCAGCCCCTCTTCGGGCTTGAAGTTGAGACTGATCACCTGATGACGGTAGTACTCACCTTCCAATGCCAGCAGCTGGTGGAAGTCGGAGTAGAGCAGGATCGGCGACTGGAACAGCACCCGGTGGGCGTGGCCGAAGGTCTCGTTGAAGACGTTCTGCTCGCGACCGATACAGGTGGCGAGCGACATGACGTGGTTCTCCCGCAGCGGATCGATGGGCGGGTTGGTCACCTGGGCAAACATCTGGCGGAAGTAGTCATAGAGGGTACGCGGGCCGGAGGAGAGCACCGCCATCGGGGTGTCATCCCCCATGGAGCCCACCGCTTCCTGACCATTTTCACCGAGAACCCGGATGATTTGATCCAGCTCCTCGAAGGAGTAGCCGAACAGCTTCTGATAGGTTTTCAACTGTTCATCGGAGAGTTCGCGGCTACCGGTCTGGCTGTCGTCCATCTGCTCGAACGGCACCAGTCGGGTGCAGTGCTTATCCATCCACTGCTTGTAGGTGTGGCGGTTCTTGAGATCGTCATCGATCTCGAAGCTAGTCCACACTTTGCCGTTGCTGGTATCTACCACGAACAGCTCGCCCGGGCCGACCCGGCCCTTCTCCAGCACTTCGTCCGGGGTGTAGTCCCAGGTGCCGACTTCGGAGGCGAGGGTGATGAACTTGTCCTTGGTGATGACGTAGCGGGCCGGACGCAGGCCATTGCGATCGAGTGCGCAGGTGGCGTAGCGGCCATCGGTCATGACGATGCCGGCCGGGCCGTCCCACGGCTCCATGTGCATGGAGTTGAAGTCATAGAAGGCGCGCAGGTCGTCATCCATGTTCGGATGTTTTTGCCATGCAGGCGGGATCAACAGACGCATGGCACGGAACAGGTCCATACCACCCGCGAGGAAGAGATCCAGCATGTTGTCGAGACTGGAGGAGTCCGACCCCGTGGTGTTGACGAAGGGAGCAGCTTCCTGCAAATCGGGGATCAGCGGCGTCGCAAACTTGTAGCTACGCGCCTTGGCCCACTGACGGTTGCCGGCGATGGTGTTGATCTCGCCGTTGTGGGCCAGATAGCGGAACGGCTGCGCCAGCGGCCAGCGCGGGCTGGTGTTGGTGGAGAAGCGCTGGTGGAATACACAGATGGCTGCCTGCATACGGATGTCGGCGAGATCGAGATAAAAACGCGGCAAGTCCACCGGCATGCACAGCCCTTTATAGACGGTGACCAGGTTGGAGAGGCTGACGATATAGAAGTAGTCGTCGTTGACGCGCTTCTCGATGCGGCGACGCACGATATAGAGGCGACGCTCAAGATCTTGTTCAACCCAACCCGGGGGCGCGTTGACAAAGACCTGCTCAATACTGGGCAGAGAGGCTTTGGCGATGATGCCCAGCACGTTGGTATCGACAGGTACCTGGCGCCAGCCGACCAGACTCAGGGTCTCTTTTTCCAGCTCTTCGTTGATGATGTCGCGAGTTTGCTGGGCCAATACGGGATCTGGGTTGAGAAACAGCATGCCGACCGCGTACTTGCGGCCAAGGTGCCATCCCTTCTCTTCGGCGACAGCACGATAGAAACTGTCGGGTTTTTGCAGCAGCAGACCACAGCCATCGCCGGTCTTGCCATCGGCGGAGATCCCGCCACGGTGCTGCATGCGAGCCAATGCTGACATCGCGAGACGGACAAGCTTGTGGCTGGCTTCTCCTTCCATGTGGGCCAACAGGCCGAAGCCACAGTTATCCCTCTCCAGCTTTGGATCATATAGTGACATTGCTTTTCTCCCTTGCTCGGCCCTACATCGCACAGTCATCACCTGACTGCATAAATTGCGATTGGCTCTTGTGGTTCCGTCTGCCTGACGTGGCGAATCTCCAAACTAATGGGATTTTCTGGTGAGGTCAATCACAGGTCAGGTTTGTCTTTATGGTTACAACTGCATAACAAAATGTTGATGTGGAGTGATTGCTTGTCTTTTTGTGCGTGTTTGTTCTGATTGGATTGTTTTTGTTGGTTTTATATTCTGTTGTTAGGATGTTCAATGGTGAGCATGGTGACTGAGGGGGGATGTAGTAATTTTACCAATCCGACTTCGCTGGCAGCGGAATGGATCACATTTTAATTATCGTATGCTTGCAATTGTGTCTTGTCGTGCACATTCAATATTTTCATTGTTTAACAGTTAGTTACCAAGTCGTATATTCATATGCACACTCATCCACGGAGCAGAAAAAAAGCGCAAAAAATCTGTTTTTTTCGCCTTTTCTCTATATTTATTCAAATTTGACCAGTGTTTATATGTTTTACCCTCTCTGCTAGCTTGATCCAGCTCAGCCCCTGTTTTGCGCAAGCTCGTACAATGGCGCTCCTTTAGCGGAGGTGTCATGCAGTTACACGAACTCGTCAATACATT
>NZ_JBODRQ010000221.1:0-3096 GCF_050633025.1 Aeromonas sp.
ACTGGCGCTCCAGACGGTAGGCGACGTTGGCCATCTCCTTGCCCATGGTGCTCGGGGTCGCCGGCTGACCGTGGGTGCGGGAGAGCAGCGGCATGTCGCGATATTCGTGAGCCAGACGCTTGAGCTCGCTGATCAGCTTTTCGCAATAAGGCTTGATGACCTCTTCACGGGCGGTTTTCAGCATCAGACCGTGGGAGTTGTTGTTGATGTCTTCCGAGGTGCAGGCGAAGTGGATGAACTCGCTGACAGCCGCCAGCTCCGGGTTCACTTCGACTTTCTCTTTGAGGAAGTACTCCACCGCTTTCACATCATGGTTGGTGGTGCGCTCGATCTGTTTGATGCGGGCGGCGTCACTCTCGTTGAAGTTGCTGACGATGCCGTCGAGAAGGGCGTTGGCGGCCTCGCTCAGGGCAGGGACTTCAGGGATCCCGGCGTGGCTGGCCAGTTTTTGCAACCAGCGCACCTCGACTTCGACGCGAAAACGCAGCAGGCCGAATTCGGAGAAGATAGGGCGCAGGGCATCGGCCTTGTCGCCATAACGACCGTCAATCGGGGAAACAGCAGTCAGCGCGGACAGCTCCATGGGGTGAACTCCTGATGATTGGTGTGGGGGGATCCGTATTCACTTGCGCGCCGGTCGGGGTGTATCAAGGCTGATGTGCGGCTGTTCACCTTGTCCTCCCTCTGCCTGCGCGCAAGCCAATGATTAGTAACGCTTGGCCAGTTCCACCATCTTCTTGCGAGCGAAGATGATCTGGGTGCGGCTGCCACCGAGCTGGCGCCACAGCACCACGGCGCGGATGCCTGCCAGCAGCAGGGCGCGCACCTTGTGCTGCACCAGCGGCTGCTGCAGGAACAGCGGGGTACCCGCCACCTGAATGCGCGGCCCGATGGGGCTGATAAGGTCGCTGTAGATGCTCGCCATGTTGGCCAGGATCTGCTCGTCGAGCAGATCGAAGTGCTGTTGCTGGCGACCGATCTGGCTGATCCGTTCACCCAGCATGTTGAGAATGTCCTTGCGCTTGGCCAGCTTGCGCTCCAGCGCAATCAGGCTCACCACATAGCGGGTCAGCTCGGCATTCTTCTGGCTGCCGTCGGCACCCAGCTGTTCGACCAGCGCACGGTAGCCGTCGCGAATGGCCAGATGGGTGTTGTTGAACACCTCGAGCGGCTGACTCGGGTTGGTCACCAGAATGCTGGAGAGGCTCTCGCGCAGGGCGGCCTCGTCACAGCTGCCGTCTCGGGCCACCTTCTGCACCAGATACGCGGCCTGGCAGATGCCGGCAAAGGCCATGGTTCTGTCTTGGAATTTATCGCTCATATCTTCACAGCCCTGTTCTGTTCATTCACCGGCCGATGCCATGATCCGGCCTGGACGTTGCCAATCATGTATCGCTGCCTTGTGCTGTTTTTTCTTTGTCCCTTCTCCCGCGAGGGGAGAAGGGAGTACAGCGCGGACGCTCGTGAGCGCCCAGCCCTTAGACCGGATGGCTGAAACGTTGTTCGATGATGCCACCGCCCAGACACACTTCCCCGTCGTAGAAGACGGCGGATTGGCCCGGGGTTACCGCAGCCTGTTTCTCGTCGAAGATGACCCGGATGGTCTCGTCGTCGATGGGCTGGATCAGGCAGGGGATATCCTGCTGGCGGTAGCGGGTCTTGACGGTGCAGCGGCGCGGCTCGCGGATCGGAGTGCGATCCACCCAGTGCAATTGGCTGGCAATCAAACCATCGGAGTAGAGACGGGGATGCTCGCCCTGCGCCACCACCAGCACGTTGCGCTCGACCTCTTTGTCGACCACATACCAGGCCTCTTCGGTGGCATCTTTGCGACCGCCGATACCGAGCCCCTTGCGCTGGCCCAGGGTGTGATACATCAGACCCTGATGCTCGCCGATCACCTTGCCATCCACGGTCTCGATTTTACCGGGCTGGGCGGGCAGGAACTTGGCCAGGAAGTCCTTGAACTTGCGCTCGCCGATAAAGCAGATACCGGTGGAGTCTTTCTTCTTGGCGGTGATGAGATCCAGCTGCTCGGCGATGCGGCGCACCTCGGGCTTCTCCAGATCGCCAACCGGGAACAGGCTCTGACCCACTTGCTTCTCGCTCAGGGTATAGAGGAAGTAGCTCTGATCCTTGTTGGTATCGAGACCGCGCAGCAGGCGCGGGCGGCCGGTGCTGTCGTCACGGCGAACATAGTGGCCGGTGGCGATATAGGTGGCACCCAGCTCTTCGGCGGCAAATTCGAGGAACGCCTTGAACTTGATCTCCTTGTTGCACAGGATATCGGGGTTTGGCGTGCGGCCAGCCTTGTACTCTTCGAGGAAGTGCTCGAACACATTGTCCCAGTACTCGGCCGCGAAGTTGATGGTGTGGAGTTTCATCCCCAGCTTGTCGCAGACGGCCTTGGCATCAGCCAAATCCTGGGCGGCAGAGCAGTACTCGTCCGTGTCGTCTTCTTCCCAGTTCTTCATGAACAAGCCTTCGACCTGATAGCCCTGCTGCTGGAGCAGGTAGGCCGAGACGGAAGAATCCACGCCGCCGGACATGCCGACGATCACCTTGATTTGGCTGTTGTCTGTCATTAGTCGAAGTTACCAGTTCGTTTAAACGGGGCGTATTCTACCAGAGTTTTGCGCCCCCGGTCACATCTCCATGCCACTGTCCCCATCAGGAACCTTGCGGCAGGAAATCGTTTTTCTGTTGTTGGCCTGTGCCGCCGAAAAAGAGTGTCAAACGGCCTCAGATAAAGGCCTTGAGGGCCGAGAGTGGCAGCCGTGTCCCCGCCAGATAGTCCTGAATGCACTGCCATACCAAGGGGCTGCGCAGGGCCGGTTTGCATTCCGCGATTTCTTCCAGCGTAAGCCAGTGGCAAGCCAGCACATCGCCGTCAGGATCCTCTGGATGGTGCTGACCCGGCGCTTTTTCAAGGTCGAAGATGATGGCGGTGCGCACATAGGTGGCCTCGCTATCGGCCGGTTTGTAGAGATAGGTGCCAAGCCAGGCGGTGGGTGTGGCGGTCAGACCCGTCTCCTCTTTCAGTTCGCGGCAAGCGGCTTCAAGCAGGTTTTCCCCCGGCTCCACATGGCCGGCGGG
>NZ_JBODRQ010000222.1:0-2991 GCF_050633025.1 Aeromonas sp.
TTGCATGAGGCGCTAGGGCGCCCCATGCAACACGTAATTGGGACATAGCCTAAAAAATGGTGAGAGATTCAGCTTCTGGCAAGGTTTGTTGGGGGGATCCTATCGAAATCTCTTTCGCGTATACTTGGCCCGCATGGCACCTGAGCCCCTATCGGTACTGCACCCGGACACCTATGACCTTATTTTCAGGTAATCCCCCAGCCTTGCGCTGGCCACCGGCGTTTGCTCGTCAGTTCATCGTCAAAGTGGCTGGAATGGCCCTGCTCGCCCTGACCGGGCTGGGCACTCTCTTCTACTACACCTATCTCACTATCCAGCACGACATGGATCTCATCACCGCCAGGCAGAAGAACACGTTTGAGGTCTTCTACCAGCGAGCCAAGATCCTCAAGGTGGAGAACATCACCAGCTATCTGGCACAACACCATCTGCTCGATCAGCCACCGCCCCCGAATAGCGTTGGCAACGACTACCTCTACGGGTATGACCTCAACAGCAAATACCGCTTTGCCGATATTCCGCTGCAATACCCGGCTGCCAATATCCTGAACACCTTCCGCTATGCCCTCTCCTATCCGGAGGTGATCAACATCTACACCATCTGGAATGACTACCGGCTGATTGGCATGGTGGCCGACAACAATGTGCTGCCCGCCAGACTGGCGCCGATCAAGGTAGACCTGATGACCTTGCCTGCCTGGTATCACTACTTTGGTTGCGCCAGCTTTGCGCCCGGCCGCGACTTTTGCAGTGCCGATGAAGCCTTTGTCTCCGATATCGAGGTAGACAACTTCAGCATGCGCAACACCATAGTGATGTACTTCCCCTTCACCCATCCATCGGAGCGCGGCGGTTACAAATACGGGCTGCTCGGTATCGATATCGCCGTAGATGAGGCATTCAACGATGTGCTGCACCCCTTCGATACCATTAACCCGACCCGCACCCACATATCGTTTGACGCTGCCGAGTCCTGCCACCTCGGGCATATCTGCCTGAGCAAACCCTTTATGCGCACCAAGGCGGGGGAAGATCTCTATCTGACGTGGTCATACAGTTGGTTCGATTTCGTCAAGCTGACCCTGCAAGGCGCGGCCTTTAAGGTCTATCTCATCGCGCTGTTGCTGGGCATGGTGGTCTGGAAGCAGATCTACCAGCGGTTGCGTACCCTGGCCTACACCGATCACCTGACCCGGCTGCCACGCCGGGATGTGCTTTGCCAGAGTCTGCTCCATGAGCACGACTACCTGATGATCCTCGATATCGACAACTTCAAGTCGATCAACGACACCTATGGCCATGGCGTCGGGGATCTGGCACTGATCGCCTTTGCCTGTCATCTCAGACACAATATCCGCAAGGTGGACAGCGCCATCCGCTGGGGCGGCGAGGAGTTTATCGTGCTGTTCAAGGGGATGGGGGATGACGAGATGATGATCCACTCTGCTGGCCGCCTGCTGGATCGGCCACTGGGGATCTCCGAGCTGCCAAACCCCATCACCTTCTCCGCCGGGGTGATCCGTATTCGCGACCATCTTACCGTCACCGAGACGGTGCATCTGGCCGATGAGCTGCTCTACCACGTCAAACAGCACGGCAAACACAACATCGCCTGCTACACGGGCAACACGATCCGGCTGATCCGTCCGTTGCCGGGCAATGCAGAGTCATAGCCACCTTCTGCCGCTCCCCTTGCTTCTGTTACCATCGGGGCCACGATCACTCACTGCATCGTGGCCGCAGGCCGCGATAACCCCCTACTGGTGCCTTCTATGTCCATTGCCTCCTTTGCCGAACTGGCCCTCTCCCCCCGCTTGCAGCAGACCCTGACCGAACTGGGCTATGCCGCGCCGACCCCCATTCAGGCTCGCGCCATCCCGGTCATTCTGGCGCGGCGCGATCTGATGGCGGGGGCCCAGACCGGCACCGGCAAGACCGCCGCCTTTGTGCTGCCGTTGCTGGAACAGCTGCTACAACAGCTACAAGCAGAGCCCCGCCCGATCCGTGCGCTGGTGCTGGTGCCGACCCGCGAGCTGGCGCTGCAGGTCGCCGAGAGTGTCGAGCGCTACGGGCAGGGGACTGGTCTCACCAGCACGCTGGTCTACGGCGGGGTGAGTATCGCGGCGCAGGTCGAGGCACTTCAAGCCGGGGTGGATATCCTGATCGCCACCCCGGGCCGCCTGCTCGACCATCTGCGTCAGGGGGCATTGAGCCTGGATAGCCTGCGCCATCTGGTGTTTGACGAGGCGGATCGCATGCTCGATATGGGCTTTATGGACGAGATCACCGCGCTGCTCAAACAGATCCCGGCGGATCGCCAAACCCTGCTCTTCTCCGCTACCTGCGACGACAACCTGTTTGCCTTGAGCAAGGTGCTGCTGCGCGACCCCGAGCTGATTGAAGTGGCACCGCGCAACACTACGGCGGCCGAGGTAGAGCAGCGGGTCTACACGGTGGATAGCGATCGCAAGCTGGCGCTGGTCGAACACATGCTGAAAGTGAAAGGGTGGGCACCGGCGCTTATCTTCAGCCGTACCCGACAGGGGGCGGACAAACTGGCCCAGCAGCTTGGCAAGGCGGGCATCAATGCGCTGGCCTTCCACGGCGATCTGTCGCAAAGCGCGCGGGAGAAGGTGCTGCTGGAGTTTCGCGCTGGCACCTTGCAGGCGCTGGTTGCTACCGACGTGGCGGCCCGCGGCCTCGATATCACGGATCTCAACTATGTGATTAACCTCGAGTTCCCGTTTGTAGCGGAGGATTACGTCCACCGTATCGGTCGCACCGGCCGTGCCGGCAACAAGGGGCTCGCCATTACCCTGTTCAGCCCGGAAGATGCGCCGCTGCTGGAGAAGGTGGAAGCTGTGCTCGACACCCGTTTGCCGCAACAGTGGTTCCCGGGCTTTGAGCCGGATCTCACCCGCTTCGAGCCCGAACCGCGCCGTAACAGCAAGGCGGCCCAGAAGCAGCGCGCCAGAAAGCAGGCCCTCGCTG
>NZ_JBODRQ010000223.1:0-2969 GCF_050633025.1 Aeromonas sp.
ATATTGGCCACCTGCCCCACCAGAAAGCCCTGAATGGTACGGTTGTACTCGGTGATGATGAGGTTGGATTCATTGTCGATGGACATGGGGCGCATACCGATGGCGCTGCGCAGGTTGATCACCGGGATCGAGGTACCGCGGATATTGGCCACCCCGCTGATATTGTGATGGGAGCCCGGCATCTTGCTCAGATGGGGCAGTTTGACCACTTCCCGCACCTTGAAAACGTTGATAGCGAACATCTGGCGGGTGCCGAGACGAAACATCAATAACTCGAGGCGGTTTTCCCCCACCAGTTGAGTTCGTTGATCAACGGAATCCAATATACTCGCCATACGCTGATATCCATCTGATTATTAATCGACTCTATTATAGAGGCTGCCCGCCAGGAAAGGCAGGCGCATTTTCAACCAGAGCGACCAACCAGACAAAAAAAGTGAGGCCGAAAAACCACTCATATGATTGACTGCCAAGCAAATAACCACACCAGACTGACAACTGCCGTCACACACCCAGCGCTCGCTGCCGGTCCGCCAGTGAACCTGCCAGCCAACTCGTCGGGATGTGAACAAGCTCCAAGCCCCTCCCCTGCGCCACAACTAAGTTGTTTATCAAGTAAATCATACTGTTACTGGGATCATAAAAACGCTTTTCCGCTCCGGTCCAGATTCGCTTAATGTGCGTTGGCTCACTGGTACGACATGCCAGAAATGTGACAATGCGCGCCCTTGGTCAACGAACCAAGGCTGCGGAATCACTGGCAAAAATAAAAAAGGAACACCTATGAAAGGCACTCGTACCCTGCTGTCGCTGGCCGTGGGGCTGGCATTTGCATCTCCCTCCGTATATGCAGCTGACTTTGTCTGCCCATCCGACCAGGCTCAACTCACCCCCATCCCGACCCTTCAGGGCACAGGCTCCGCCAGCGCGCTCGCCACTACCTCAACATCCACCGGGGCTGTCAGCCCAGACTCTTTCCGCGTCAAGGGTGTTGTTACCACTGTGGGCCAAAGTCTGACCAAGGGTTTCTATCTGACCGACCCGGTGGGCGATGGCGACCCGGCCACCTCGGATGGCATCTTTGTCTATCTGAGCGACAAGGACTTCGCGACCAAATATAAAGACATCAAACCGGGAGCTGAGCTCTGCCTGGAAGCCCAGGTCGAGGAGTTCTTGGGCGGCACCCAGCTCAAGCTGAAATGGGATGGTACTGAGCCCCGGCTCAAGGTTCTCGGGCAGGGTAAAAACGTGCCGGTAAGCGTACTCAAAGTCAATGACGATGAAAGCCTGAAGCAAGCCCTCAATCGCCACGAAGGGATGCGGGTACGGCTCGACAGCAGCAGCGATCTTCACCTGACCCGCAACTTCAGCTTCGACTACAAGGCCTCTCGCACTAACCTGGAACTCTCCCATAAGGCGCCGCTTATCAAGCCGACCCAGCTCCATGTTGCCAGCAGCCCGGAAGCGGTCGCGCTGGCCGCCAAAAATGGCAACAACCGACTGGCGGTCGAGTCTGATTTCAAAGTACAAAATGGCGCCCTGCCCTGGTTCCCGGCGCTGGATGCCGATCAGGGTTATCTGCGTATCGGTGATCAGATAGATGGTCTGGAAGGGACTGTTATCTACAACAAGGACGCTTTCCGCCTGATGGTACCCAACGATGTCACTATCGGGGTCGCCAACTTGCTGCGTACTGCGCAAGATGATCGCCAGCTGACCGCCCCCACTCGAACTCCAGGCAGCAACCTGCGGATCGCAAGCTTTAACGTGCTCAACTACTTCACCAGCGCGCCAGAGATTGGTGGCGATCTTAATAACACCTGCCAAGGAACATACAAAGATAGTTGTAACCGTGGTGCCAAAACACTGCTTGCCTTCGAGAAGCAGCGCACCAAAATAGCCAACGCCATTACCGAGATGGACGCCGACCTGCTCGGCCTGATGGAGATGGAGAACAACGGCTTTGGTGACAACTCCGCCCTCCATAATCTGGTGACCCGTCTCAACGAACAGCAGAAGGATACAAGCAAACACTACGCCTATGTCCGTCTGCCGGTCACTGCCCTCACCGATGGCAAGTTCTTCGGCGGCGACGCCATCATGGTGGCGATGATCTACCGCCCTGCCCTGATCACCCCCAGCGGGGATGCCAGCGTCATCAAGCTGCCGGAGCAGCGCTACATCACAGGTGGAGCAGCCAAAACCGCTGGTCAACGCGACTCGCTGGTTCAGACCTTCACCATTGCCAAGAGCAAAGAACCGCTGACTGTGGTAGTCAACCACCTCAAATCCAAGGGATCAGGCTGCTATGAAAATGGCGATGGCAAGACAGAGCCGGCCGACCTGCAGGGCAAGTGCACCGAGTTCCGGGTCTCCGCCGCCAAGGTACTGGGTGAAGCGGTCAGCAAACTGCCGGGCCAGGTGCTGCTGGTGGGGGACTTCAACTCCTACGCCAAGGAAGATCCGATCCGGGTACTGACAGACTACAACCCGGCCACCAGCGAGCGGAAGATCGTATCTGCCTCCCACACCTTTATCGGTGAACAACCTTACGAGCAGATGGGGCGCGAGGCGACCAAGAACTATGGCTTCGTCGATCTCAACGTCAAGTTTAACAAGGAGAAAGCCATCTCCTACAGCTATGACGGCGAACTCGGTACCCTCGACTATGCCCTCGCCAACTCGGCACTGGCCAGCAAGGTGGCGGGTGTCTCCGACTGGCATATCAACGCCTTCGAAAGCAACCAGTTCGAGTACGCTGCCAAATTCACCGATGCACTACTCAAGTCTGACAACCCCTTCAGCGCCTCCGATCATGATCCCATCATCGTCGACCTCAAACTGGAGAGTGATGCCACCAAACCGGACACCTCCTCAGGCGGTGGTGCGCTGGGACTCGGCCTGCTGGCCCTGTTGCCACTGGCTTGGCGACGTCGCCGTTAACCACAGGCGCATCTGAATCGTGCAAG
>NZ_JBODRQ010000224.1:0-2869 GCF_050633025.1 Aeromonas sp.
CCGCGGACCTCTTGCATGCCATGCAAGCGCTCTCCCAGCTGAGCTATAACCCCAACTCACCTCGGCGCTGACGAAGTTATCTCCGGCAACGGAGGCGCATGATAGGCATCACCCGCTTTGCTGTCAACCCTAAAATAACTGCGATGGATTCGTTTAGTCAAAAATGCAGCAGCTCGCTGTTTTTACCAACAAGGCGCATGCTATCCCTCTGTTTTAGGTCACAAATCGCCCTATGATCCGATACTCAAGCCCCGATCAAGAAGAGATCGTGAAGCAAGCCCCTTTCCTGTATAGCCCCCCCCCGCTCGCCGACCTCTTCTACTGGCAGCTTATCACCGCCCCTCGGAAAGCCTTTCCATAAAGAGCATTGCATTTGAAATCCTTTTCCATGATTTCGGTAAATTTAAAACACAAAAAGTTGATCTGTCTCACATATAGCCATAGGATCAAACCGTGATAAAGATCACGCACCATAACCATAAATGACAGAGCGATGAGGTAAACCATGTTTGAGAATCTGGCAGTACTGTTCCGCCTCAAGGGCGCAACCACTAAAAACGGCATTGTAGAAAAAGATGCCTATGCACCGTCCACCCGTGAATACTACTTCCGCTACGGCAAGTGAGCCGTGAAAGCATTTCACCAAAAAAAGTAATAAAACTACATTTCACATCCTGACGCAGCGCCATCAGGTGCTGTCCTGTCCCGGCCAGAGAGAGTCCTCGGCCAAACCTGAACTCCACCAAACAAGAATGGGGCCCGCAGGCCCCATCTTTTATTACATTGGCTCATTGCCAGATCACAGCTTGATCCAGGCATCGCTCCATGCGGTCCCCTTGCCGGGCTCATAGGCCCAGGCTGCACCGGCACACCAACCGGTGTAGGGGTGCGGTTTGCACTGGTAGCTGGCACCACCATTGCTGACCCGCTCCCCCGCCTTGTAGCGAGTCCCCGCTTTATAGGCCGGATAGTCAGGCTGGGTCACGCCCCCCTCCTCCCCTTTTACCAGCAGGCTATGAGTGGTGCTGCGACTCAAGTTTCCTTCATCGGTGACGATCAGTTTGATGTCCAGCTTGGTATCACTGGCCGGCTTGGGCAGGGTCAGCTCCAGCGTCACCTGATCCAGCACCTGGGCAGAGGTACCGGCAGGCAGCGTCCAGCCATAAGAGAGCGGCTTGCCTTCCGGATCGCTGGAGTGCTGGGCGGATAGGGTCACCTTGCTGCCGCCTTCGACCTGCGCCGGGCCGGTGATATTGGCCACCGGCGGCAGGTTGGTGCCACCGCCGTTATCCTCGATCACCACTTCGGGATAGAAGTGCTGGACACAGCGACTGTAATCCCCCTCCTTGAAGGCACTGAAGCGAGTCTGGTAGCCCACCAGTTTGCACGCGTAGCTCTTGCCGCCGTTCGGATTCCCGGCCACATTGTTCCACTCCTGCTCCCAGTAGATGGGCAGGGCACCAGCCCCTTTCTCGTCAAAGTACTTCATCCCTTTACAACCGAGCACTTCGTCTGCGGGTACCCGCACACCGAGGTAATTGGCAAACTCGCGGTAGTAATTAATGCGGTTCTGGGACTGGGCATGCTCGGCGCGGCCGCCACACTCCACCCCGCCATTGATGATCTGGGTAGTGACCCCGAAACCGGGGATCAGACCATTCTGCTTGTCATGGTCATTCGGCTGCCAGGTGCCATCGATGACATGGAGCATGGAGGGCTTGGGCGGCTGCGGATAGGTGTAGAAGAACACCGCGCTGGCGAGGTTTAGCCAGGTGTCAGCCACCAGCTCCGGCTTGTCGAGCAGAGTACGTACCGTACCAAACATCGCCTCGGAGAAGGGGCCGTAGTTGTAGTTGTAGGAGAGCTGCTTGGCGCCGCGGCCAAAGTAGCTCTTGAACTCGCCATTGTCGAAGGTGCCGCACGGCCACTGCTGACCCTGCCACACATCGGGACGACACTCGGCGTTGTAACCGCCGCGCATGGTCTCATTCCAGCCCATCTCGCGCACGTAAACCAGCGCCTGACGCCACTCCGCTTCCGGGCGCCAGCTCTCGTGACCACCGGTCTCTTGGGCGAAGTGGGCGAACATGGTTGCCAACGTCTTGCGGCAGATGGCGTCGGCATCGCGGCCATCGCGGTAGTCGCTGCACAGGGCCGGGAATTTGGCCGCCGCCTGCAGCAGGCCACGATAGGTGTACTCGGGGGCGCGCAGCGGGAAGAGGTAGTTGAACTGGCTCTCGCTCAGCAGGCTTTCGACCCGCTTGACGTTGCCAGGGTTGTCGGCGCGGCCCGGCTGCACCGCCTCGACGACCAGATTGTCCCGGGTAGCGATGGAGGCCTTGACCGCCTCCATCGCCGGGAAGTCGGTCAGCGCCTTCTCTTTGGCATCCAGCTCGGCCTGGCTCATATAGACGGGGGCGGTGCTGCCATCCGGCGGGGTAGGCGTCGGCGGATTGGGCTTGTCATCTCCGCCGGTATCCGGCGGGGTCACTTCCCCTTCGCCGATCAGCTTCCACGGGGTATCCCACTCATTGGCGGCCGCCATGCCCGGAGTCTGACCCGGGTTGGCCCACCACTTGGCCTCGAACAGCTGGCCGTTGTAATTGACCTGGCTGCCGCCCGAATAGGATTTGTTGATGTCGTATGCCTCGGCCGCCCAGAGGTGGCCACTCAACATCATGCTGGCAAGCAGCATGGTAATGCGATTTTTTTTCATTATTATTGCTCTCTACGGTTGTATAGCAAAAAAGCCGAGCCCGCCTGAACAGGCTCCGCCATCTTCATCATGAACTCAACCCAGGGGCAGCTTGCCGCCCCGACATCCAGCCAGACACCGTGCTTGCCCGGCTCGTTGCCTTGAGTCCACCAC
>NZ_JBODRQ010000225.1:0-2826 GCF_050633025.1 Aeromonas sp.
AGATTCTCTCATAAATTCAGCCGGGTTTTGTTGATTTCAGACTCATAAAGCAACAAGGAAAGCGGCTCTTGATAGCATGCCTTCGGGTCAAGGAAACGTCTGGCAATGGCATCACCATGTTGCGCTGAATGCTTTTTGAGGGACATCTCTTGACGCACCTTCACCTACAGGTAGCTTTTGAGTTGCCTTTGAACGCTTGATACAGAGCCACATACTTCAATCAGGATTGGATAGAGGATCCAGCCCCCTTTCGCCAGGGTCTGCAATTCGGGTAGCAATTCACTCTGCCAGCCAAGCCGCTGGCGTTCGCCCTCTCCCCGTTCTGGTCACGCTGGTCTGATCCAGCCAGTGACAACCACTGAGCCCCGCCATCAACTGAGCCCAACCATCATCCATTGCAGAACGGATATGATTGTGGCTGATTGGCGGGTCGTCCTGCCGGTCACTATGCTGACAGCCCGTGGAAGTTTTTAATTGCCCTGCCGGTCTGTTGAGCCAATAGTGGTACTTCGTGCGTACCAAGCTCTCCATTGCGGTAATGTCATTACCACTGTCTTTTGTCAGTCTTCACTGCCAACAAGGAGTCAGAGCGTGACCCAAGCAAGCCCTCTCTATGCCACCGCCACCGGTCTGCCGGAGCCGACTCGCACCCCGTTGCTGACCGGCAGCGATCCCGAGCAGAAACGGCGCGAACTGCTCGCCTACTTCTGCCAGACCTTCGATCTCTACGACGCGCTGTTCGACTGTCTGGCCGATGAGCGGGCCTGGTTCAACAAGGCGATCCCGCTGCGCCATCCGCTCATCTTCTACTACGGCCACACCGCCGCCTTCTTTATCAACAAGCTGCTGGCGGCGCGCCTGATCGACCAGCGGCTGGATGCCCGCATCGAGGCCATGGTCGCCATCGGGGTGGACGAGATGAGCTGGGACGATCTGGACGAGACCCACTATGACTGGCCCAAGGTCAGCGAGCTGCGCAGCTATCGAGCCAAAGTCCGTACGCTGGTGTGCGATTTCATCCGCCAGATGCCGCTCACCCTGCCCATCGACTGGCAGAGCCCGGCCTGGGTGATCCTGATGGGGATAGAGCACGAGCGCATCCACCTCGAGACCTCCAGCGTGTTGATCCGCCAGTTGCCGCTCGCCTGGGTGCGGCCGCAACCTTATTGGCCCGCCTGCCCCGAAGCCCGCCATAGGATTGAGCTGGTGCCCGCCAACAGCCTGCTGCCGGTGGCCGGCGGCAAGGTGCGCCTTGGCAAGCAGGACGCCACCTACGGCTGGGACAACGAATATGGCGAGCGCCATATCGAACTGGCCCCGTTTCAGGCCAGCCGCATGCTGGTGAGCAATGCCGAGTACCTCGCCTTCGTACAGGCGGGCGGCTACGGCCAGCAACAGTGGTGGGATGAGGAGGGGTGGAGCTGGTGCCAATACGCCAAGGCGCAGATGCCCACCTTCTGGGTGGGTGATTCCACCAAACCCGGGAAATTGCAGCTGCGGCTGATGACCGAGCAGATCGCCATGCCATGGGACTGGCCGGTCGAGGTCAACCAGCTGGAAGCGGCTGCCTTCTGTCGCTGGAAGGCGGCCCGGACCGGACTCCCCATCCAGCTGCCGAGCGAGGCGGAATGGATGCTGCTGCGCGAGCAGCTACCCGGCGATCAGCCGGACTGGACGCAGGCACCCGGCAATATCAATCTGGCCCGTTTTGCCTCCTCCTGCCCGGTGGATGCCTGCCCGCAAGGGGAGTTCTTCGATCTGGTGGGCAATGTCTGGCAGTGGACCAGCACCGCAATCGATGGCTTCGACGGCTTTAAAATCCACCCGCTCTACGACGACTTCTCCACCCCCACCTTTGATGGCAAGCACACCCTGATCAAGGGCGGCAGCTGGATCAGCACGGGTAACGAAGCGCTCAAATCATCCCGTTACGCCTTCCGGCGTCACTTCTTCCAGCATGCGGGTTTCCGCTATCTGGTCTCCCGTTATCAGGAACCCGTTATCGTGAATCCCTATGAAACCGACACGCTGGTCGCTCAGTACCTCGACTTCCAGTACGGCCCGAGCCACTTCGGGGTAGCCAACTACGCCAAGACGCTTGCTGATCTTGCTGGCGAGCTCTGCAGCAACCACCAGCGGGCGCTGGATATCGGCTGCGCCACCGGCCGCGCCAGCTTCGAACTGGCCCGCCACTTCCAGCATGTGGACGGGGTGGACTACTCGGCCCGCTTCATCGATGTGGCGCTGGCCCTCGCCAGTCAGGACAGCTTCCGCTACGCCATTCCGCTGGAGGGTGAACTGGTGGAGTATTGCGAGGCGCGCCTGTCGAGCCACGGGCTGGGGGCGAGTCAGGCTGAGCGCATCCACTTCAGTCAGGGGGATGCCTGCAACCTCAAGCCCAAATATGGCCACTACGATCTGGTGCTCGCCTCCAATCTGATCGACAGGCTGCGAGAGCCCGCCCGCTTCCTGCGGGATATCGCCCCCCGGCTGCGCAGCGGCGGCCTGCTGGTACTCACCAGCCCCTATACCTGGCTGGCGGAATATACCCCGCCCGCCAACTGGCTCGGCGGCATTCGCGAAAACGGCGAGGCGCTCACCACCTATCAGGCGCTGCAACGGCTGCTGGCGGCGGAGTTCGAGGAGCACTGCCCGCCGCGGGATGTGCCCTTCGTCATCCGCGAAACCGCCCGCAAATACCAGCACACGATGGCGCAGCTGACCGTCTGGCGCAAACGCTAGCACGCCGGTCGACATGCAGATGAGAAGAGGGAGGCCAACGGGCCTCCCTCTTGATATGGCAGTCAAAACGGCGCGAGTATCAAT
>NZ_JBODRQ010000226.1:0-2766 GCF_050633025.1 Aeromonas sp.
CTGTCATAACCTCACAACAACTAAAAAAACGTCTGTGGACAGACGTTTAGAGTCTCATTCAGGAACAAACATGACAGATCTAAAACAGCGACTCGGCCCGTTTTGGCCCTTCGCCGTCTTCTGCGCGATAGCGCTTTTATCTCTCTCTTTCAGTCGGCTCGCCCTCGGTCTCTGGCAACTGGATCGGGTGGATGCCGTAGCCGGTTGGCAGGAGATGTTGCTACAGGGGCTGCGGGTCGACTTTGCGACCCTCTGCTGGGTCTGGGGTGTCCCCGCCATGTTCACTCTGCTGCTGGCAGGCCCCCATGCCATCGGCCGGGGCTGGCTGCAACTGATGCGAGTGTGGCTGACCGTCGGACTCTGGCTGATGCTGTTCCTCGAGATCTCCACCCCCTCGTTTATCAATGAGTACGGATTACGCCCCAATCGTCTCTATGTGGAGTACCTTATCTATCCAAAAGAGGTATTCGCCATGCTGTGGGCGGGCCGCAAAGCCGAGCTGCTGCTGGCGGTACTCTTCAGTGGCGCCGTGCTGGCCGGTGGCTGGTGGCTTAGCGGCCGTTTGGTGCGTGGCCTCAGCTTCCCCCGCTGGTATCTGCGCCCGGCCTTCGCCCTGCTCATTCTGGCCATAGGTTTTCTCGGTGCCCGCTCCAGTCTCGGTCACCGCGCCCTGAACCCGGCCATGGTCGCCTTTGCCGAGGATCCGCTGGTCAACGCCCTGACCGTCAACTCCGCCTACTCCCTCTTCTTTGCCATCAAACAGATGGGCGCCGAAGAGGATGCCAGCCAGTTTTACGGCAAAATGGCTGACCAGCAGATCATCGAAATTGTGCGTCAGGAGAGCGGCCGAGCCGTCCACCAGTTCAGCTCCGACACCTTGCCTAGCCAGACCTTCAATGAAGCCAGCTACGGCGGCAAACCGAAGAATCTGGTGATCCTGCTGCAGGAGAGCCTAGGTGCCCAGTTTGTCGGCTCCCTCGGTGGCCTGCCGCTCACCCCCAATATCGATGCGCTGTCGCAACAGGGATGGGCCTTCGAGCAGCTCTACGCCACCGGCACCCGCTCGGTCCGCGGTATCGAGGCGGTACTGACCGGCTTCACTCCGACTCCGGCACAGGCGGTGGTAAAACTCGGCAAGAGCCAGACCAACTTCTTCACCATCGCGGATCTGCTCAAGCAGCGGGGTTACGACACCAGCTTTATTTATGGCGGCGAGAGTCACTTCGACAACATGCGCAGCTTCTTCCTCGGCAACGGCTTCACCACCATCGTCGAACAGAAGGATTTCGACAATCCGGTGTTCAAGGGCTCATGGGGCGCCTCCGACGAGGATCTGATGGCCAAGGCTGACGAGACCTTCAAGGCGCTGCACAAGGAGGGCAAACCCTTCTTCAGCTTGGTGTTCAGCTCCAGCAACCACGATCCGTTCGAATTCCCGGACAACCGCATCGAACTGTTCGAGCAGCCCAAGCAGACCCGCAACAACGCGGCCAAGTATGCGGATTACGCCATCGGCGAGTTCTTCAAGAAGGCGAAACAGTCCGAATACTGGAAGGACACCCTGTTCCTGGTCATCGCCGATCACGACAGTCGGGTCGGTGGCGCCAGTCTGGTGCCCATCCCCCGCTTCCATATCCCCGGAGTCATCCTGGGTGACGGTATCGCGCCAAAGAAGGATCCACGCATCGTCAGCCAGATCGACATGGCGCCGACCCTGCTCTCCCTGATGGGGATTAATGCTGACTACCCCATGCTCGGCAAGGATCTGACCCGCATGCCTGCCGACTGGCCGGGGCGCGCCATCATGCAATACGACAAGAACTTCGCCCTGATGCGTGGCAAGGATGTGGTGATCCTGCAACCGGAACGCGCAGCGGAAGGCTATGTCTACGATGATGCCAGCGAAACACTGGCCCCGGCAGCGCAGCCGGACGCCATGAAGGAAGCGGCCCTTGGTCTGGTACTCTGGGGCAGCATGGCCTATCAGAAGGGACTCTACCGGACAGCCAGTGATGAGCGAACTGCCGCCACCGGACAGGCGCGATCAACCAGTGCCACCCGATAGCAAAAAAACAAACCGCCGAAAGGCGGTTTCAGACTGCTGACAACCCCCTGGACGCCGATCCGGGGGTTGATTTAATTGCGGCATGGTCAATCAATGGACTGCACCATGCCCAAAGAACCCTCACCCCAGCAATTTGAGATCGAGATGGTTACCCTTGAGGAACTCGTCCCCCAAGACCACCTCCTGCGTAAAATCGATAAATTCATCTCCTTTGACTTCATCCGCGACAAGGTTCACCACTGCTATTGCCAGGGCAATGGCCGACCCGCCATCGATCCTGTCCTCTTCATCGGTTATCTCTTTGGCATTCGCAGCGAGCGCCGTCTGGTTCAGGACACGCCCCTCAACCTGGCCTATCGCTGGTTCCTGCGCATGCGGGGCCCCCTGATACCAGAAATCACCGAAGCAGGATTGACCGGATATGTTCAGTGGTGGTCTGGGGGATATCCGGCCTTTCAGGGGCGCTCTGGCTTAACGCCCCTTAGGGTAAGGACGATTCCCATTACCTGCTTTGGGATATACGAGGCCGATGACCCCCAGCATTCTTGACCATGCGAACCATGAATATCTCTTTGCGGGTTTTGCGGCGTGTGCCATTGAACTCGCTATCCGATATAGATGAGTTGAAATCCTTATTGTTGCTGCTATTTACGAGCCCCCTAACCGTTCCGGCCCAGCGGTCACCAGGTTTATCCCTGCGG